>JBQCCG010000234.1:0-10105 GCA_051962455.1 Sphingomicrobium sp. | reverse complement strand
CTATGCGACGGGCCGCCGCAAGGATGCGATCGCGCGCGTCTGGCTGAAGCCGGGCTCGGGCAAGATCGTCATCAACGGCCGCGAGCAGGAAGTCTATTTCGCGCGTCCGACGCTGCGCCTTGTGATCAATCAGCCGTTCGGAGTCGCCGGCCGCGAGGGTCAGTATGACGTGGTTGCAACGGTCGTCGGCGGCGGCCTCTCCGGCCAGGCCGGCGCGGTCAAGCACGGTATTGCCCAGGCGCTGACCCGCTACGAGCCGGCGCTCCGCACTGCGGTCAAGCAGGCAGGGTTCCTGACCCGCGACAGCCGCGCGGTCGAGCGCAAGAAGTACGGCCGCGCCAAGGCCCGCCGCAGCTTCCAGTTCTCGAAGCGCTAACGACATCCACCCCGGCGCTGCCGCGCCCTCCCCTCCCCGGAAGGGAGGGGTTGGGGGTGGGTCGAAACTCGCGAAGGGCGGCTGGGAATTTCCCTGCCGCCCTTTTGCGTTCGTTACTCGCCGAGCGTCGAGAGCAGCTCGTCGAGCTGATCGAACTGCTCCGGAAGTCCGGCCGCCGAGCCCGCCATCGCTTCCTCGAGCGCTTCCTTCGACGGATAAATCTCGTGGAAGGTCAGCAGCGTCTTGCCACCCCGATCCTCGAAGGTGACCGTGGTGACGGCCCCCTCTTCCCCCTCGTCATTCGTCCAAACGATTCGCTGGTCCGGCACGACATCGAGATATTTGCCGTAGAAGGCCAGGGTCTCCGATCCGCCGGCGCCGAATTCCAGCCGGTATTTGCCTCCGGTTCGCACGTCCATGTCGCACGAGACGAGCGACACGCCGGTAACCGACTTCGGCATCCACCAGCGACGGAAGAGGTCAGGCTGACTCCATGCCCTGAACACCAGATGGGGCGCCGCGTCGAATGTACGGGTGACGACCAGCTCCCGATCGGACTTCCGCTCCACTGCAGTCCGGTTCTGAGCGAGATCCTGGGCACTAACCTGCTGATTCATCACTTTCCTCCTGCTTCATCTCGAGAATGACTTCGTCCAGCGCGTCAAAGCGGTCCTCGAACAGCTTGCGATGCGCCTCGATCCATTCGGCCTCGGTTTCGAGCCCGCGCCGCCCAAGGCTGCACGTCCGCACTCGCCCGACCTTTTGGGTGACCACGAGTCCGGCTCGCTCCAGCACGGCGACGTGCTTCTTCATGCCCGTCAGAGTCATGTGGAATTTCTCAGCCAGGCTGGTGATCGATGCGTCGGCACGGCCAAGCTGTTCGAGCACGCCGCGGCGCGTCGCGTCGGACAGCGCCGCGAACGAGAGGTCTAGAGCCGGGCTTCCACACTGAACCATCTGGTTCAGTATTAGACTGCTCCGTCATCGAGTGCAAGCCTTCGCGTGAGCACGAAAACAGCGATCGGATTTTGCGGCTGCCAAACCCTCCCTCTTGGCGCGACGGTCAAATTGCTCCTAGGTTCCGGCAAACCGGGAGGGGTCCGATGCGTTTTCTCATTGCCATGGCCGCAACCATTGCCAGTCTCGCCACGCCGGCAGCAGCCGACAGCTATCTGCTCAAGCCCGCGCGGGTGTTCGACGGAGTCAATCTGCAGCCGCACGTCGGCTGGGAGGTGCTGGTCGAAGGCGACAAGATCGCCGCGGCCGGTCCAAACCTGACCGCGCCCGCCGGTGCGAAGGTCATCGACCTTCCAGGCGAGACGCTGACCCCCGGACTGATCGAGGGCCACAGCCACATCTTTCTCCACCCGTACAATGAGACGAAGTGGGACGATCAGGTGCTTCATGAGCCGCTCGCGCTTCGCACCGCCCGCGCTATCGTCCATGTCCGAAAGACTCTGATGGCCGGGTTCACCACCGAGCGCGACCTCGGCACCGAGGGCGCGGGCTATGCCGATGTCGGAATCAAGCAGGCAATCAACGAAGGGATCATCCCCGGCCCACGCATGCTGGTCGCGACCAAGGCGAACGTCGCGCGGGGCGCTTACGGCCCGAAAGGCTTGGAGCCCGGCGTGAAGATTCCGCAGGGCGCCGAGGAAGTGAACGGCGCCGACGAGATGCGGGCGGCCGCTCGCGACCAGATCGCGGCCGGGGCCGACGTCATCAAAATGTACGCCGATTATCATTACTTGCCGGGCGAGCCGTCGCGGCCGACCCTGACCGAGGAAGAAATGGCTGCAGGCGTCGCCGTCGCTCATGACGCCGGGCGCATCGCTGCGGCTCACGCGATGACCGCCGAAGGGATGCGCCGCGCGATCCTTGCGGGAGTCGATACGATCGAGCACGGCTACGGCGGCACGCCCGAAATCTTCAAGATGATGCACGACCGCGGCGTGGGCTATTGCCCGACACTCGGCGCGTCCGAGGCCTATGCCCGCTACTTCCAGGGCTGGAATGGACAGGAACCCGCGCCCGAAAGCGTCCAGCAGAACCGCCGCGCCTTCCAGATGGCGATGAAGGCCGGAGTCGGGATCTGCATGGGCGGCGACGTCGGGGTTTTCCCGCACGGGCAGAACTGGCTGGAGATGGAGGCGATGCAGCACGCGGGAATGTCACCCGCCGAGGTGATGATCTCGGCGACTTCGCGCAACGCCTCGATTTTCCACCTCGCCGATCGCGGCGAAGTCAAACCGGGGCTGCTCGCCGACCTGGTCGCAATGCCCGGCGACCCGACCCGCGACGTATCCGCGGTCGAGCACGTCAATTTCGTGATGAAGGGTGGCGACATTGTCCGACAGCCCTAATGCAATCGTCGGGCGCCGCGCCTTCCTCGGTACCGGTTTCGCGATGATCGCGGCCGCCGCCGCCGCGCAGGAATATCACGACCCGTCCGAGATCGCAGCGGGTCCGGCGGCTCCGCCATGGCCCTCGCGCGAGCGCTTTCCGCTGTGGCCTGGAGTGCTTCCGGGAGCACCGCGCCAGCTCCCTCGGCCCGAGTGGACCATGTCCGGCGATCCGGGTTACCGCCAGCTGTGGATCAAGGGAATTGCGGTGCCGGAAGTGAACGTCTTCCGCCCGGCGCTCCCCGATGGTTCCGCAATCCTCGTGATTCCGGGCGGCGGCTACGGCTTCGTTGCCGTGACGAACGAAGGCGTGGACCCGGCCGAGCGCTTCAACGCCGAACGGACGACCGCCTTCGTTTTGACGTACCGCTTGCCAATTGAAGGGTGGGCGAACCGTTCCACCGCCGCTCTGCAGGACGCGCAACGGGCGATGCGGCTGATCCGAAGCCGTGCGGGCGAGTTCAGGGTCGATCCGGCGCGATTGGGCGTGCTCGGCTTCTCGGCGGGCGGTCACCTCGCCGCGGACCTCGCCATTTCTCATGCCGAGCGAGTCTATGCGCCCGTCGACTCCGCCGATCAGCTGCCCGCGCGCCCCGCGTTCGTCGGCCTTATCTATCCGGTGATCAGCCTCGATCCGAAAGAAACGCTCGGCGTCTCGGCACCCAACCTGCTCGGTCCCAATCCATCGCCCGAGCTGATCGTGGCCCGCTCGCCCGCGCTTCACGTGACAAAAGACACGCCGCCGAGCTTCATCGCCGCGGCGATGGACGACGGACTCGTGCTTCCGCCCAACAGCCAGCACTGGATCAGCGCCTGCCTCGCCGCGAAGGCGAGCGTCGAAGCGCATCTCTTCGCGCAAGGCGGCCACGGATTCGGGCTTCACCTGCCCCGCGACAACCCCGGCTCACGCTGGCCCGACCTGTTCGCGCTCTGGATGCGCGGGCACGGCGGCTAGCGGTTGACCGTCTCCATTCCGCGCTCGTGATAGCGCTCGCCGGCGGCGGCGCCGGGCGGGAGGATCCTGTCGAGCCGCTTCAGGTCCTCTGACGTCAGCTTGACGTCCAGCGCGCCGATATTCTCGTCGAGGTAGCGGATGTGCTTGGTGCCGGGGATCGGGACGATGTCGTCGCCCTGCGCCAGCACCCAGCCGAGCGCCAGCTGGGCGGCCGAGCAGCCCTTCTCCTCGGCCATCTTCTCGACCTCGCGGACGAGCTGGAGGTTCTTTTCGAAATTCTCGCCCTGGAAACGCGGATGGAATTTGCGGAAATCGTCCTCCGGAAAGTCGTCGGGGGACTTGAACCGGCCGCTCAGGAACCCGCGGCCGAGCGGCGAATAAGCGACATAGCCGATCCCGATCTCGCGAACGGTCGGGAGCACCTCCGCCTCCGCATCGCGGCTCCATAGCGACAGCTCGGTCTGCACAGCCGTGATCTCATACACGGCGGCGGCGCGGCGGATCGTCTGCGGGGCAGCTTCCGACAGGCCGAGGAAGCGGATTTTCCCCTCTTCCTTCAGCCGGGCCATCTCGCCGACCGTCTCCTCGATCGGCACCTTGGTGTCGACGCGATGTTGATAATAGAGGTCGATCACTTCGACGTTCAGCCGCCTGAGGCTCGCCTCGCAGGCGGAGCGCACATATTCGGGGTCGCCGCGAACGCCTAAGAACTCGCCGTTCGGGCCACGAACGTTGCCGAACTTGGTCGCGAGGAACACATCATTCCGCCGATCTGCGATTGCCCGGCCGACCAGCACCTCATTCTTGCCCCAGCCGTACATGTCGGCCGTGTCGAGGAAATTGACTCCGCGATCGAGCGCATGGTGAATGGTCGCGATCGACTCCTGGTCGCTTCCCGTCCCGTAGAACTCGCTCATGCCCATGCAGCCGAGGCCGATCGCCGAGACTTCCGGACCATTCTTGCCAAGACGCCGCTTGCCAACCTCGAACATGCTCTCCTCCTTTATCTGCTGAGCCGTTCCCGCGCTTCGACGAGGTCAAATGGGATTGCGATTCGCTTGTGACGAGATGCCGCCCCCGCAATAATCGACATTTCGGAACGGCTGAGCCCGAGCGCCTTGGCCAGCAATTTCAAGACCGCGTCGTTCGCCGCGCCGTCAGTGGGCGCTTCCGCCACCCTGACGTCGAGCTCATCACGGCCGTCCGCGCCGGTACGCCAGCTACCGATGCCCGGCTTTGACGAGCGCGGGCTTACCCGAATCGGAAGAACGTTCGTCAATCCATGTGCACCAGCGGGGTCTCGTCCGCTTTGTTGCCGCGCCTCATGAACAAGAGCAGCGGCAGGATGACGAAGGTGACCATCATCATCAGCTTGAAGTCGTCCAGATAGGCGATGAACAGCGCCTGCCTCGTCACCTCGGCGTTCAGGTACGCGAGCACCACGTTGCCGTATCGGCCCAGATTCTCGAGCAGCGCCGGGTTGAGGCTCGGAATGTTCCTCTGCGTGACATGCGCCGCGATATCGGCGTGAGAGATCTGGGTTATCCGGACCAGTTCGGTGCTCACCACGGAAATACCGATCGAGCCGCCAATGTTACGGGAGAGATTGAGGAGCGCCGCGCCGGTCGTCCTGAATCGCGTCGCGAGGGTCTCGAATGCAAGCGTCTGCAGCGGAACGAAGATCAGGCCGAGTCCGAGACCCTGAACGATGCCGCTATGAATCACCGGCCCCGACGGCTGCTCGATCGCAAAGCCGGTCATCATGTAGAGCGAGACGCCCATCAGGATCACTCCGGCGCCGACGAGCAGGCGGGCGTCCACCTTGCCGGTCAGGCGTCCGGCAATGAGCATCGAGAATAGAGTGCCGAGGCCGCGCGGCGCGGTGAGAAAGCCGGACTGGAGAACCGAATAGCCGTAGAGGTTCTGCAACAGCGGCGGGAGCAGCGCGAGGCCGCCGAGCAACAGCACTCCGGTAACCGCCATGAAGACGACGCTCACGGCGAAGTTCCGGTCCTTGAAAATGGCTCGCTCGAACAGCGGCTGCTTGGCCGTGACCATATGCACCAGGAACATCCAGCCGGCGCCGATCGCCAGCCCTGCCTCGATGATCGTTTCCCAACTCGAGAACCAGTCGTTCTGCTCGCCGCGGTCGTGGCAGAACTGGAGCGCGGCGAGCGCGACGGCCAGGAGCACGAACCCGAACATGTCGAACTTGCGCTCGTGCGTGCCGGACCTGGGCATGAACGGCAGCATGATGAGGATGCAGAGGAGTCCGACCGGAAGGTTCACCAGGAACACCCAGCGCCAGTTGTAATTGTCGGTCAGCCATCCGCCGATCACCGGTCCCAGGATCGGACCGATCATGACCCCGCCCCCGAACAGGGCCATCGCCTGGCCGTGCTTCTCGCGCGGGTTGATGTCGAACAGCGTCGCCTGAGCGAGCGGGACGATGAACGCGCCCCCGACGCCCTGGATCGCCCGAAACAGGACCATTTCCGGGAGCGAGGTCGCGGTGGCGCACAAGACCGATGCCGCGGTGAAGACGACCACGGAGATCAGCATCAGCCGTTTGCGCCCAACGCGGTCCGCAAGCCAGCCGCTGATCGGGAGCGCAATGGCCGAGGCGACGATGTAACTCGTCAGCACCCAGTTGATCGTGTCCTGGGTCGCGCTGAGGCTCGCCTGCATGTGCGGCAGGGCAACGTTGGCGATCGTCGTGTCGAGCACCTGCAGCAGCACCGCCGCCATGATCCCGACGGTGACGATCAGCCGCTGCCCGGTCGGTAGCGGATGCGATGCTTCGGCCGCGCTGGCCATCGGAGCTCTCGCGCCTACTTCTTGCCGTTGTCGTCGAAATAGACGGTCGCGGTCACCGACAGGCCGGCGATCATCGGCTTCTCCGGAGTCCCGTTGAACGCGATCCGCACCGGCACGCGCTGGGTGACCTTGACCCAGTTGCCGTTCGCGTTCTGGGCCGGCAGCAACGAGAATTCGCTACCCGTGCCCGCGCCGACACTCTGCACGTGCGCGGGGAATTTCTTGCCCGGATAGGCATCGACCTCGATCTCGGCGCGCTGCCCCGGGACCATCCGTCCGACGTCCTTTTCCTTGAAATTTGCCTCGACCCACGCGTTGGAGCTGTGGACGACCGACAACATTCCGAGTCCCTCGGCTGCCATTTGGCCGACCTGCAGATTGTCGGCATTCTCGACCGTGCCGTCCATCGGGGCACGAACCGTCGTCCGCGACAGATCGAGCTTCGCCTTGTCGACGGCGGCCTGCGCCTGTGCGATCTGCGGCTGCTGCCCTGGAGCAATCGCCGCATGGGCATTCGCAGCCTTGGCCTTGGCGTCCTCGAGCTGCTGCTCGGCAGTTTTCACGTCGTTGAGCGCATCGTCGTAGGCCGAACGGGTGGTGAAGCCCTGCTTCAGAAGCGCGGTCTGCCGTGCGAGCGCATTCTGCTTGATTGCGAGATTGGCCTGGGAGCCCGTAATGTCCGCCCCCGTCCCCGCCGCCTGGGTCTTCAATTGCGTGGTCTGCAACTCCGCGGCCGCGAGCTGCGCCTGGGCGTTCTCAAGCGCCACCTGGAACGGCGCCGGATCGATCTGGAACAATATGTCGCCGCGTTTCACCTGGCTGCCGTTGCGAACGTAGACGTGCTGCACCGGCCCGGTCACCTGCGCGCTGACCGAGACGATATCCTGCTTGATCTGTGCGTCGTCGGTCGAAACGCTTCCGCCGCTGGTCAGCCAATAATAACCGCCGCCAATGATAAGCAGCGCAGGCACGATCAGCATCAGCACCGTGCGGAGCCAATTGCCTTTCTCGATCTTGATCCTGCGCTTGCGCTTGGGCGCTTCCCCGGCGTCCGCGACGGCCATCGGTTCGGTCTGCATCTTGTTCATTGATTCGAAGCCTTGTTCAGCTCTGCGGCGCGGGATGCATTTTCGCGCGCTCTCCCAAGAACTTGCCGCGTGATTTCAATGTCTTTCGGGTCGATTCCGGCAAACGCGTCGGCGACCATCTCGTCGGCGATCGCCCGAAGCTTCTCGACGAGCGGCCGCGCCTTTGCGGTGACGTGAAGCCGCCACGCGCGGCGATCGGCGGGATCGGCGGCGCGCTCGACGAGTCCCGCCTCCTCCAGCCGATCGACGATGCGCGACAAAGTGATCGGCTCGATATCGAGCATGTCGGCCAGCTCGATCTGGCGAAGACCCGGATGTCGGTTGAGCCGGAACAGCACTTTCCACTGCGCGCGCGTGACTCCGAGCCCGACGGCACGCCGATCGAACGCCTTGCGCAATGCGTGCGCAGTTTCACCGATTTCGAAAGGAAGAGTTTCCACTTTTTGCTGATCCCGTTGCGCCGCGAAACGGATATAGTAAGCTTGCTTATATTAAGCAACACCTAAGGACACTCTTCGTTCCGCCGTCTGTTATGGGTTGCGCTTGGATTCGGACGAGCGACAGGGAGGCGGCGTATGCTCTTTGCCTGGATGGGGTTCATCAAGCCGGGTGCCGAGACGATCCCTCAGCAGATCAATCAGGAGTCGAACGACTTCCTCCAACAGCCATTCTTGTCGATCCACTCGGTCGGTCCGCTGTGCGACGAGAACGGCCGCAAGGCGGCGATGCTGATGATCTTCGAAGCGGACGACCGGAAGGCCGCTGAGGCGCTGGTCGAGAGCAGTCCGTACCGGAACGCCGGTATCTACGAGCGTCATTACCTGTTCGAATTTCGCGATGAGGTCGGATAGTCGCCTCAAATCCTCATCCCGGACTTGATCCGGGATCTGCCTTGTCTTTCGAAAAGGATGAAGCTGTCGTCGCTGCGCCTTGGCGCAGCGCGCTCGATGCTCGGCTGTCCCCAGGACAGCCTGTGCGTGGAGCGGGTAACGGGAATCGAACCCGTGCGTTCAGCTTGGGAAGCTGACAGGCTACCATTACATCATACCCGCGGCGCCGACGCGTCAGTTAGGTCGCAGTCCTTGGTGCGTCAACGCAACTCGGCATGGGTTCTTTGATCCACATCAACTTGGGGAACGGGCGCGTTTCGGCCTCGCTCAACGCGAGGTGCGGCAGTGCGGATCGATCAGCTCTGATTTCATTCTCAACCCGGCGCTGACACCGCCGGCAAGCCGCCACGAATTGACGAATTTGTCTGATCTGCGCCCCCGCGCAGGCACCGCCGCGGCGCGGTGAGCGTTCAGCCCGCGTGCCGCAGATCTTCGCACGGACCGCGGACACCTGGCTCAGAGCGGTGGCGCTCGGCGTGCTGGTGGTCGCGATTGGGCTGTTTCTCGTCGCCTTCGCCTTCGCGCGCTCGCAATATTGGGACGTCGTCGCGCGCACGCCGTTGCAGCCGGTGCCGTTCAGCCACAAGCACCACGTCAGCGACGATGGGATCGACTGCCGCTACTGCCACAGCACGGTGGAAACGAGCGCCAATGCCGGCTTCCCGGCCACCCATGTGTGCATGACCTGCCACTCGCAGCTGTGGACCAACGCGCAGGTCCTCGCGCCGGTGCGCCAAAGCCTGGCGGAGAACCGCCCGATCCTCTGGCGCCGCGTCGCCCGGGTTCCCGATTATGTTTACTTCCGCCACGACATCCACATCGCCAAGGGCATCGCCTGCGTCGAATGCCATGGCCGCATCGATCGGATGCCGCTCACCTACCGCGCCAAGGCGTTCGAGATGAAATTCTGTCTCGACTGCCACCGGAACCCGGCGCCGCACCTGAGGCCGCGCGACCAGGTCTATAATTTCGAGTGGAAGCCGCCGGCGAACCATGCGGCGCTCGGCCGCATGCTAATGGCCGAATATCACATCAAGTCGCCGACCGAGCTCACCAGCTGCGGGACATGCCACCGATGAGCGGCGGGAAGAGATTCTGGCGTTCGCTGGAAGAGTATCAGCGGAGCGATTCCTTCGGCGAGATGCTCAAGGCTGAATTCCCGTCGTTGTTCGAACTGTGGACGGTCGACCGGCGCGAGGTGCTGCGGGTGATGGGCGCGTCGCTCGCGCTCGCCGGCGTGAGCGGGTGCAAGCCGGTGCGGTCGGATGACGTGGTTCCGTTCGTCAACCGTCCCGAGGGCCTGCTCGAAGGCCGCGTCGATCATTATGCGACCGCCGTCCTGTTCGACGGCTACGCCCAGCCGGTCCTAGCGACAACATCAGGCTCACGGCCGATCAAGCTCGACGGCAACCCCGAGCATCCGGCGTTCCGCGGCGGAAGCACGCCTTTCATGCAGGCGGCGATCCTCGATCTCTACGATCCGGACCGCAGCCAGGAGCCGCTCATGTCGGGCCGGCCCGCGAGCTGGGCGGATTTCGACGGGCAGATGGTCCACTGGCGCGCGGCATGGCGGCAGA
>JBQCCG010000233.1:0-32148 GCA_051962455.1 Sphingomicrobium sp. | reverse complement strand
CTTCTGCTGGTCAGGATTATAGTTGCGGGTGTAATGGGCGTACTGCTTCATTTCCTCGACGTAGTGGTCGGCAGTCATGGCCCCGCCGCAGCCCCAGCTTTCGTTTCCGAGACCGAGATATTTCACCTTGTACGGGGCAGGATGGCCGTTCGCCGCGCGCTCCTTCGCCAGCATCGTCGGTTGGGCGGATGTCATATATTCGAACCAGTCGGCGGCCTCCTCGACGGTGCCCGAGCCGATGTTCTCCGAAATGAAGGCGTCGGCGCCGATCTGGCTCAGGAAGTCGAAGTATTCCTCGGTCCCGAAGCTGTTGGGTTCGATGACTCCGCCCCAATCCGGGTTGAGGGTGGCGGGCCGTGAGCCACGCGGACCGATGCCGTTTCGCCAATGATAATTGTCGCCGAAGCAGCCGCCCGGCCAGCGGACGTTGGGGACGCGGATGGCGCGGAGCGCCTGGACGACGTCGCTACGGATCCCGCGGACGTTGGGGATCGGCGAGTCCGGGCCGACCCAGATGCCTCCGTAGATTCCGGTGCCGAGATGCTCTGCGAACTGTCCGAAGATGTCGCGGCTGATGATCGGGCCAGTGCGGTTCGCCTGGAGCTCGAGATGGACAGCGGCGGGCTCGGCCAGCGAGGGAATAGGCTGGAGTGCAATTGCGGCCGCCGCAGCGAACGTCAGCGCCTGTTTAGCCCTCCCCAGAAACATGCCCCCGGTCTCCCCCCGATGCAAAACCGCCGCCGCCACACTTTACGGCAAGACGGCCCAGCGGCAAGAAAGACGCATTCCGGATTGAGGTTAATCAATTATTTAGCAAATCTTGATTAAGTAATATTATCTTTGGATAACCCCCCCGACTCTTGGTGAGTCGAAGGGGGTAGTATGAGTAAAATGATTATCATCGCGGCTGCCGCTGGCGCTGCCTTTGCCGCTCCGGCCGTGGCTCAGGTCTACAATTCCGCACCGGCCGACGGTTTCCAATACGGCACCGGGAACAACTACACTCCGGCCAACGCCGCGGTCCTCTCGACCCCCGCTGGCCCATATAATACGGCAGAGGAGCTGGCGCTCCGCTTCCATGAGACGGGTCAGGTCGCACCGGCTTCGGACAGCAACGGAGTTTATAGCTTCGCCCTCGGAACGACCCCGATCAGCTTCGACTGGAGCGTCGACGGGAGCCAGTATAATGCTCAGATTACGCTGACCAACCTCCTGACCGGGGCGACCGTCAGCTACGATCCGTTCTTTGTCGGCAACGACAATTATACATCAACCACCGACACCGACCTCGCGCAAAACAGCGAGCGGCTCACGTTCAGTTTCCTCAGCGGTCTCGGGTTTGATCCGAGCGTCAACGATACCTACAGCGTAAAGCTGACTTCCGGCGGCCAGTCGCTCACCGCTTATGCGAAGCTCGGCAGCGGTGCTCCGGCGGTTCCCGAACCGGCGACCTGGGCCCTGATGCTCGTGGGCTTCGCTGGAATTGGATTCCAGATGCGTCGTTCACGGAAGCGCTCGACGCGCCTGATGCAGGTCGCGTGATTTGAGATTAGCGGGGCGGGCGTCGGTCCGTCTCGTTCTGCTCGGGTCGTCGCAGGATTGAGAGCGGAACCTCTGCTCCTGGCGCCTAGAGCCAGCTCTCCCGGCGATACCATTCCGCCGTGTCCCTGAGCCCCTGCTCGGTCGCGATTTGAGGATGCCATAAGCCGCTTGGGGCGGCGCGCTTGGGTTCGACCACCCAGTTGCGGTGGGAGAAATAGGCCGCGCGGTCGACCGTCAGCTTGGCCCGTTCGCCCCGCAGCAGCTGGTCAGCTTTCGCGGCGAGCCGAAGCAGGATCCCGGGCGAGGAGATCACCGCCGCCTTGGTGCCCACTGCGGCGGCGAGCGCCTGGGCGAACTCGCGGTGGCTCCAGCCGCCCGGCTTGCCGTCGTCCGGCTCGATCAGGCAGCTCGATGGTGCCGCAGGGTTCGTAAGTGCGAGGAGCAGGCGCGCCAGATCGTCGACATGGATGACCGAGATGCGGCCCTTGGGCGGCATGAGCATGACCCCGAGCTTGGCCATTCGGAACAGCTCGAGTGTCTCCTTGTCGCCGGGTCCGTACACTGCGGGCGGCCGGACAATCGCCCAGTCGAGCCCCGACCCCATGATCAGCTCCTCGGCCTTGCACTTGGACGCGCCGTAGAGCGACAGCTTCGGCTCGCGCGCGGCGAGCGAGGAGACATGGACGAAGCGCTGGACACCGCCCGCGGTGGCGGCGGCGAGCATGCTGAGCGTCCCCGCGACGTTGCCCTTCTCGAAGCCGCCCGCGTTTGGGGCGCTGATCGTCCCGGCGACATGGATGATTGCATCGCCGTCGCGGACCAGCTGCTCGAGTGCGTCGCGACTGGAGAGGTCCCCGGCGATCCATTCGACACCCTCGCGCTCCGGCTGGTCGCGGCGGGTCAGGGCCTTGATGCGATGACCGGCGGCGAGAGCGGCGTCGATCAAATGCGCGCCGATGAAGCCCGTGCCGCCGGTGATCGCGAGATTCATCAAATCCTCCCCGGAACGGGGAGGTGATAGCGCGATAGCGCTGACGGAGGGGGCCACTCCCCTGTTTGGGACCCCTCCACCGCCTTCGGCGGTCCCCCTCCCCGTTCCGGGGAGGATCTTAGAGGGGCGACCATTGTCTTTTCTCTAGATCCGCGTCGACCGCTTCTTCCTCTTTCGCGGCGCCGAGCTTTCCGATGATGGCATCGAGCAGGGGCTCCATGCCTTCGTCGAGCGGAGCGCTGATCGGGAAGACCCGGGCGTGGGATAGCTCCTCCAGCGCCGTGACGACCTCCGCGCGCTTTTTCGCATCGAGCAGGTCGGCCTTGGTCAGTGCGATCAACTCGCGCTTTTCGGCCAGGCCTGCTCCATAGCTGTCGAGCTCACCGCGCACGATCTCCCACGCTTGCAGCGGGTCCTCGCCGGAGCCATCGACAAGGTGCAGCAGCAGTCGTGTTCGCTCGACGTGGCCGAGGAAGCGGTCGCCGATTCCCGCGCCCTCTGCGGCCCCCTCGATCAGCCCGGGGATGTCCGCGACCACGAACTCGCGGCCCTTGTGACGGACGACGCCAAGCTGCGGGCGAAGGGTGGTGAAAGGATAGTCGCCGACCTTGGCCGAGGCGTTGCTGACCGAGTTGAGGAAGGTCGACTTGCCGGCGTTCGGAAGACCGACGAGACCGACATCGGCGAGCAGCTTGAGACGCAACCAGACCCACATCTCCTCGCCAGGCGTGCCGGTCTGGTGTTGGCGCGGGGCGCGATTGGTCGAGCTCTTGTAGCTGGCGTTGCCGCGCCCGCCCATGCCGCCCTTCAGCAGCACGACGCGCTGGCCGATTTCAGTCAGGTCGGCGAGCAACGAGCGCTCCTCGTCGTCGGCGAGGACCTGGGTGCCGACGGGAACCTCGATCACCAGATCGTCGCCGCCGGCGCCCGTCCGGTTCGCTCCAGCGCCGCCTTTGCCGCGCGGCGCCCGGAAATGCTGGGTATAGCGAAAATCGATCAGCGTATTGAGCCCCGGCACTGCCTCGAAGACCACGTCGCCGCCCTTGCCGCCGTCACCCCCGTCGGGACCGCCGAATTCAATGAACTTCTCGCGCCGGAAGCTGACCGCGCCCGGTCCGCCCGCGCCCGAGCGGATGAAGATCTTGGCCTGGTCGAGGAAGTGCATTTGCCGGGCGGGTTACGCGAAGCGGCAGCGAAGGGAAAGTTAAGCAGCCGTCTGCTGCGGATGATGCGGCACGAGGATCAGGGTCCGGCCCTCGACCCGCCAGGACTGGAGCTTCGAGAGGAAGTTCATTCCGAGCACGTCGAGATCGCCGAGGCCTGGCGACGTGACGACGGCAAGGTTGCGTGCGACGATGTTGCCGACGCGGATTTCGTCGACCTTTCCTGTCTCGGCTCGCGCGGCTCCATTCGCCGTTCGCAGGACCACGGGCGCGAGGCCAGTCCCGACGTCTACGTTCGCTCGGCGAGCGGTCGCTTCCGAAATGGCAGTCACGGTCGCGCCGCTGTCGATCAGCATCCGCCGCTTCACGCCGTTGATCGAGGCGACGACCCAGAAGTGGCCATCCGGCGCCATGGTGACGCGAAGCTCTTTGCCGGTGACCCGCTGATCGTCGAGGCCGAGGCTGGACGTGATTCGCGACAGCTCCGGCTGGTAAGGCGCTTGGGAGAGCAGGATGAAGATCAGGAAAGCGAGCAGCCCGAGCGAGAAGGCGAAGCGGACGAGTCGCCCGACGTAGGGAATTCGCTGGAGAATGATGATGATCAACGCGATCCCGACGGCGTAGATCGCGAGATGCTGCCATTCGGGCACGGCGTGCGGCATCGATACTCCTGAATCTGGAACGGCAGATTTCGGCGCGGACGCGCTCCGGTTCAAGCGCCCCGAAATGGTTCAATGTCGAAACGCTAGGCACTTCAGCCGCTTAGGCGCGTTTCTAATGTAAATCAGGCTACGGGAGCTTTGTAATGCACGAGCGCATCGTAGCCGTCGGTCTGCTAACCCAGCAGGACCTCGACTTGCTCGGCCCGACGTTCGAGCGGGTCTGGCCCGTGGAAGAGGCTCCGTCGACGTTCGAAGAGCTATTGCGCGCGATCGACCGAGCGGAACGAAAATTGCAGGAGGTTCACGCCGGCCGACGGTGATCAGAAACGGTCAAGCAGGCGATCGACGGTATCCTCCGTCGTCTGCTTCTTGCTTTGCTTTTCGCTGATTTCCTTCGCGTGGCGCTCGAGCGCGGTGCGGACGAGTTCGATCTGCTGATCGGTCAGATGCTCGATTCCGATGAACTGCTCGCGCGCCTTGTCGACCGCGCGCAGAAGCTCGTCGAGCTTCGCCTGCATCGCGGCCGCGTCCCGGTTCTGACTGTTCTGGATCAGGAAGACCATCAGAAAGGTGACGATGGTCGTCCCGGTGTTGATGATCAGCTGCCACGTGTCGGAATAATGAAAGATCGGGCCGGACACCGCCCAGACGAGGATGATCAGGACAGCGGTGGCGAAGGTCAGCGGCTGTCCCGCGGCGGTCGAGATCTGGGTTGCCCAGGCGTTGAACAGTTTCCGCATGGCGTCGTAACGCACTCGCAACAGCGTTGGTGCCGTGGCGTGCCGAGCCGGCGTTCAGCCCTTCGGCTGCTCGGCCTCAAGGCGGTGGCGCAGCCGCTGCGCCGCTAGCTCGCGCGCGGCATCGCGGGGAAGCCCTAATGCCAGGGCGATTTCCGGTCCGAGCAGCGAATCGCCCAGCGCGTTCAGCACCAGCGAAAGCGTGCTCTCGGCGACGTGCCGCTCGTCATGGCCGACCCCGAGCTGGGCGACGAGCCCGTGGATCGAATCGAGGATCGGGTTGAGCGCGTCGCGGTTGCCGCTGAGGATCATCCACGCGGCGAGCGCGCCGGCGCCCTCGCGGCCGAACGCATCGAAGCATTGGTCGACGATCACCCGCGCGTCGGTTTGCCCGGCCCGGGCGCGTTCGACCGCATCGGCAATATTTTGCGAGACCGAATCCGCGATCGATTTCGCGAGCGCGCCCTGGAGCCCGGCGGCCGACCCGAAATGGTGGAGAAGGTTGGCATGAGTCCGCCCGATCTCGGCGGCGACCGCCTTCAGCGTCACCGCCTGCGGTCCCTGCTCGATCAGCAGCCTGCGCGCGGCGGCAAGCGCGGCGGAGCGGCTTTCTTCCGGGCTGAGGCGGGTTCGTCTTATTGACACGCGTGTAAGTTAATCTATCTTCTTCCCATGGCTGCGACGACACTTCCGACCCCGAGAGACCTCCGAATCAAGCCGCGCGACCGCCGCTTCGGCCGGGAAACGGCTGCGCCGCATTTGTGGCACGGCGGACGCGTCGAAGCGACCGCTATTTACAATGCGCTATCGACGACCTTCCCGGCGGGGGAAGCGTTCTTCGTCGAGAGCGTCCGCGCCTTTCGTGACGGAGCGCCGGCCAAGCTCGCCGAGGAGATCAAAGGCTTCACCACGCAGGAGGCGATCCACAGCCGCGAGCATGACGCCTTCAACAAGCGAGCGACGCGATCGGGCTACGATCTTTCAAAGCTGGAGGAGCGGGTCGAGTGGCGGCTGTCGATCACCCGTAGCAAGCCGCCGATCGTCAGCCTCGCGGCGACCATGGCGCTCGAGCACTTCACCGCGATTCTCGCGCACCAGCTGCTGGCGAACCCGAGTCATCTCGAAGGCGCGGAGGCCGAGGTCGCCGACCTCTGGCGCTGGCACGCTGTCGAGGAGGTTGAGCACAAGGGCGTCGCTTACGACACCTGGCTCTTCGCCACGCGCCACTGGCCCAGGCCCAGGCGCTGGAAGGTCAAGGCGAAGGTGATGCTCTACGTCACCCGCAACTTCGTGGTCGACCGGACGGCGGGAGCGCTCGAGCTGATGCGCCAGGATGGAGTGACGGGCGTCCGCGCCTGGGCGCTGCTGCTGTGGTATTTGTGGGTGAGGCCCGGCATGTTCCGCAAGATCGCGGGCGCGTGGTTCAAATTCTTCCTGCCGGGCTTTCATCCGTGGAATGAGGATGACCGGCATTTGCTGAGCGCCTATCCTGCCATCGCGGCAGGCGATGAGCCAAGGCGCAAGGTGAGACGGGCGGTTTAAATCCTCCCCCAGCTTGGCTGGGGGAGGGGGACCGCCGAAGGCGGTGGAGGGGCTGGCGCAGCGCAATACCCCTCCACCATCGAATCTTCGTTCGATGGTCCCCCTCCCCGAGCAAGCTCGGGGCGGATTTTCAAGCCGCCATCGCCTCCTCATCATCGTCGTCGACGACCACCTGCAGCTGCAGCCGCATCAGGCGCGCGGGCACCTGGACCCCGCGGGCGCAATTCATCCGCGGTGCGATCAGGCCCGTGGACGCGAAGCCCAACTTCTCGAGCACCCGCGCCGATACCGGATTATCGATGAAGTGGGAGGCTTCGAGCTGCCGCAGTCCCAGCGTCCGCGCGATGTCGATCAGCGCGCCGCAGGCTTCGGTCGCATAACCGCGGCCCCAGAACGGTCGGCCGATCCAATAACCGAGCTCGACCGCGCCCGAAGCGCGCCGGCCCAGCCCGCAGGCGCCGGCCAGTTGCGGAGCGGCGTCGGTGCGCTCGAAGATGAGCAGCGAGGGGAGCACCGGATCCCGCGGGCTCGCAAGGAAAGCCTCGGCGTCGCGCAACGTATAGGGCCACGGAACGACGGCCAGGTTGCGAACAATCGCCCGGTCGGCAATCGCGCCGGCGAGCGCGGGCGCGTCTTCGGGGAAGCCCGGTCTCAGCAGCAGTCTTGGCGTTCTCGCGAACATCGTCCTTCTCCTCGCCGGCCGCTTGACAGCGGCAGGTGACAGTTTCGGGAGAAGGCAAAGAAAAAGGGGAGACCCCTTCCGGGGCTCCCCTTCTCCCATTTTGGCTTTGATCTGGTCTAGATCTCGTCCGGGCCGCCCCTTCGTGGGAGCGGTCCCTTTATGACCGCTCCTATGAACTCGTTCCGCTAATCGGCATGACATGCACATATTTGCGGCCGAGCTTGCCGTCGCGAAACGTGACTTGCCCGTCGGTAAGCGCAAAGAGGGTATGATCCTTGCCCAGGCCGACGTTGTCGCCCGGGTGCCACTTCGTACCGCGCTGACGCACGATGATATTGCCGGCGAGGACAGCCTGTCCGCCGAACTTCTTCACGCCGAGGCGCTTGCTCTCACTGTCGCGGCCGTTGCGGGACGAGCCGCCTGCTTTCTTATGTGCCATGTCGAATTACTTCTTCGGAGCTTTCTTTGCGCCGCCCTTAGCAGGTGCAGCATTTTCTGTCGAGGCGGCCTTGGGCGCTTTGCCGCTGGCCGAAGTCTTTTTACCGTTGGCTTTCGACGGCGCATCGACGCTCTGCGCCGGCGGATTGGCCTGAGCCTCGTTGTTCGGCGCGGGATTTTCGGTCGGCTTGCCCGCGACGTCTCCAGAACCCTCCTCGGGCGTCGTCCCCTTCTCCTTCTCAGATGCAGCACTCGCCTTCGCTGGAGCTTTTGCGGGAGCGGATTCCGCCTTCGGCGCCTTCTTCTCTGTCCCCTCCGCCTTGCTCGGGGCATGCTTGTGATCGCCGATCGCGACGATCTTCAGAATCGTATGCTGCTGGCGATGGCCCTTCTTGCGGCGATAGTTGTGGCGGCGGCGCTTCTTGAACACGGTCACCTTGTCGCCCTTGGCTTGAGCGACGATCTCCGCGGCGACGGTCAGTCCCTGGGTCGACTTGAGATTGCCGCCGTCGCCGGCGAGCAGGACGTCGGCCAGAGTCACCTTGTCGCCTGCGTTGCCGTCGAGCTTCTCGACGACGATCTTGTCTCCGGGGGCGACGCGATATTGCTTCCCGCCCGTGCGCACGACTGCGAACATTGGCTCTTCTCTTCCACTAGAATTTCGCATCCCGCGCGCGTGTGAGCGCAAGGCCATGGCCCGCGCGGGAAAGCGAGCCGCCTATGGCAGGGGCTGGCGGGTGTCAACCGCCCGCTCGGACGGAATCCACGTTGCGCCGCAGCAACAGTAGCGAGTCAATCTTATGAATCCGGGACGATCAGTACTTGTCAGCAACCGAGTAAACTAGTCGTTTCAACGGGGCTAGCTGGTCATTGACTCGGGTAGCGTCATTTCAGCCGGGCCGCGGGCGCAGCGGCACCCCGGCGCAACAGGGGGATCAGCGATGTTCCAGCGTCATTTCGTCAGCCTCTCACTCAGTCGTCGCAGCGCCCGCGTGCGCGCCGCGGCGTTCGCGACCGCCTCAAGCATCGCGCTGCTGTGCTCCAATCCGGCGCTTGCCCAGGCGACCCAGGTCCCCGCCGGGCCGACGGGCGCAGTGCAGAATGCGAAGGCGACCACTGCCAGCGGCGAAGAAATCGTCGTCACCGGAACGCGCGCGCCCGGCCGGTCGCGGCTCGACACCGCGTCTCCAGTCGACGTGCTGTCGGTGAACAGCCTGCAGCATCAGGGCACGCCCGAGTTGGGGACCGCAATCGCGGCAGTCGCGCCGTCGATCGATTTCCCGCGCCCGTCGGCGACCGACGCGACGGACGCGATCCGCCCCGCGACCTTGCGCGGCCTCTCGCCCGACGAGACACTGGTGCTGATCAACAATATCCGGGGCCACGCGTCGGCCTCGCTCAACATCAACAGCAGCGTCGGCAGGGGTTCGTCGGCGGTCGACCTCAACACCATTCCGACCGACGCGCTGGACCGGGTCGAGGTACTGCGCGACGGCGCCTCGGCGCTCTACGGCTCGGACGCCATTGCCGGCGTGATCAACTTGCGCCTGCGACAGGCGCGGTCCGGCGGATCGGTAACCCTCACGCACGGCTTCTACGACACGGATGTGAAGACGTCGCGCGACGACCATCACGTGACTGGCGAGCCGGTCACGACGGTTGACGCCTGGAAGGGCTTCGGCTTCGGCAGCGACGGCTATCTGACGCTGTCCGGACAATATACGGTTCGCCAACCCACCAACCGGTCCGATGCGCCGGCGCCCAATGCTGTTCCAGCGCTCGACGGACCTCCGCTGCGCGGCCGGTTCGGCGATCCCTATGTGAAGCAGTATAGCGGCTTCGCGAACGCGGGCATGAGCGTCGCGCCCGACTGGCAGCTGTACGGCTGGCTCGGCTATACGCATCGGCATACGTCGAGCGCGGCGTTCCCAAGGCCGACTAGCATTGCGAGTCAGAACTCCGCGGCGATCGCTGGTTATCCGGATGGCTTCATCCCGCTGATCGACACGGTCTCCAAGGACCTCAACAGCGCGGTCGGCGTGAAGGGAATCGTCGGGGACGGCTGGAACGTGGACCTCAGCGCGAGCTACGGCCGCAACAAGGTCATCTTCCACACCAAGAACTCGGCGAACTACACGCTTGGCGCTGATACGCCCCACAATTTCTACGACGGCGCGCTGATTTATGACCAGCTCGTCGGTAACCTCGATGTCACGAAGACGCTCGACGTGTTCCAGTCGCTGAACCTGGCGTTTGGACTGGAGGCCCGGCGTGAAGGTTATCAGATCACGCCCGGCGAGCTGGCGTCCTATACCGGATCGGGCGCCCAGGGTTTCGGCGGCTTCAACCAGTTGAATGCGATCAAGAAGCACCGCGAGAACGGCAGCGCCTATGTCGATGTCGAGGCGCAGCTCACCAAGCAGTTCCGGCTTGATGCGGCGCTCCGTGGCGAGACTTATTCGGACTTCGGGCAGACCGCGACCGGCAAGCTCTCGGCGCGCTATGATTTCAGCCCCGAGTTCGCGCTTCGCGGTACGGTCTCGACCGGATTCCGCGCACCGTCGCTTCAACAGGAATATTTCACCTCAATCGCGTCGGTCATCGTCAACGGCTCGCCGGTGCTAACCGGCACCTTCCCGTCAACGGCCCCCGTTTCGGAGGCGCTCGGCGGGTTGCCGCTCAGGCCGGAGAAATCGACGAACTTTTCGGGCGGTGCAGTCTTCCGCTTTGCAGGATTCGATCTGACCGTGGATGGCTATTACATCCGCCTGCGCGACCAGCTCGGACTGTCTGAAAACATCTCGGCGACCTTCAGCCCGGCGGTGGCCGCTCTGCTGGCGCCATTCAACGTGAGCGCCGCGCGGTTCTTCATCAACGGCCTCGCTTCTCACGCAGAGGGTGTCGACGTGGTTGGCCACTATCGGCTCCGCTCGAGCAGCGCCGGCGTGTTTGACTTCACGGTCGCCGGCAACGTTAACAAGGTCAAGGTGACGCGGGTCCCTGTAACGACTTCGACGCTTGATCCCGCGCCGACTTTGTTCGCGCGCAACCGGTTGCTAACCCTGACCGAAGGCACACCTGGCGAGAAAGTCGCGGGGACGGTCGACTGGTCGCTGCGCGACTTCGGCGCGACTGCCCGGGTCACTTACTATGGCAATGTGGTGCAGCCAGGCACCACTCCTGCCGCGGACCTGTACACGGGCAAGCACGCGATCACCGACCTCGAGGCGCGATATCAGCCAAGGCATGGCCTGCAACTGGCGCTGGGCGTCCAGAACCTGTTCGACGTCTATCCGGATCGTGTGCCCGGCAATTTGAATGGACCGAGTGGACTCGTCGGATTCCCATTCTATTCGCCGTTCGGGTTCAACGGCCGGTACATCTACGGGCGCGTCGGCTTCAATTTCTGAGCGGGAGTAGCGAGGAGAGGGCTTCGGCCCTCTCCTTGATCAGTGGCGGAGCTCGGTCCGAAGCCGGTACCGGCCGTCCTCGCGGTCGAACATGGTCGCGATCGCCGGATGATCGACCGGCTCCTCGCTGTCGTCGGGCAGCAGGTTCTGCTGGCTGACATAGGCGATGTACGCCGTCTCCGAATTCTCGGCGAGCAGGTGATAGAAGGGCTGCTCCTTCGGCGGCCGCAGATTTTCGGGAATCGCTTCGTACCATTCGTCGCTGTTGGCGAATTCAGGGTCGACGTCGAAGATCACGCCGCGGAAATCGAACAGCCGATGGCGCACCACGTCGCCGATCGCGAAGCGGGCCACGGGCATGTCGATCTGTCCCATGGCGGAGGAACGTTCGAAAGGTTCAAAAGGGGTCATTCGACCTATCTAGGCAGAGCGAACGCTCGCTGCTAGAGCGCCGCGTCCGACCGGAGCCGGCACCCGCCCGGCCAGAGCGACTTTTCAAGCGGAGAGGTGGCTGAGTGGTCGAAAGCACCGCACTCGAAATGCGGCGTACGGGCAACCGTACCGTGGGTTCGAATCCCACCCTCTCCGCCAGTCAAGCAAAAACTATCGTCAACTTTCAATGCGTTGATTGAAACGGATACCTCGGGTCCCACAATTTCGTCCCACAGAGGCTTCGCGCTTTGGCGGGTTGTTGGGGGACCTGATGGGGCATTGCGTAGACAGACTCAGCTCGCAGTTTCATCATCGACATGGAAGAACATCGGATTCTGCATCCAGGCATTCACAGCTGACTCGCGCCAGCCAGCGCAGCGCGTGCTGATGCGCACCTGCGCCGGAAACGTGCCGTTCTGGATCTTACGATAAAGCGTTGATCGGCTCAGGCCGGTGCGATCGAGCACCGCCTTGATGCGCAAGATGCGATCGTTGCCGTCTGTCATCGAAGTCTCCTGCGATGTGGAGAGATTCGATGAGCCTTCTATGCACGTCTGAGCGTTCGGGGAGGCTCGAATTCAGGGCGCGTCGAAAACGATCCCGTCGGCGCCTGCGCTCTTCACAAGGGAAGCGGCGACTACTCGTCCTTCAGCGCGCGTTCGAGAAGACGCCGGACGGCCTCGGCGCGCGAGGGCAAGTCAGCTTGCTTTCGGCGCCAACTGTCCACCCGCGCGAGCAGGCTCGGTTCAGCTGAAAAGATGAACCGCACCGATTTCAGTTCGACTGGCATGACTGATGCCGGTCATATCAGACGGCACTTGACCGACAATAGATAGCACTGATATCACTGATGCGACCGAGGGCCAGGATAGGAGTCCCGCCCTCGGTCTGACCACGAACACCTTCCTAGAGGTGACCGGGCTATGCTGACACATACTTGGCGCCCCGCGCGGCGCCAATCCCGAGCTCGCGACTCCTGCCAGGCAGCAAGATGCCTCTTGCTCGGTCGTCTGCGATGACAACGCTCGACGACCGCGAGCGTGTAAAGGCGACAGTTGGTCACCTTGTCAGGCGCAAACAGCAAGAGATCGAACGGGCTGTACGCTTGCTCCGCACTCATTTTGTTAACTGGAGGCCTCGGTCACCCAGGCGTGGAACGCTGTATCGCCTGATGCTCGTCGGAGCCTTCGCTGGTCGTGATGGCCCTCCAGATCGAGAGACCGGCGAGATCAACGAGTATGAGATCTGGGCTTTCGTCGACTATCCGGAATATCGAGGTCGGAACCGCCATTGGGGCGTCGCCCAGCGAGCCGTGGCATCGAGCTTGCGGGGCCGCGCGAGAATCACGCTGTCGGTGTTCACCCTCGACGAAATGGATCGCGTCCGTGCGGCGGGAAACCGCTTTCTGACCAACCTCTATAATGGTGCCATCACGGTGTGGGAGCGTGCCGAGCAGGACGTGCCCAATGACTGACTCGGATCACGCGCCGCGTGACGAAGAAGAGCCGCTGAGCGAGGAGCTGCGGCAACGCATGCAGGGCGAGTTCAACAAGCTGCCGCTTCTCACTCGGCAAGTGTTCCTCGCCCATCGGATAGACGAGCTCAGCTATACGGAAGTCGCGGCCTACACGGGCATCAGCGTGTGCCGCGTTGAGCAAGAGATGGTACGCGCGCTTCTCTGCATCGATCGAGCATTGAGCGAACCGCCGCGGCATAGAAAATGGTGGCGTCGGCCCTGGAGCGGGATCTCACCCAAGCGGTGAGTCAGCTGCGTTCCTATCGTCAGCTTCCACATCGAACGCGCGTTTGCCTCGCCTGCGCCAGGCGGTCAGGGCCTCTTCGCGCTGTTCGCTCCGAAGCATTGCGGCCGTTGCGAGGAAAGCACCGTACAGCGTTGCGCGATCGTCGTCAGTGAGCTCGACCAGGCCGGCTTTAACGACGAGGCCGCCGATCTCGATCAGCTGGCGAGTGCGCTCGCGGCGCTTCACGACCCAGTCGCGCGTGTCACATCGAGCACGCTGCGCTTCGAGCCGACGCCGAGCGGCTTCACAGTGGCAAAGTGCCTTCAGGCTTGCCGCCAGACTCGCCCGTACCTTTTCGCGACGGCCGCTGAAAGAAGGCCGCGCCCCGCTTGCGCCAACCCTCCCTGGTTGCGGCGTCCTTGACCTCGGTAACTCCGAGGAGCGCGCCGGCCAAATGGTGGGGCGACATCGCAGCCGCGCCGCAGGCGACGACCAGTTCGCCAAGCTGCTGGACCTTCCGTTCTCTGAGCCGCTTCGCCTTCTCGTCAAGGGCTTTCAGTTCGGCATCATAGTCGCGAGGTTTGCGCATGAGTTTCGTCCTCTCGTGAAGAAGAGGACGGACCAGTTATCGGGCGCTTTGGCGCTGCTCAATGCTGTGAAATGACTTGGGACCGACACGTCCCGAGAAAGACGCAAGTCTTTTGAGGGCGCGCTTATACGTCGCGGTGCGACGTGCGGCGAAGAGGCACTGTAACGCCGGCGGCCCGAGGCGCATTCGATCGCTCAGAATGGCGATCTACCACTTTTCGGCGAAGGTGATTTCCCGCGCCAATGGATCGAGCGCGCTGGCGGCCGCTGCTTACCGTTCGGCGTCGCGTCTCCACGATCAGCACCTCGATCGTCATCACGACTTCTCGAACAAGGCCGGAGTCATTCACTCCGAAGTGATGCTGCCCGAAGGCGCGGCCGAGCAACTGTCCGACCGCGCCACATTGTGGAACGCCGTAGAAGCCGGGGAGGTGAGGAAGGATGCGCAGCTCGCGCGGGAGATCGAATTTGCGCTCCCGCGCGAGCTGTCCGCCGAAGACGGGATCGAGCTGGCGCGCGAGTTCGTGGCCAGCGAGTTCGTCGAGCGCGGCATGATCGCCGACCTCAACGTGCACCGTGACATCGGAGCCGACGGCGAGCCCAAGCCGCACGCCCATGTCATGGTCACGATGCGGGCGGTGGACGCGGCGGGCTTCGGCCCAAAGGTTCGCGAGTGGAACCGGACCGAGCTTCTTGAGCATTGGCGCGAAGCCTGGGCTGAGCACGTCAACCAGCGCTTGGCCGAGCTCGACATTGACGCCCGCGTTGATCACCGCAGCCTTGAGGCGCAGGGCATCAATCTGGAGCCGCAGAACAAGATCGGCCCGGCCGCCTCGCGCATGGCCGATCAGGGGCTCGCATCGGAACGCCTCAGCGAGCATCTGGCAATCGCCCGCCAGAACGGCGAACGCATCATCGCGGCGCCTCAACTTGCACTTGAAGCAATCACGCACAACCAGGCGACGTTCACCGTTCGAGACCTCGCGCGGTTCATCCACCGCCACAGTGCCGACCAGGAGCAGTTCGACCGCGCCGTGGCGGCCGTGCGCGCATCACCCGAGCTGATCCTGCTGGGCAAGGATGGGCGGGGCGAAGAGCGGTTCACGTCCCGCGATATGCTCCAGACCGAGCAAAGGCTGGAGGGCGCGGCCGATCGCCTGTCGATGAGGATGCATCATGGGCTTTCCGTAGCGACGGAAGGGCTGGCAGCCGCCGCTACGGAAAGCCCTCGTCTCAAGCTCGGACGCGAGCAGCAAGCAGCGTTGGAGCACGTTCTCAAAGGTCCCGATCTCGTCGGCGTGATCGGCTATGCCGGCACCGGCAAATCCACCATGCTCGCTGTTGCTCGCGAGGCGTGGGAGCAGGCCGGCTATCGCGTACAGGGGCTCGCGCTCTCCGGCATTGCCGCAGAGAATCTGGAAAGCGGTTCGGGCATTTCATCCCGCACCATCGCCAGCCTCGAGCACCAATGGTCACAAGGACGCGACCTGCTGTCAGCGAATGACGTGCTCGTGATCGACGAGGCCGGCATGATCGGCTCGCGCCAGATGGAGCGAATCGTCGCTGAGGCTGAAAAGCGCGGCGCCAAGCTGGTGCTGGTCGGCGACCCCGAACAGCTCCAGGCGATCGAGGCTGGAGCCGCGTTCCGCTCGATTGCCGAGCGCCACGGCGCAATGGAGATCGCCGAGGTACGCCGGCAGCGCGAGGAGTGGCAACGCGCCGCGACCCGCCAACTCGCGACCGGCCGCACAGAGGAAGCAATCCACGCCCATGAAGAGCGAGGCTTCGTCCAGGTGGCACAGGACCGCGCTGTGGCGCGCGCCGCCCTCATCGAGCAATGGGACCGCGACCGCAGGGCCAAACCCCGCTCATCGAGCCTGATCCTCAGCCACACGCGCGAGGAGGTGCAGCAGCTCAATAGCCTGGCGCGCGATCGGTTGCGCGAGGCTGGCGAGCTCGGTGACCAGGTGACAATCCAGACTGCACGCGGCGAGCGGGCATTCGCGCCTGACGACCGCATCATGTTCTTGAGGAACGAGCGCACGTTGGGCGTCAAGAACGGCTCACTCGGGCGGGTTGAGAGCGTCACTGCGGGCAGAATGGCGGTTCAGCTGGACGACGGTCGGACGGTCGCATTCGACCTCAAGGATTATGCCGAGGTGGACCACGGCTACGCCGCGACAATCCATAAGGCACAGGGAGTTACCGTTGATCGGACCTTTGCCCTCGCGACTCCGGGCATGGACCGGCACGGGGCGTACGTCGCTCTGTCACGGCATCGTGACGCGGTGCAGCTCCACTATGGCGCCGATGATTTTGAGGATCGCGACCGGTTGGTCCGGACGCTCTCGCGCGAGCGCCAGAAGGACATGGCGTCGGATTATGTCCGCGACTTCGCTGACAGGAGAGCGATTGTATTGCCTTCAAGACCCGCCCCGACCCGGCAGCTCGGTCTGTTCGACCAGCTTGCCGAGAGCCAGGTTGGATCGCCAACTCCGCGGCCTCAGCCGAGCCTCGAGCAAGCCGTGGTGCGGTTCGCCCGGGCAACAGCGCAGATCGTCCGCACGCGGGAGGGAGGAGATCAGGAGACTCCCGAGCAGCGCGCCAAGTTCGACCGTGCGGCGAAGCAGCTCAATTCCATCCGGCCGGATGCTGCTCGCGATCTGCGAGCGGCGTTCGTGCGCGACATGGGGCTGCTCGACGAAACCGCCGCCGGGAATACGCGCGGAGCGATCGGTGCCATGGAATGGGAGCGGCGCTATCGAACGGAGCCAGCATTCCGCGCCGAGCACTTCGTGAACGCTTGGAAGCAGCTCGGCGATCGCCACGAGGCATTTGAGCGGCGCGGCGATGAACGAGCTGCACGGCGTATTGCCGCGCAGATGATCGGTCTTGCCAAGAGCCTTGAGCGGGATCCCCAACTGGAATCCCAGCTCCGCAGCCGAAGCAGGGACTTGGGAGTGCCGGCCTACCTGGATCGGCCTCTATCGCAGGCGCTGCCGCAGTGGATCGGGTGGGGCAGGGGGCGCGGACTTGGACGATAGAGTGCACAATGCTCATCTGCAGCCATGATGACGCAGTCCGAAATTATAAACTCGGCGCCTCATTGGGCTCGGTGCCAATTGGCCGTTAGCAGACCGCTGCTTACTGCCGTTGGACGCCCGTCTGCCTTCACTGGCGTGTCGGCTACTCACAAGCAGAAGACAAAGGGCGCGTGCAAGACTCATGCGGGCCGCCGGATTGACTACGGAGCGGAATTCTTGACGGTGTGTAACCTGGCTTGTTCAGCCGTTAGCCAGTTTCACCAAGTATCTGACCGAACAGGCATTTTCGCCTTGTGGAGAGTGTAATGCGTAAGTTCCTTTGTTTGACTGCTGCCGTCTCGCTTGGTGCGACCGGTACGTTTGCCGCCGTTCCTGCCCATTTCGCCGGTGCGAACCTCTTGCCACAGGCGAAGACCACGCTCGCTCAGGCGCGGTCGACGGCTCTAGCGGCGCGTCCCGGCAAGATCACTGACCAGGAGCTTGAGAACGAGCGTGGCGGCACTGGCCTCCGCTACTCGTTCGACATCAAGAGCAAGGGCAAAACCTTTGAGGTCGGCGTCGACGCGCGCACCGGAAAGGTGCTCGAAAACGACGGCGAAGGTCCCAATCCCGACTAAGGCTCGACGGCGAGTTGGCGGGCATCCGAGTCAGCCAACTCGCCTGTCGCCCTCCGGCGACATCATGGATGATTGCTTAAGCGGGATCGCATTTCTGCACGATTTCTCCTGCTCCAAGCGCTCAAGAGCGTGCCTGCCGCATAGCGGTTCTCCAGCATGGATGATCGTCGCGTCGATCCCGCATCCCTCCGCCGTGCACGCCTTGCGCGCGAACACCTGGTTCGAGTTCATGCCGCCCTCATTGCATCACGCCTCCTTATCGCATGATCGCGTTGCGAGTTCACCCACCGGGGAGGAGTCGCGTAGGCTGGCGCAGCTCTCAAGCCTCCGCCTGGTCTTGACTCCTGCTCTCCCGGACGCCGCTTATCAGCATGACGAGCGTCGGCAGCAGTGTGAGAATCAGAAGGGCGCCGAGGCTCAGGCCGAAGATGATGGCTGTCGCGAGAGGCCGCTGAAGCCCCGATCCTCGGCCAAGTCCCAGCGCCAACGGCAGTAGCGTCAGAATAGCGATCAACGCTGACATCAGAATCGGCCGCAGTCGAGCCTCACCCGCCGCCATCAGCGCCGGGGCATCGATGGGGCGAGCGGGATCGAGCTCAGCAAGATAGAATATCGAAAGTTCAGTGAGCATCCCGACGACCATCGTCAGGCCCATCAACGCGGAGATGTCGAGCTCGATTCCAGTCAGCCACAAGCCGAAGAACACGGCTGATGTGGATATGAGAACTGTGGCGACGACGGAGACGGTGAACGCCCAACTTTCAAACAATATCGTCAGCAGGAGAGCCGAAAGAAGGATTGCCGCAACAAAGACCGTCGTGAGGTCGCGGAACGACTGTTTCTGCTGTGAATAGAGACCACCATATTCAACACGGATCGACGGGGGCAGCCGGAGCGATGTCACCTTTGACTTAACGTCTCGGATTCCGCTTCCCAGGTCCTTGCCTTCCAATCGAGCCGTGACGGCTATGAAAGGGGCAAGATCCTCGCGGGTTAACTGCCGCTGCCCCGCCTGGATTCCAATTCGCGCGACGGCCCCAAGAGTGGTTGCACGGCCATCAGCTGACCGCAGGGGCAGCGCAGCCAGGAGAGCAGCGCGTTGTCGAAGCTCCTGCGGAGCGCGCACGCGGACATCAATCGTCTGCTCGCCCGAGAGAATATGTGTGGCAATCGCACCGTCGACTTGCGCGGTGACTTGTGTAGCAATCGCAGCAGGGTCGAGGCCGGCCATGGCAGCAGCGCCCCGGTCAACGCTGATCGTAATGGCATCACCAGAGACGCGGAGACCATTGTTGACTTCCACAACTCCGCTGATGCCGCTTATTCCGTCCGCGACCTTCTTGGCGGCTTGCTCAAGCTGATTTGGGTCATCGCCGAAGAGCTTCACCTCGATCGGCTCGGGCACGGCCGTCAAATCCCCGATCAGGTCTTCCATCAGCTGGGCTGTCTCAATCTGCAGTCCCGGGACCTGCGTCTGAACCTTGTCCGCGATCTCGGTCATCACGTCTTCGATGTTGCGGCGCCTGCCGTTCTTGAGCCTGATGAAGAAATCCCCCTCGTCAGCCTCAGTGAGACCCCCTCCAAGCTGAAGTCCGGTCCTGCGCGAATACGAGGTCACTTCCGGCGTTTCGCGAATAATCTTTTCGACTTGTCGAAGGAGCCGATCCGTATCGCTCAGTGCCGCGCCAGGTTTGGCCTTGTAGTCGAGGATGAAGCCGCCCTCATCCATCTTCGGCATGAAACCCGACTGGACATGGGACCAGGAAAAGAAGCCCACGACAATCAGCGCTCCGCCAAGAACGGCAGCCGAAATTGCAGGTCGTGCAAGAGACCGGCCGGCGAGCCAAGCGTAACGTCGCTTCATGGCGCCGAGGAAGCTCTCTGCGCGATCTGCCGCATCCGCATCTTTGAGCGTTAGCCAGCGCTCCGCCACCAGCGGGAGAACATAACGGGCATAAAGCAGGGAAACGGCGAGTGCCGCGACCATAGTAATAGCGAGCGCCTTGAAGAATCCGCCCGTCACTCCGCTGATGAAGGCGAGTGGGACGAAAACCACCATCGTCGCCAACGTCGATCCGAACAACGGCCGCGCCATTTCGAGAGCCGCAGCGAGCATCGAGGGCCGCTCGCGTTCCTCTTCGTGCTCCGCCTCCTGAAGGCGTCGCATCAGGTGCTCCAGCATGACGACCGCATCATCGACAACGAGACCGACTGACGCGGCCATGCCTCCAAGCGTCATCATATTGAAGCTCATCCGCAGAGCGTAGAGCGCGAGGCAGGTTGCCGCGAGCACTGCCGGAAGGAGCAGCGCGGTGATGACCATCAGGCGCCAGCTTCTCAGGAACAGAAACAGCACCACACCTGCCAGCAGCGCACCGAGCAGGATCGCATCCCGCACCGAGTTGGCTGCGCCGGTAACCAGCTCCGATTGGTCATAAAAGAATGAGACGCGCACGCCGGCTGGAAGCCCGGCGGTCTTCAGCCGTTCATTGAGCTGCTTGACCAACGACACAGCGTCAGCCGTCGGCGTCTGGCGCACGTTGACCAGAACCGCATCCGACCCATTCGAGGTGACCTTGGTCCAGGTCGGCGCGGCAGCGCGCCTGACTGTTGCCACGTCGCCGACGGTCGCAACGCCCGAACTCGCACCTGTCCCGGACTTCACCGGCACCGATGCGATGTCGGATTCAGTGGTGACGCGATCCTCCACCAGCGCGAGATACAGACGATGGCGGTCTTCGATCTTGCCGACTGCCGCGACATTGTTGGCGCTGCTCAGAGCCGTCGCGACATCGCTGACTGTCAGCCCATAAGATTGCAATTTTGCGGGCTCGGTTTCGACTTCGATCTCGGGCGGCGAACCCCCGAGCACGTCGACACCCGCGACTCCCCGTACGGCGAGCAACAACGGACGAAGCCGCAGGTTGGCGATTTGCGCGAGTTGCGTCGTCGAAAAATTCGCAGAAGTGAGAGAAATGCCAACGATCGGAAAGATTGTCGGGTCGGAGCGTCTGACGGTGAAGCGCGTACCCGCGGGCAAATCGGGCAAAATTGTGGCCATTGCGCCTTGAGTTGCCTGCAGGGCGCCAGCCATGTCCGAGCCCCAGTTGAAGCTGAGGGCGATGTCAGCGGCCCCTCGGCTGGTGGTGGATCGTATCTGCACGACCCCGGGCACCTGTCGCATCGCCACTTCGGCGGGGCGAGTGATGTCAGCGGCCATCTGCCCGGGATCGCGATCACCAGCATCGATCGAAACAACAACGCGCGGATAATCAATGTGCGGGAACAGGGTGACCGGAAGTTGGGTCGCGGCGAACAGCCCCGCGAGAGTGATCAACGCAAGTGCGAGAAAGATCGAGCGCCAGTGGCGATTGATCACTTTGGTTGCCTTGGCGCCGCTGGCGAGCTTTGCCCTTCTTCGTGCACCTTCATGCCGTCATCGAGCGCTGTGCCGCCCTCGACAACAACCCGCTCGTTTGGCTCCAGGCCCTGCAGGATTTGAATGGTGTCGCCGGCGCTGTTGCCGGGTCTCACATCACGCCTCTTCGCGACGCCGTTCTGGACGACGAAAACATAGGTGTGCCCGCCGTCGTCGAGCAGCGCCGAATAAGGGATAGTGACGCCAGCGGCAGTGCCGGAGACCGTGATGGTCGCACGGACAGGCTGCCCGGGTCCGAAGCCCTGGCCCGCTAGCAGCCTCGCGTACACAGAAGCGAGATGCGTTGTGGGATCGATCTGCGGATCGACCCCGATCACATTCGTGCTCACGCTCGCATTCGTATTGACCGCCGCTATCGTGATTGGCTCTCCTGTGTGAACCCGGGCGGCAAGCGCTGGATCAATGCCAAGATGCACTCGCAGATCACCACGTGTCCCGATTGAAGCCACGGTCGTGCCCGCGGCGATCAGATCGCCCGCTTTGGCGGTCAGCCCCTGCACCGTTCCCGTGACGGGGGCTCTGAGCACCAGCGTCGCCGACCGCTGACGGGCCGCATTCAGGGTCTGAGCTGCGCTCTGGTAAGTGGCTCGCGCGCTGTTCACATCAGCATCACTTGCAAGTCCGTCGTGCCGCAATCGAACGGCACGTGCGAGCGCATCGGCTGACGATTTCGCGTCTGTGGCCGCTTTGCCCAGATCGAGTCGTGTCGTGGCGCTCGGATTGAGCACGGCGACGACTTGGCCGGCGCTGACAGCAGTGCCAGTGGGAGCAGCGATCCTGGCGAGTGTCGCCTCGGCCTGCGTTGTAAGGGCATGCTCGTTAGCAGCGGCCTGCTCGGCGATGCCGTAAGCCGTAACTGTTTCAGCTGATCCACCTGAAGTCGCGAGCGCCGTCCGGACTTGGGCGACCGGGCTCGCTGCTTCTCCAGAATCGCCGTTGTCACTGGACCGGCCGCATCCGGCGACTACCAGAACCAGCAGGAGCGGGAGGATGAGGGCCTTCATTTAAACCATGCCTCCGATGGTCCGCCCGAGAGCAGCTCAAGGGCAATGGTTTGTTCTTCAATCTGCTGATCGAGCTGAAGATATGCGATCTCACGATCACGAACAGCCTGTTCAGCAGTCTCCGCCGTCGCCTCCGAAATATCGCCTCGAGACGCCGCCCGGCGTGTTGCGGATGCGTAACGTTGCAGGGCAGGCATCTGTGCCGCCAGATCGTCGCGCTGCCTTCGGAGCTCATTTACTCCGTTCACTGCTGCGACGATCTCGGCGCGTGTCTGGAAGAGGCGCGCTTCATACTCCGCCCGGAGCTGCGCTCTCGTAGCATTTGCGATCGCGATATTTCCCCGATTGCGGTTCCATAGCGGCAGCGTGAAGCTGACCACCGGCCCGATGGTCTTGTTGTTCGCGGTGTCGCTTGCGCCCGCGAGGGCTAGCGAGAGGTTTGGGAACTGCTCAAGAACAGCCTTGTGAAGGTCGGCTTCTGCGGCCTGGTAGCCGGCTCGAAGTGCCTGCAGATCAAGTCGCCGGTTGATGGCCTGGCTGACCAGTACCTCAGCAGGGGGCGGCGGTGGGCTCGCATCCGGCGCAGCGAGAGTAAGCCTTACCTCAGGCGGCAGGCCCAGCTGCTTGTTCAGATCGGTTTGGGCGGTGATCAGGCTTGTTTGTAGCTGCCGCAGCTTCGACTGCGCGTCGACCAGAGTCTGGCGCCGCGTATCGAGATCGGTGGCTGAGACATCTCCTCGACCGGCGGCGCGTGAAACGGCGGCGAACATTTTTCCCGCTGATGCCACGCTGTCCTCCGCAAGGCGGACCTGACGCCGGAGCTCGAATACTCTGACGCCTTGCAAGCGCGCCTGGCCAGCAGTGTTCCATTCGGCCCACGCGAGGTCGAGACGAACCTGGCGCTTCTGAGCTTCGCCAGACTGTCTTGTCACCGCTGCAGTGCGCAGCGCATTCAGGTCCATTCCGATCTGCGCGCCATAGCCGTTATATTTGTCGGGCCCGGACAGAAGCTTGTCGAAGTTCGCCTGGAACGTCGGATCGGGGAGAAGCCGAGCCGCGAAAGCTTGTGCATCGGTCACGCCGATCTTCGCTCGTTGAGCTTTGAGATCGGGGTTTTCCAGGACTGCAATGACGGCGAGCGCATTGGGGGTGAGCGGCTGGTTCAGGTCAACTGGCTGCGGCCGAAGGTAGGGTCGGTCGATGCGTTGCGCCTCGATCGACAGGATCGCAGGATTCGGCTGCGCCAGGACAGCATCGGGGCTTGGAAGCGGCCTCGACACGTAGTGTGCACAGGCCGATAGTAGCACCACCAAAGCTGGCGCAAGACGCAGGACCAGCCTCGCCAAAGCAAGATTGCAATCTCCGCGCTCGATCACTGGCAATCTCAACTCGCGAACCGATCTGTCGTAATGCGCTGTTGTGCGATCACGCAATCGGCTTGAAGATGAGAAGCCTCAGTGTGCCCGGTTTAACGTGCGGCCGGCCGCCCGGTGTGGGGCTGGGCTCGGTGTCGGCCGCAGCAACGAAAAGGTTTCCCGTCCGCGCATCGACGGACATGGTGCGCGCGCTGACCACCGTCTGGACCGGAGCAAGCGCCACATAGCGGTCGGGAGACTGCTGCTGGTACACCGTAATGGTGCCGTCGCGGCCGTTCGAGCTGAACACTCTCTTGCGAACAGAATCGAACGCGACCGCATCGTTGCCGTGGCCGATCGGCAGCATCGCGACGACGCGGCCGCTGTTCGTGTCGACCACGGCCATGACCGCGTTGGCGCAGCCCATGAAGGCGCGGTGAGCGCGCGCGTCGACGGCGAGGCCGTGGGGAGCTGTGCAGCCGGGGGTCGGCCAGTGAGCGACGACGCGGTTCGTCCGCGCATCGATCTTCACGAGATCGCCATTCGCAACCCCCGCCACATAGATCGACCCACGCCCGTCGCCCGCGCCATATTCGAGCTTCTCGCCCGCCTTGATCGTCGCCACCGGAGCATCGGTCTTAGGATCGATCACCGTGACGGCCGCCGGGTCACCCTCGATGACGAAAACGTGACCCGTCGCTCGGTCGAACGCTATCGCATCGGCATCCGTATCGGCGGGGATCTGGCGGGTCACCTTCAGCGTAGAGAGGTCGAACGCGACCACCTTCCCGTTACGCCCGTCGTCCGTGAATCCCTGGTGCGTCTGGAGGGAGACTGCAGTGCCGTGGGTGCCGCCGGCGATTCCTTCGACCTGGCCGACCAGGTTTCCGGTCCGGGCGTCGATCACCGCAAGGCGGTCGCCGTGCGCGACGTAAACGCGCTGCGTCTGGTCATCGTAGACGACATAGTCCCAGCGGTCCGGAGTTCCGAGGAGGACGGTCTTGGCCAGCGCATATTTCGGGGCAGGCGCGGCCGTGACAGCGGCGGCGAGCAAAGCGGCGACCGCCGCAACAACAACTCTCATCGATTTCTCCAGGCTGGATACCGGCAGGAAGCCCTTAGCCCGCGATACCTCCGAGCAAGGTTACATTTTGTCCATAGTCGCCGTTGGCGGTTCTTATTGCCAACCAGAGCGATCCATCAAGCGAGATAAATCGCGACAATCTGCCTTTTGTGCAGCGGAGTTCCACCCATTCACCGCACCTGCCAAGTCAGTGACTGGCCGGAAGCGGCACGTCGGCTTCGGAGCATGCTCTCGTAGAAATAGTCGTCAGCTTAGCCAAACCTTGACGGGGGACTCCGACGCAAGGCCCAGGCTTCAGCAGTGCGGGCTTATTTCAATTCGACAGCGATTAAACGCAGTTCTGCTGTCCCGATATTCTCGACTGAGTGCGGTGGAAGCGGCGGCAACCACAGCGCTTCGCCGATGACTGGCCGCCGTTCCCAACTCCTTGAATCAACGATGACGTTTCCTTGCGCGTCACGCCGCAGGAAGTCGCTCCAGCTCATCATGTAGAGCGCCGCGGAAGATGCATGCGTGTGGATCGGCGTCCGCTGTCCCGGAGCAAGGCGCGTGTCGAGTACTCTTACTCGTTCGTTCTCGAGTAAGACCTCATGATGGTCCGGCGCAGCGACCATCGCGTCGAGGTCGCGCGCGTCCGGTACAGCAGTCATGGCATCCCCCAGCAGCTCGTTCTAGCTGCTTAGCACATACGTGACATCGTAATGAGTGTCCGCTGCCCTTCGCGCGTCTCCAGATACCGAAGCCAAGCTGAAAGCCGACGGCTAGAGCGAAGCCGTGGCTAACTCGATTCGATAATCGACCGGATACGCCCGGCAAGCTTGTCCATCGAGAATGGCTTGCTCATTACTTCCATGCGGGGCTCAAGGTGGCCGTTGGTGATGGCTGCGTTCTCCGCGTAGCCGGTGATAAACAGCACCTTGAGCTTCGGTCGCTTGGCGCGAGCAATATCCGCCATTTCCTTGCCATTCATGCCCCCAGGCAGGCCGACGTCGGTGATCAACAAGTCAATGTTTACGTCGGACTCGAGGATCTTTAGACCTGACGCCGCATCGGCAACCTCTATCGCACGGTAGCCGAGCTCGGAGAGCGTGTCGCCGATCAACATGCGAATCGTGGGCTCGTCATCGACGACAAGGACGGTCTCGCCTTCGCCCGCTCGAGGTTGTTCGGCGGTCTCCGCGTCGAGTTCCTTCTCATCCGACTTCCCCACGTGCCGTGGCAGGTAAATTTTGACCGTCGTGCCCTGCCCAAGCTCAGAATAGATGCGTGCCTGTCCGTTCGATTGTTTTGCGAACCCGTAAACCATTGAAAGCCCAAGTCCCGTGCCCTGTCCGGTTGGCTTGGTCGTGAAAAAGGGATCGAACGCCTTTGCCGCGGTCTCTGCAGACATGCCGGCTCCGGTGTCGGTCACGCAGATCGCGACATATTGACCGCGCTCCATGTCGCGTTCCTTTGCTCCTCTATCGTCAACCCAGGTGTTGGCAGTTTCGAGCGTCAGCGTGCCGCCCTTCGGCATGGCGTCGCGAGCGTTGATACAGAGGTTGAGGACGGCGTTCTCCAGCTGGTTGGGATCACAGACACAGTTCCAAAGCCCGGCGGCGAGCACGGTCTCCATGTGCAAGTTCGGACCGATCGTCCGGCGGATCAGCTCTTCCATGCTGCTGACGAGCGAGTTCGCATTCACCACCGTCGGCTGCAGCGTTTGCCGACGAGCAAACGCCAACAGTCGGTGAGTCAGAGTAGCTGCACGTGAGGCTGCTCCCTGTGCGGCGGTGATGTAACGCTCCAATTCGTTGATGCGACCCTGGGCAAGGCGGATTTTGACCAGGTCGAGGCTCCCGGTGATGCCAGTCAGCAGGTTGTTGAAGTCATGCGCGAGACCCCCCGTCAGCTGACCGACCGCTTCCATCTTCTGCGCCTGGAACAGCGCCTCCTGCGAGCGCTCCAGCTCAAGCTGCGCTTCGCGGCGCTCGGTGAGATCGCGGGTTACCTTGGCAAAGCCTACAATCGCCCCCCGCTCGACGATCGGGTCGATGGCCACGCTCGCCCAGAATCTACTGCCGTCCTTGCGCAGCCGCCATCCTTCGGCGGTGAAGCGTCCTTCGCGGCGCGCGGTTTCGAGCGCTTTCTTTGGAATTTCTCTTTCTAGATCCTCCGGCGTGTAAAAACGCGAGAAATGCTCGCCTAGAATTTCCTCTGGGGCGTATCCTTTGATGCGCTCGGCGCCGGGGTTCCAGCTAGAAACATAGCCTTCTTCATCGAGCATGAAGATCGCGTAATCGACGACCGATTGAACCAGGCGCTGATAGAGAGCAGCGTCGATGCCCTGCGCGGACTTTTTCCCACTCGGCAAACCACAATTCCAATCAGAGCAGGATGCACGAAAAGACGAAATGAACGAACGGAGTGGGCACCGGGTCGGTTCCGCGGATCACTTAGCGCCAGCGTCCTGCCAATCCCGTAGCTGGGCAGTCCCCGCGGCCGCTAAGGCTGCTCGGTATAGATCAACAGTCGCGTATCGTAGCCGAGGCCCTGCGCTCGCCTGACAAGCTCCTTTATCACGGTTTCGCCTGGATTGGATGCGCGCGAGAGAATCCACAAGTAACGGCCACTCGGTTCACCGGCGATCGACCAGCTGTAATCGTCCGCGTGATCCAGGATCCAGTAATCCCCGTAGAAGGGCCCGAAGAAGTTGACCTTAATCTTCGCGTTCGTGACTCGATCGACAATTTTTGCGCGGCCATGCGCTTCCTTGGTGCTGCCGTCAGATTCACGGCAACGGTTCACGACATCGATGCTCTCGTCCGCTCGCAAGCTATAGGTTGCTGTGACGCCGCCGGCGCACGAGCGCTCGAAACGCTGGTTGTAACGCGCGATCTCGAACCAAACGCCGAGATAACGCTGCAGATCCACGGGCTTTGCCGGTTCGGGCACGCTGGCATTCCCGACAGGATGCGGTTTGAATAGAAACGACCCTCCGACGACCGCAGCAGTTGCGGCCGCGCCCAAGCCAATCCCCCACTTCGTTGAACTTCTCATGCCAGCCACAACGCCATGATCTGAGCTGCCGTTCCAGCGCGCGATCAGTGGTCGATCTCTTTGAGCGGGTCATGGCCCCAGTTCATCAGGGAATAACGCCAGCGAGAACTCACCACATTCGCGGGCTGCTGCGGCCGATGCCGCTTAACAAAGCCGACGACCTTGCGCATGTGAGCGTAATCATCGGGGGCCAGGTTGCGGCACCCGGTTCGCAAGATCCTGACAATTCGCCGACCACTCGCATGACCAACGCTCTCGCGATTAGCATCGCCGTACTTCCAGCCGACCTGCCGACTCTCAGGGGTTGTCAACCAGCATTCCAATTCGTCCGCGGACATATTTACGACCGCGGCGAAGGCACTGATCGTTTTCTCATTCGCGTCCATTCAATCCAAACCCTTGGATCTTTGGCTTCGCTCTCGCTCGTAACGCGGCTGGAACCATCAGCCACGGAGTCGCGTTCGCGCCCAACGAATTTTTATCAGTGTGGCCCCTCGTGCGGTCAAGCAACGATTAAACCTGAAGGCGCTTCAAGACCTGCATCGAAAGCGACTGCGGGAAGGAGAGAAATGACGGCGAGACATGAACTTCTCGATGACGGCGGTCCCGTCTCGTCTGGCTTGCCGGCACTCGATTATATCCTGTCGGGCGGATTCGCCGCTCGGCGGGTCCACCTGCTTGAGGGTGAGCCGGGCGCTGGGAAAACGACGTTGGGCCTGCAGTTTTTGCTAGAGGGCCGCGAAAAGGGTGAACGCTGTCTCTACATCACGCTTTCGGAGAGCAAGGAAGAACTGACGCATGTCGCAGCCTCGCACGGGTGGTCGCTCGATGGAATCGAGATTTTCGAGCTGGTTCCGCCCGATCTGAGCCTTGACCCCGAACGCGAGCAATCGATCGTCTATGCGTCCGACCTTGAACTCGGGGAGACGGTCCAACTCGTCAAGGACGAGGTTGAACGCATCGCGCCGGCGCGTGTCGTATTCGACAGCCTGTCTGAGATTCGGCTGCTCGCACAAGGCGCGCTTCGGTTCCGGCGCCAGGTTCTCGCGCTCAAGCACTTTTTCGCGCAGCGCGGCTGCACCGTCCTGTTCCTCGATGACCTTACCGAAACAATCGACGATCTGAGCTTGCACAGCCTAGCGCACGGTGTTGTCCGCCTGGAGCAGCTGGCGATGAATTACGGCGCAGAGCGCAGGCGCCTGCGCGTGCACAAGATGCGCGGCCGCAAGTTCCACGGCGGCTATCATGACTTCGTCATTCGCAAAGGCGGGCTCGAGATTTTTCCAAGATTGGTCGCAAGCGACCATCCCGACCATGGACATCAATTCAAACAAGCCCAAAGCAGCGTTGCTGCCCTCGACGCGCTTGTGGGAGGCGGCCTCGATTATGGCACCTGCACGCTCGTCATCGGTCCATCCGGGACCGGCAAGTCCACGCTCGGCCTGCTCTATGCCTATGCCGGAATGCAGAAAGGCGAGAAGGCGCTCATCGTTAGCTTCGATGAGACCAGCGGTATCTTCCGCAGACGGGCAAGCGGCGTCGGAATGGACACGAAAGTCTTCGAGGAAGGCGGCCAGCTCTTCTATCGGCAGGTGGATCCAGCGGAGCTGTCGCCCGGTGAGCTGACGGGGCTCATTCGTCACTATGTCGAAGATGAGGGCGTGTGCATTGTCGTGCTCGACTCCCTTTCGGGGTATCAGCAGGCGATGCCAGAGGAGAATTTCCTGCTCCTCCAGATGCATGAAATTCTAACCTACCTGAATCAGCAAAATGTCCTCACTCTTTTGATTCTGACGCAATCAGGGATGATCGGGCACATGCAAAATCCCCTCGATCTCACCTATCTGTCTGACTCAGTCCTGCTGTTGCGTTACTTCGAGGCCGACGGTGAAGTTCGCCGTGCAATCTCCGCAGTGAAAAAGCGGACCGGAGGCCACGAGCCTTCAATCCGCGAGTTCAAGATCACCGGGGGGGGGCTGGAAGTGGGGCCGCGGCTGGAAGGTTTCCGCGGCGTGTTAACGGGCACGCCGCAGTATGTCGGGACCGACGCACTCATGAGCAAAGCTGGAGACGATTCTTAGGTGCAGACGTGAAGCGCTTCCTCGTAGTCGCGCCCGCCGGCCGGGATGCGCAGGTTATACAGCAGCTATTAGAGAGCGCTGGTCTTGAAGCAGTCGTGGACAGTGACGGCGAACTCCTGCTTTCAGCTCTGCCCGAGGGCTTGGCGGCGGGAGCCATCATAACCGACGATGCGCTCAATCGAATGGACCGCCGCCGCTTCATCCGAGCGATCACAGAACAGCCCCCCTGGTCCGACTTCCCCTTCCTGCTCCTCGTTCGCCGCAGCGGTGATCGCGAAGGACCCAAAGAGGTCGAGGCGAAGATGAACGCGACCATTCTTGAGCGACCGCTTCATCCCGCCTCGCTGATAAGTGCCGCCCGAGCCGCAGTTCGAGCGCGAGAACGGCAGCGGCTGGGTGCAGAACACCTGGCGGAGCGGGATCGAGCCGAAAAGAAGCTACGCGAGTTCGCGGACACACTGGAACAGAAGGTCACCGAACGCACGCGGGAATTGGCAGCGGCAAACGATCGGCTCACCGCCGAGATCGCGGAACGTGAGAAGGCGGAGGCACGACTCGTCCAAGCGCAGAAGATGGAGGCGATCGGGCAGCTGACAGGTGGAGTCGCTCACGACTTCAACAATCTTCTGACGGTGATCGTGGGTTCGCTCGATCTCGTGCTGCGCAAGAATGCCGACGACACCGTTCTTCGCCTCGTGCGTAACGCACTCCAGGCCGCCGAACGGGGGGCCAACCTCACTTCCCAGCTGCTCGCATTTTCGCGGAAACAGCGCCTTTCGCCCGTCGCGCTGGACATCAATGCCGTTATCTACGGCATGCGGGACCTGCTCGTGCGCAGCATCGGACCGCAAATCGAGATCGGGATGGAGCTGGAGGATGGCGTGTGGCCGGCCTTGGCCGATCCCACCCAATTGGAAGTGATGCTCCTGAACCTCGCGATCAACGCCCGCGACGCGATGGCGAACGGCGGTCAGATCGTCATCAGCACCACCAATATTCACCGCTTACCGGAGCAGCTCGCGGGGGAGCTCGATGCGGGTGAATATGTTTGCATTCGCGTTTCAGATAACGGCCCTGGCATGCCGGCCGACGTGCTTGCCCATGCCTTCGAGCCATTCTTCACCACAAAAGCGCACGGCAAGGGAACCGGTCTCGGACTCGCTCAGCTCTACGGATTCGCGAAACAATCAGGCGGAACCGCGAGAATCAGGAGCGAAGTTGGGCATGGGACCGCTGTGTCCATCTATTTGCCGCGAACGCATGAGCAGGTGACGCAGGACGCGCTTTTGAGAAGCAAGACGCACTCGGCGCGACGGGCGAAGATTATCGTGCTCGATGATGACGATGATGTGCGCACGGTCACATGCGAGACGATAAAGGAGCTCGGATACGAAGTCGTTGGGCTCGGAGACCCGCGCGAAGCGCTGAACAGATTGGCTGGCCAGCCTTTCGATTTGCTCATCACCGATGTGGCAATGCCCGGCATGACGGGCGTCGAGGTGGCGCGCCAACTGCGCTCCGCAGGCAATCGAATCCCGATCGTTTTCTCGAGCGGCTATGCCGACGTCCAGTCGTTCGGGGAAGAGCTTTCGGACGAAGTGGTTTTGAAGAAGCCCTTTCGTCTTACTGACATTTCTGCTCGCATCGAAGCCGCGCTCGAAGCTGCCCCGGCGGCAGAACCAGCGACCGCATGAACGACGTCTAGCAGCAGACGTCCAACTGCCACTACGCCGTGCCGTTTTGCTGCTCGGACTCAAGCTTCGCGATATCGACTTCCACCTCGTCAGCCATTTGCCTCAATATCTCGGCCGTGCGGACGTCGTTCGTGGTCCTGGCGAGCCGACGACACTGCTCCACACGCGCCCGCATTTTCACAACCACTTCCTCGCTCATGACCGCAGAATACGCGAGACGCCTCGCCGTTCCCCCCCGAGCCAGGACGAGCTGTTTACGACAGCATCTGGCGGTACGCGGCCGGTTAGCGAAGAGGCCGCATCTGCGTCGAAAGCAGACACTAGCTACTTGGCTGAACGAGCGTCCGCTTGCGGACGCAGGCGTCGGCGCGCGGCATGACTAGGATGGGCGCTTTTCGGCCGTTAGGCCGCGCTGCGGTAGCCTTATTCCGGCGCCGGCGTGAGGAAGCGTGCCCAGTCGCACATGAGCTTCCGTCGCCTCTCGAAGAAGTCCGTACGCCGGTAAGCGGCTTCCACCTTGTCGGGAAGTTTGTGTGCAAGCGCTTTGTCCACGACCTCCTTTGGAAAGTCCGTCTGTTCCGCGGCCCAATCCGTGAAGCTGCTTCGAAAGCCGTGCACCGTGGTGGTGGGATAACCCATGTCGCGGAGCACCTTCGTGAGCGTCATGTCGCTCAGCGACTTTGTTCCCCTGTTCGAGAACACCAGTCCCTGGTCATTCACCCGCAAGCGCCAGCGACGTTTCAGGATCGCCAGCGAGGCGGGTGCGAGCGGCACCATGTGCGATTTCTTCATCTTCATCCGTTCGCCCGGAACCGACCACAGGTTCGCCGCAAGATCGAACTCCGGCCAGACGGACAGGCGA
>JBQCCG010000232.1:0-13941 GCA_051962455.1 Sphingomicrobium sp. | reverse complement strand
CCGACATCCCCCTGCCCGACTGTGCGCCCGGCCATTTCGAGCATGCGCTCGAGCGGCACCCGCGCGCGGTCCATCACCTCCGCCGACAGCTCGATCCTGGGCTCCAGGTCGCGAAGGGCGACGTAGAGCTTCTCCAGCGTGTTGAGCGCCATGTACGGGCACATGTTGCAGTTGCAGTTGCCGTCGCCGCCAGGGACTCCGATGAACGTCTTTTCCGGCGCTGCCTTCTGCATCTGGTGGATGATGTGCGGCTCGGTCGCAACGAGGATCGTCTCGGCCGGGCTGGCGAGCGCGAAATCGAGGATCGACCGGGTCGAGCCGACATGGTCGGCATGATCGAAGATGTGCGGCGGACATTCCGGATGCGCCGCGACCGGAGCGCCGGGATGCTCGGCCTTGAGCTTCAGGAGCTCGGTCTCGCTGAAGGCCTGATGGACAATGCAGATGCCCGGCCACAACAGCATGTCGCGCCCGAGCTTGCGCGCGAGATAGCCGCCGAGGTGGCGGTCGGGCCCGAAGATGATCTTCTGGTCCCTGGGAATCTGGTCGAGGATGATGTGCGCGCTCGATGAAGTGACGATGATGTCGCTGAGCGCTTTCACCGCCGCCGAGCAGTTGATGTAGGTCAGTGCGATATGATCCGGATGCGCCGCCCGAAATGCCGCGAACTGGTCGGGCGGGCAGCTGTCCTCCAGGCTGCAGCCGGCGTCCATGTCGGGCAGGATCACCGTCTTTTCGGGCGAGAGGATCTTCGCCGTCTCGGCCATGAACCGGACGCCGCAGAAGGCGATCACATCGGCATTCGACTCCGCCGCTTTGCGTGACAGATCGAGGCTGTCGCCGACGAAATCGGCGAGATCCTGAATCTCCGGCTTCTGATAATAATGCGCGAGGATCACGGCGTTGCGCTCGCGCTTCAGGCGCCCGATCTCGGCCAGCAGGTCGAGGCCCTTGAGGGTTCCGGTCTGTGCGGTCATCGGCAGCGTCTCATCACCCCGGCCCCAATATGGGGTCGCGCGGCCGTTGTAACTAGGCAGCCGACCACAGTTCCGCATGTTGGCGGACAAGCCCCCGCCGCTCGAGATCGACGAGATGCGCGAGCACCGATCCGCCGGCGGCAACCACCAGACGGGGATCGAGGCCCGGATAGGCGTTGGCGACAATGTCGGGGATCGTTCGGGGCTGTTCGCCGACGAGCCTCAGGATTTGCTTCTCGCGCTGCATTCGATGCCCGACCAGGTGGCGCACATATTGCTTCGGATTTTCGACCGCGGGACCGTGCGCGGGGTAATAGATCCGGTCATCGCGCCGTCGCAGCTTGTCGAGGCTTTGCATGTAAGCCGCCATGTCGCCGTCGGGTGGCACGACCACCGTCGTCGACCAGCCCATCACATGATCGCCGGTGAACAGCGCATCGCCATAAGCGAAGCACAAATGGTTCGACGTGTGCCCTGGTGTGGCGACCGCCGTGATCGCAGCGCCGTCGAACTCGACAGCTTCCCCGTCGGACAACACGCGATCAGGCGCATAATCGCCGTCGAACGACGCGTCGGCACGCGGCCCGACGGTCTCGAGCGCCAGCGGCGCGCAGCCGATGATCCGCGCTCCCGTGCGTTCGGCAAGCGGACGCGCGGCGGGGCTATGGTCTCGATGGGTATGGGTGCACATAATTGCAGCCACCGGGCGGTCAGCAATCGCTCTCTCCAGCGCATCGAGGTGCTCCGGCAGGTCCGGCCCCGGGTCGATCACAGCGACCTCGCGAGCCCCGACAAGATAGGTCTGCGTTCCGTAATAAGTGAACGCCGAGGGGTTGTGCGCGAGCACCCGCGCGATCCCCGGCTCCAGTTCCTCGAGTTTCGCGTATGGCGCGTCCATGAGATCAGATGAGGCGGAGCGGCCTTCAGGCCGTTGCGACGGCGGCCCCGCCAACCCTCAGCAGCCGCTGACGCCGGCGTTCGAACGCGGCAGGATACACTCGCCCGAACAACGCCTCCATGCTGCTCACCCAGCTGAACTGCAGCGCCTTCGCGCGCGCGGCGTCAGCCAGAACCGAGCGATTGCTGTTCCAGACTTCGAGGATGTTCGAAGCCATTGCCGCGCTGTCGCCGACCGGGCCGAGGCGGCCGGTATCGCTGGTCACCCGATCGATCATCGCTCCGGCAGCGACGCCGACCACCGGAAGCCCCGAAGCCTGCGCCTCGATGATCGACACGCCGAAGGTCTCGTCGGCCATGCCAGAGACGTAGATGTCGGCGCTGGCCAGCCATTGAGCGAGCTCCGCGCGGTTCTTTACGTAGCCGGGCATGACGATTCGCTCGTCGCGGAGCGATGCAATTTCCGGACGGAGCGGCCCCTCGCCCAACAATGCCAGCTTCGCGCCAAGGGATTCCGGAAGGCGCCGAAATGCATCGACGACGAGGTCCGGCTTCTTCTCGCCATCCAGCCGTCCGACGTAGATCAGCAGCGGCTGATTGTCGGCAAGTCCCAGCTTGGAGCGCAACCTCGAGTCCCGCCGGTCGGGCCCGAACTCGCCCAGCTCGACGCCGAGCGGCACGACCTCGACGGGATCGATCCCGAGGGCACGCAACTTTGCCCCGCCGCCGTTCTCGCTCAGCGCAAAGACGCTGTCGAAACGCCGGTACAGAAGCCCGCAGTAGCGATAGGACAAGCGGCTCAATGCGCCCGCGAGCGGCTTCGTGATCACCTTCGACAAGGGCCGCTCGACGTAGACCGTCGGGAAATCCGTCATGTAGGCAGCGATCAGCGCGGTATCCGGGTAACGCTTGCGGTGGTGAATCGCCGCCCAGGGAAGATTGTACGCATCCTGGCACTCGATGAGGTCGGGCCGAAAACGCTCGAGCGCCGCTCGCACTGCTCCATTGCGGAGCATCAGCCGGTAATGCGGACTGCCCGGCACATGGGCCGAGGCGATGGTGACGGTGATCGCGCGCTCTTCCTCGATCACCTCATCCCGGCCCCCAGGAATGATCATCACGTGGCTGTGCGGTGTCGATTCGAGGATGTGACGCCGCTTGTGCAGCAAATAGGTCCGCACCCCTCCGCCAACATCCGACCAGCTCTGGGTGAGGTCGCAGAACAGCTGCGGAGAGCCGATTGGCCGGCTGAAACGTGAATCGAGCGGACTCATTTCCGACCCCAACCGTGCGGCGGGCGCAAAGTGCCATCGGCAATGCGGTTCACTGTCGCCGCCTAGAAGCAGCGACCGCCACATTCAAGCGGCGGCGGTTCGGTATGAATGGCGTACGCGACTGCCTCCCAGCCGCGTACGCCGGGCCGCGCGGGCGATCACCCGCGCCGCTTCGAGCTCAATGACGCTGTTCGGAGTCGATTTTCGCCTGAATCCTCGCGAGCTCAGCCTTCGCTCTCTCGACCGACTCCTGAGCGCCGGCGACCTGAGCGGCGATCTTTTGCCGGTCGATGCCGGCGAGCGCTCGCGCCGCCGCTTCGAAGTCGACATCCTTCACCGATAGCAGACGATCGCGGATCGCTGCTTCGAGCCGATCGGGCTGACGCCCGGCCGCGCGGGCGTCGGCGGCTTCGGCATCGATCCGGCGAATGCTCTCGGCAATCCTTGCCCGGCTGTCGGCGAGCCCGCGCTGCATTTCCTCGATCCGAGCCTGATCGGGCACATTGGCGAGGTCGTGCTCGATCTTCGCCTGGTCGATATGCGTGTTCGCCAGCGCCGTGCGCGCCTTGGCGACCGCGGCCCTTACGCGGGCCTTCTCCGCAGGTGTGAGGTCTTCCCACCGCTTCCTCGTCCCGTCGATGGTCACGAATTGCTCGTTGATGGTCATGTCGTCGGTGTCGGACCGGAAGCTGGCCCGACCCGGATCGACCGCAGCGGTCGCGCGAACCGCCGCAACCGGCGCCGCCTGCATCCCGCTTACCGCTGCGGCAGCCGGTACAGCAGCCGCCTGCGCCATCGGAGCAACGGGTGTCGCTGGCGCGGGAACGTCGACATATTCGACCGCTCGCCCGGCGGTGAGCGGAAGCGCGACGGCAATCACGCTGAGGATGATCAGACGGCCGGCGACAAGGCGCGCCGGATTCGAAGTGGTAAGCATGGACTGGAGCCTCCTTTTGAGGGTGTTGCGACGATCGAGCGCACTGGCGAACAGCAACGCCCGTCCCGAAGCGGCCTTGGCGATCGCGCGTCCGTAATCGGCGCGGTCGCCGGCGGCGCCCTTGTCCAGCACCCGGGCGTCGCACGCGGCTTCCTGGTCGAAGCGGAAAGCAGCGTGGGCGACCCAGGCGAGCGGGTTGAACCACTGGAGGCAGAGGAGGACAAAGGCGAAGAGGTTGGCGACGAGATCGCCCGAGCGATGATGGGCGAGCTCGTGCTCAAGCACGAGGCACCGCTCGCGCGGAGCGTACCGCCGCTCAAAATCGGACGGTACGGCGATGATCGGCCTCAGGATTCCAAGCGCCACGGGGCTGACGACCTCGGGCGTGCGGACGATCCGGATGGAGCCGGCACGGCTGAGCGCAACGGCGGAATCGAGGATTGCGCGCCGGTCGCGGTGAAATGCGAGGATGCGGCTGAGGAACAGCAGGGTAGCGACGGCCAGCCAAAGCGACATCAGGACCACGGATAATCCGCCCACGCGATCGATCGCCGAAGCGCCGGGCGACGCGACTTGCGCCATCCACAGCGAGTCGCTCGCAAGCGGGACCGGCAGCGGCTGGAAGCTCGAGTGCACCGGAACGGTCCGTTCAATTGTGCGCGTAAGCGTCGGCATGAACAGGCGCGCAGCTGGAATCAACCACAGACCGTAAGCGACACGCGAGCCGAACAGCCGCCGCACGGGTTCGCGGACGATGAGCACGAACAGCATCAGGCCTGAGGTCGCGAGCAGGGTGTCGAGCAGCCAGCCGGTCATTGCCTGAGCTCCTTCAGGATCGCTTCGATCGCGGCGATATCGTCGGCGTCGAGCGCATCTTCCTCCGCCAGCCGCGCGACCAGCGGCGATAGACGGCCCCCGAACAATTGATCGACGAACCGCCGTGACTCCCTTCCGATGTAAGAGTCGCGCGCGATCGCGGCCGAATAGAGGTATCGGCGGCCCTCTTCGCTGTATCGGATCGCGCCCTTGGCTGAGAGCCGCGAGAGCATGGTCTTGACCGTCGCCAGCGACCAGCCGCGGTCGGCGGGAATCCGCTCGGCAACGTCGGTCGCAGTAAGCGGCGCGCTGGTTCCCCAGAGCGCCTCCATGACCTCCAGCTCGGCGTCGCTGATTCGAATATCGGCCATGACAGCCCCTTTCGATTACGCATGTAAACGAATCGATTACAGCTGTAAACAAAGAATTGCGGGTGCGGGAGAGAAATCGTCCCGAACTGTCGGATTTTCTTACGCTCGGCGAAGCAGGGGCTGCGGCTCACCTCAGATATTTGGCTGAATTCTGCCTTTTTCTGGAATTGGCACGTGCATTGCTACATTAAACGCGTCCACTTGGTTCCACGCCACGAAAGGGCGGTGCAGCGGTACTCTGGTCCAACTGCACCGCCCTTTCCACGTCTAGGCGTCGGCGGCGATGAGCTGCTGCAACTCGCCGCTCTCGAACATCTCCATCATGATGTCGGAACCGCCGACGAACTCGCCGCGCACGTAGAGCTGCGGAATGGTCGGCCAGTTGGAATATTCCTTGATGCCGGAGCGGATCTCCGGGTCCTGCAGTACGTCGATGGTCTCATAGGTCGCGCCGAGATGATCGAGGATCGCGACCGCGCGGCTCGAGAAGCCGCACTGCGGGAAGAGCGCAGTGCCCTTCATGAAGAGAACGACGTCGTTCTTCCTGACGAGGTCGGCGATGCGGCTTTGGGAATCACTCACTGGCTGGTCTCCGGGAAAGGGTCTGGGCCCACAACCAGCGAAGCCGTGACATGGCTCCTGCCGGATGATGGACTAGGAGAAGCGTGAAGGGCGGGCCCATAGGCCCCCGTCCGAGCGCTTCGACGACGATCCGGCACCGGCAGGGCCATGCCCTCCGGGTGCGACGCAAAAGCGCCCTGGAGCGCTCGCTCGTTTGCCAAATAGTCTCTGCTATTCCGCTTCACTTGCTCACTCCCAAGTCGCTTTTTCGTCAGCATCACGGCCTCGCTGACTGCGGGTGCAGACCCTCTGGCACCGCAGTCTCAAGCTGCAGTGCGTGAAGCTCGCTCCCTACTCGCCCCCCAAGCGCCGCATAGACCGCCTGGTGCTGCCTGATCCGGCTCATTCGTTCGAAGCTCTTGCTGACCACGCGCGCAGCATAATGGTCACCGTCGCCGGCGAGGTCGCGGATCGTCACCTCGGCGTCGGGAATCGATGCCTTGATCATCCGCTCGATCTCGTCGGCGCGCATCGGCATCAGAGATTGGTGCTTTCGATGATCTGCCGGCGGGCGTCGATTTCCTTGTTTCTCAGCGCCGCGCGGACAGTCTCCTCGTCGCAATCGACGCCGGCCGCCGTGAGGTCGCCAAGCACCTTACGGATCACGTCGTGATCGCCGGCTTCCTCGAAATCGGAGCGAACCACGTCCTTGGCGTAAGAATCCGCCTCCGCTTCAGACAGGCCCATCTTCCGCGCAGCCCATTGGCCGAGCAGCCGGTTGCGCCGGGCGGTGATGCGGAATTTCATTTCCTCGTCATGCGCGAACTTCGATTCAAAGGCGCGTTCGCGGTCGTCGAACTGGGTCATGCAATTCCCTTGTCCATGTGCGGCTGGAAATAGGGAGCCGATCGCTCTGCGTCCAGCGATGGACAGCACGGCCGAAGAGACTAGTTGAGGCAAACGGCAATGGGGAGACAGCCGATGCGCATGCTATACTTGATCGGAGCGGCACTGCTGGCGATCCAGGCGACGAACCCGGGCGCTGCGCCGGGCCCAAACGCGGCAATTACCGATCCTCCGCGCGATTCGGCATATCCCGCGCGCCTTCAGCAGCTTCTGATCCCGTCTCACGGCCTGGGCATGAACGCGCTTTTGTTCGTCGCCAGCGGCAAGGGGCCGCACCCGACGGTAATCCTGATGCATGGACTGCCCGGCAATGAGCGCAATCTCGATCTCGCTCAGGCGATCCGCCGCGCTGGCTGGGATGTACTGACCTTCACCTATCGTGGTGCCTGGGGCTCACCGGGCGATTTCTCGATCAGCAATGCGATGGAGGACACGGTGGCGGCGCTCGATTTCACGCGATCTCCGGCTGGCGCTAAGTTCGGCATCGATCCGAGGCACATCGTTCTCGCCGGCCATTCGATGGGCGGCGCGACAGCGGCAATGACGGCGGCATCGGCAACGGGCCTTGAAGGACTGATCCTTATCGATCCCTGGAACATCGGCGGTGGTGGAACAAGCAAGGGCGCGGTCACTCGCGAGGCAATGGCCAAGGGCTTCGACGATTTCGGCAATTCGCTGCACGGCGCGACGCCGGAGACCGTCGCTGAGGAGGCGGTGGCCAACATCTCGAGATGGGATCTGGTCAAGGCGGCAAGCCATTACCGCGGGCTTCCCGTTCTCATGCTTACCGCACGGCACGGGATTGGCGACCGAGACCGGCCGGTGACCGACGCAATGAACTCGGCGGGCGCGCTCGTCACCGCAATCCAGATGGACACCGATCATTCGTTCTCCGATCACCGCATCGCGCTTTCGGAAGCCGTTGTGGATTGGCTTCAGCACCTTCCACGCTAACGGCGTAACCGCCACCAGCGAACAATCAGCAGCGCAACGCCGACGGCAACGGTATCCGCGACCCAGTCCCAGAAGTCGCTGTCGCGGTGGAGCACCGGGATCGCCTGGATGACCTCGATCGCTGCGCCGAAGATCGAAAGCCTGACCAGCAGAACGATCAGCGGCATCGCCGGGTAAGCGAAGCTGCCGAGCAGCGAGAGCGTCACGAAGGCCGTGACGTGCTGCAGCTTGTCGTTGGGATTACCCGGAATGTGCGGCGGGTGCGGAAGCACGGCCATGACGAAGGCGAACAGCGCCGCGGCCCAGAACAAGGCGCGCGCGGTCCGGCTCGCCCGCCACGGCTCGAGCTTGTCCCAGAGCTTCACAGCTGCACCACCAGCTTGCCGACTGCCCGGCGGTCGCGGAGGGCGGCGATCGCTTCGCCCGCGCGCTCCAGCGGATAGACGGCGCTGATCTTGGGAGCGATCTTCCCTTCGTCCCACCAGCTGAACAGTTGCTCGACATGCGCCGCGTTGCGCTTCGGCTCCCGCGCGAGAAAGCCGCCCCAGAAGACGCCGCACACGTCGCAGCTCTTGAGCAGGGTGAGGTTGAGCGGAAGCTTGGCGATTCCGGCCGGGAAGCCGACGACGAGAAAGCGCCCCTCCCAGGCGATGCTTCGGAGCGCCGCCTCGCTGTAGGCGCCGCCGACGGGATCGAGGATCACGTCCGCGCCGGACGGGCCGACTGCATCCTTGAACAGCTGCGAGAGGGCTTTCGGATCGATCTCGCCCGCCGGATAGACGACGGAGGCGTCCGCGCCCGCATTTCGTGTAGCGTCCGCCTTCTCCTCGGAAGATGCGGCGGCGATCACCCGCGCGCCCAGCGCCTTGCCGACCTCGACGGCCGCCATTCCAACGCCTCCGGCCGCGCCGAGCACCAGCAGGGTCTGTCTTCCCTCAAGCCTGCCGCGATCGACCAGCGCGTGGATGGCGGTCGCATAAGTCATCAGCAGCGCCGAGCCTTCTTCGAAGCTGCGCCTGGGCGGGAGCGGGATGGCGCGGTCCGCCGGCACGATGACCTGCTCGGCGAGGCCGCCGAACCCCAGTACGGCAATCATCCGGTCGCCCACCGACCAGCCGCTGACCCCCTCGCCTGCCGTGATCACTTCACCGGCGATCTCGCCGCCCGGCGCGAACGGCCGCTGCGGTTTCAGTTGGTATTTGTCCTCGATGATCAGGACGTCGGGATAATTGATTGAGCAGGCCCGCACGCGCACCAGGAGCTCGCCGGGTCCGGGGACCGGCTCTGGTACTTCTTCGATCCGAAGGGTCTCCGGTCCACCGGGTTCAAAAGAGAGAAGGGCGCGCATCTAACCCTCTCCCTTGATGGGGGAGGGATTGGGAGGGGGTGAGTTCTTCATCTGCACGGACCTGAGATCAACATCACCCCACCCCTGACCCTCCCCATCGAGGGGAGGGGAAACTTATTCCTCGTATTCCGCCGTCGTCTTCTCGCGCACTTCCTCGCGCGAGACGCCCGGCGCGAGCTCGACCAGCCTGAAGGGGCTGTCGTGGTCCGGCCGCTGGAACACCGCGAGATCGGTGATGATCATGTCGACGACGTTCTTGCCAGTCAGCGGAAGCGTGCATTCGGGAATGAACTTCGGGTCGCCGTTCTTGGAGACATGTTCCATCACCACGATGATCTTTTTGACCCCCGCGACGAGGTCCATGGCCCCGCCCATGCCCTTGATCATCTTGCCGGGCACCATCCAGTTGGCGAGGTCGCCCTTCTCGCTGACCTCCATCCCGCCGAGGACGGCGAGGTCGATGTGCCCCCCGCGGATCATCGCGAAGCTTGTCGCACTGTCGAAGAAGCTGGTCTGCGGAAGCTGGCTGACGGTCTGCTTCCCGGCATTGATCAGGTCGGGGTCGACCTGATCGGGATAGGGGAACGGGCCGATGCCCAGCATTCCGTTCTCGCTCTGCAGCGTGACGGTCATTCCGGGCGGCACGTGGTTGGCGACAAGCGTCGGGATGCCGATGCCGAGGTTCACATAATAGCCGTCGCGAAGCTCCTTCGCGGCGCGCGCCGCCATCTGGTCGCGGGTCCAGCCCTTGGTTTCAACTTGCGTGGCCATCAATTGAGTATTCCCTTGTCTGAGAGGTCAATTGGCTGATCGGTCGGCGAGGATCGCTCCGCATCGAGTCCTGCCCAAATCCGTGCTTCCGCCTCGGATTCCAAAATGCCAGTCGCTTTTGAAAACGCTTTGGCACCATGTCTGACGCAATCTGCCAGTGCGATTCCGAAAACGAAAGCGTCACTGCCGATGGGCTGCGGATTGATAAGGCAGGTTACCGGTCCTTCTGCGTCCACCCACATGCGCAAGAATTCCCGTGACCTGCTCAACAAGCTGCCACAATTGGAAATGTCGAGCTCCGCAAGAGATCTGCTCTTCTTTCGGAACACTAGTTCACGCTCCCTGCGGCGTGCGGGTTTGTTTCGACCGCAATCGCCATCACTGTCCTCCAGCCGGATCGGTCCAGCGATCAATCGGAAAAACGTCGTTGAAATCGCCCTTCACCCCCGTTCCGTAGACCGAGTTGGGAAGGACGAACCATCCATTCCCCCACAGCCGTGAGATATGCCAGCCCTCGGCCATTTCTCGACGAGCGGGCACGGGCGCTTCGTTGGAATTGAACAGATCGGAGAAGTCGCCGAGCTGGTCGCCGGCCATCGCCACGACGCAATAGCGGCTCGCCACCAGCGCCCGGCGCGGGTCCTTGGCCGAGCCCCCTGGCGCATCACCCGTGACAAACAGCTCCTTGAGGTGGCGCGCAGGTCCAAGGCCAGCCGCATCGAGAGCCAACTCGGTGTAGGCGACATTCTCGAGCGAACGGTTGGAGACGAAGATCACCTTGATTCCCGCGGCGCGAATGGCCTGAAGCGCAACCACTGCACCGGGCACGGTCTGCATCTCGCGCAGTCCGGTGCGTTCCCAATCGGACCAGCGGTTCGGATCGTAGGCGCGGTTCTGCACCGCCTGATCATATTCGTAACCGACGTTCAGAAGCGCGGTCTCGTCGACGTCGAGCACGACAGCGAGCGGTTTTCTGCCGCACGGCACGAACCGGGGAGTGCGAAGGGTCGCGTCCGGCGCAAGAACAACGCTGTCTCTTGGCCGGTGCCGGGCCATCGCCACCGCATAATTCTGAAAGGCCCGATAGGCCGAGAAGCTGAGCGCCGCCGCCTCGCCCGACCCGTAGAGCCATTGCATGCTGGCCGGCGGGTTACCCGCGGGTGCCGGAATGACTCTGCCGACGGTTGTGATCGGCGGCGGATGATGAGCGCCCGCCGGCGCCTGTGCAGCCAACGGAGCCGCCAGGAGCGCAGCCGCAACACCGATCAAGACAGGCTTCACGCCGGTTCGCGCTCCCGGACGGTGCGGAACTCGATCTTCTTGTCGTAGGGCGATCCGTCGATCAGCCGGTTCACGAAGATCGACGGCAGATGGATGCAGTCGGGGTCGAGCGAACCCGTCGGCACGATCTCCTCGACCTCGGCGATGCAGACCTTGCCGCAGGTGGCCGCCGGAAGGTTGAAATTCCGCGTCGTCTTGCGGAACATCAGGTTGCCGGTCTCGTCCGCCTTCCAGCCCTTGATCACGCTTATGTCGGCGCGGATTCCGCGTTCGAGAACGTACATCTCGCCGTCGAACTCCTTCAATTCCTTGCCCTCGGCGACCTGAGTCCCGACGCCGGTCTTGGTGTAGAAACCCGGGATTCCCGCTCCGCCCGCGCGCATCCGCTCGGCGAGTGTGCCCTGCGGCGTGAACTCGACCTCGACCTCGCCCGCGAGGAATTGGCGCTCGAACTCCTTGTTCTCGCCGACGTAGGAGCTGATCATCTTCTTGATCTGCCGGGTCCTCAGCAGCTTGCCGAGGCCTTCATTGTCGATCCCGCAATTGTTCGACGCGATGGTGATGTCCTTGACGCCGCTGGCGACGAGCGCGTCGATCAGCCGCTCGGGGATTCCGCACAGGCCGAAGCCGCCCGCCGCGATCGTCATTCCGTCGAACAGCAGCCCGTCGAGCGCTGCTTCAGCGTTGGGATAGATTTTCTGCATTCCGTCTCCTCACTCCCCTCCCTTCAAGGGAGGGGCCACGGCTGGGTGAGAGCTGAAGGGCTCAAAAGCCCGAAAGCTCTGCCGTTGCAAGACCGCTTCGCGGAGCTACCCCTCGACGCCCTCCCTGCGAGGGAGGGGAGGACGTCAACTTTTGAGCTTCGACAAGACGCCCTGGAGCTGCATCGCGTTGGACATGTCGCCTTCGACGCGCAGCTTGCCCATCATGAACGCCGTCATCCCGTCGAGCTGGCCCGCGGCCATCTGCTGCCAGTCGTCCCAGCCGATCTTGATCGTCGTATCCGCGGCGCCATCCTCCTCGCTGACCTGCTGAGCCGCGCCGTCGAGCATGATCGCGCCCTGATCCCCGCCGAAGTCGATCTTGACTCGCTTGCCCGGGATCCACGCCTGCCCCTGCTGCATCCGCTCGACGAGCTCCTGCTTGGTCATAAGCTTGCTTTCTCCTTTGTCAGTAGCGCGTAGCGGCAATTCTCCCCTCCCTGCAAGGGAGGGGGCAGGGGTGGGTTGCAAGCGAAAGGGCTCAATGCCCTTGAGCGCGCTTCTTTCGCGGCATCGAGCCGCTTCAGAAGCACCCACCCCCAGCCCCTCCCTTGCAGGGAGGGGATACCCAAGCCTATCTGGCCGCGCATGGGATACGAAACCGACCTCAAGAACTTCATCGACGGTGTGTGGAAATCGGCCGATGCTGGCCACACCGTCGTCAACCCGGTGGACGCGCAGCCGATCGCCGAAGTGCCTTATGCGACCGAGGCCGATCTCGACGAAGCGCTGGCGGCGTCCGAGCGTGCCTGGCCCGAGTGGCGCTCCACCGATGTCGAGAAGCGCGGTGCGATCCTCCACAAGGCGGCGCAGCTGCTGCGCGAGCGCGCCGACGCGATCGCCCGCACGATGACCCAGGAACAGGGCAAGCCGCTCGTCGAATCCAGGCTGGAAACACTTGCCTCTGCGCAATTGTTCGACTGGTATGCCGAGGATGCCAAGCGCGATTATGGCCGCACGCTCGTCCGTCCCGCCGGCCAGCTCAGCCGGGTGATCCGCCAGCCGGTCGGCCCGACCGCGACCTTCACGCCGTGGAATTTCCCGATCTATTTGCTGGCGAAGAAGGTCAGCGCCGCGCTTGCTGCCGGCTGCACCGTGATCTCGCGGCCGCCGCACGAGACCCCTGGAGTTGCGACCGAGCTGTTCCGAGCGCTCGCTGACGCGGGCATTCCGGCCGGCGTCGCGCAGCTGGTCCACGGTGACGCCGACCTCATCAGCAGGACGCTGATCGCCAGCCGAGTCATCCGCAAGGTCAGCTTCACCGGCTCGACCGCAGTCGGCAAGCATCTGATGCGCCTCTGCGCCGACAGTATGACGCGGGTAACGATGGAGCTCGGCGGACATGCGCCGGTGCTGATCTTCGACGATTGCGACCTCGAGAAGACGCTCGACATGGTCGTCCCGCAGAAATTCCGGAACGCTGGACAGGTCTGCGTTTCCCCCACCCGCTTCTACGTCCAGCGCGGTATCTACGACGCCTTCGTCAAGGGCTTCGCCGAGCGCACCCAAAAGGTGAAGGTCGGAAACGGGCTCGAGGAGGGCGTGAAGATGGGCCCGCTCGCCAACCAGCGCCGTCCCGACGCGATCGAGCAGCTCGTCGAGGACGCCAAGGCCAAGGGCGCGCGGGTCCTCGCCGGCGGTGAGCGCGGGACAAGCGGTTTCTTCTTCCAGCCGACTTTGCTCGCCGATGTGCCCAACGAAGCGAACATCATGAACGACGAGCCGTTCGGCCCCGTCGCGGTCAGCCGCCCGTTCGACACGTTCGAGGAAGTAATCGAGCAGGCCAACCGCCTGCCCTATGGCCTCGCCGCCTTCGCCTTCACCGAGAACGGCCGCCGCGCAAACCTGATCGGCGACCTCGTCGAGAGCGGAATGGTCGGGATCAACACCTTCGCGATCAGCGGCGCCGACACGCCGTTCGGCGGGGTCAAGGACTCAGGTTTCGGCTCCGAGGGCGGCAAGGAAGGCCTCGAGAGCTACCAGGTGGTGAAGGCCATTCATCAGGCCTGATCGCCCCGTTCCAATCGGGAAGGCGGCCTTCAGACGTCCTGGTGCAGGTAGCGTTCGTTGAAGTCGCCTGTTTCGCA
>JBQCCG010000231.1:0-10853 GCA_051962455.1 Sphingomicrobium sp. | reverse complement strand
TGCTGAACTTTCACAACGAGGCCCCTTCGCCGACTGCGCGTCGCTACAGCGACTTCGACGTGACCGAGGCGATGAAGCACGATCCGAAGGCGCTGTACGAATTCGACATGGACCGGTCACCGGTGGTGCATTTGCCGCAGTCGTTCCTGACTTATTCGCCCGAGATGCGGCACTATGACGGTCTGGTCTGGAACCAGCGCCATTTCACCGTTCATCCAGAGCCCGGCAAGCGCGCGTTCCTCCGCTTCGGAGCGGTCGATTATCGCGCCGAGGTCTGGCTGAACGGCAAATATCTGGGCGCGCACGAGGGCGGCTTCACCCCATTCGCCTTCGAGGTAACGAAGCTGCTGCGCGACGGCGACAATCGGCTGACCGTCGGCGCGGATTCGAAGCGAACCGCCGCGGACGTGCCGCCGCCGAGCACCGATTGGGAGAATTACGGCGGAATCACCCGGCCGGTGTCGCTGATCTTCACGCCGGAAACCTACATCGCCAATGCGTGGATTCGCCTGACGCGGGACGGTCGGATCGCAGTAACGGCGAATCTCGACGGACCTGCGGCGGCCAATGCACCGATCCGCGTCGCCATTCCGGCGCTCGGATTTGCGCTATCGGGCCGTACGGGTCCCGACGGAAGCTGGACCGCGGTTGCTGCCGTGCCGCGCTCGCTCAGTCGGTGGTCGCCTGAAAGGCCGACGCTTTATGCCGTGCAGTTCGAGTCTGGCGCTGACGTGCTCAACGACCGGGTGGGTTTCCGGACGATCGAGGTCCGGGGGCATGAGATATTGCTGAATGGAAAACCGATCTTTCTCCGCGGAATTTCAATCCATGCCGAGGAATTCGGCGACGATCCGACGCGCGCAATTACTCCGGAGGCGGCGCGCGCCCTGCTGACGGAGGCCAAGCAGGGACTTCACGCCAATTACGTCCGGCTCGCCCATTATCCCCACCCTGAGACGATGCTTCGCGCGGCCGACGAGCTCGGCCTGCTCGTGTGGAGCGAGATCCCGGTGTACTGGGTGGTCGATTTCACCAACCCCAAGACGCTCGAAACCGCGCTCCGCATGCAGACGGAATCGATCCTTCGCGATCGGGATCGCGCGTCGATCATCATCTGGAGCGTCGGCAACGAAACGCCCGTCAGCGATGCGCGCAATGCGTTCCTCCGCAAGTTGATCGCCAATGCGCATCGGCTCGACGACACGCGCCTCGTCAGCGCCGCGTTGCTGGCGAGCCGCAAGGGCAATGTGCAGACGATCGACGATCCCATCGCCCCTGATCTCGATGTGCTCGCGGCGAACACGTACAACGGATGGTACACGCCGGACCCGCTATCGTCGCTGCCGTCGATCGAGTGGCGCGAGCCGGTGGACAAGCCGCTGATTTTTTCCGAGCTCGGCGCGGGCGCGCTTGCCGGCTACCACGACGATCCCACCAGTCCGCACAAGTTCAGCGAGGAGTTCCAGGCCGAATATTACCGGCAGACCCTCGCCGAAACCTCGAGAGTGCCGTTCCTTCGCGGCATGTCACCCTGGATCTTGAAGGACTTCCGTTCGCCGAACCGCCAGCATCCGATCTATCAGCAGGGCTGGAACCGCAAGGGCCTCGAATCCGAGACCGGCGTTCGCAAGGAAGCGTTCGATGTGCTCGCAAGCTACTACCGATCGCTCGAGCAGCATCAGTAACCCACCTTGACGCCGGTGCGGGTCGCCTTAGCGTGTCGTCCAAATTCCCGGAGACCCTATGAAGACGAAACTGGCCGCCATTCTGCTTGCCCTCACCGCCGCGTCCGCCGCCGCAGCAACCGACCCGCGCAGCGTTCCGACGAAGCTACCGCCCGCTTGGCAGACGAAGACGCGCGCGCTTTTCAAGCAGGCGATCGAAATTCCCAGCGTCCACAATCGCGGCCAGGTTCCGGCAGTCGCCAAATTGCTTGCGGACCAGTTCCGCGCCGCCGGCATTCCCGACGCCGACATTCACTTCATGCCATACGAAGCGCTTCCCGGCGATCACACCGAAGCGCTGATCGTCCGCTGGCGCTCGCCGCATGCCACGAAGAAGCCGATGTTGATTCTCGGCCACATGGACGTGGTCGAGGCCAAGCGCTCCGACTGGAAATACGATCCGTTCCAGTTCCGCGAGGAAGGCGGCTATTTCTACGGGCGCGGCACCAGCGACATGAAAAATGGCGACGTCGCCACGACCATGGCGGCGGTGAAGCTGATCTCGGAAGGGTTCAAGCCGGACCGCGACATCATCTTCTTTTACAGCGGCGACGAAGAGACGCGCGGGGTCGGTGCAACCCTCGGCTCGACCAAGTGGCGCAACCTCACCGATGCAGAGTTCGGCCTCAATGCCGACGGCGGCTGTGCGTCTTATGACGAGCAGTTCCGGCCGCTCGGCTGCACCATTTCGACCGCTGAAAAGACGTTCCAAACCTATTTCTTCACCGCACGCAATCCTGGCGGCCACAGTTCCGAGCCGCGTCCGGACAACGCGATCTACGATCTTGCAGATGCCTTGAAGCGGCTGCAGGCGCACCGGTTCCAGCCGATGATCAATGAAACGACGCGGGGCTATTTCGAGCATCGCGCGAAGGAGGAAGGCAACTCCCCGCTCGGTCGGCAGATTCGCGCCTGGCTCGCCAACCCGAACGACGGCGCCGCTGCGGATGCAATCGACGCCAACCCACTCGAGGTGGGCTTCACGCGCACGACGTGTGTCGCGACGATGCTCCAGGCCGGCCACGCCGACAACGCACTCCCGCAAAGCGCGACCGCGACGGTCAATTGCCGCATTTTTCCCGGCGTTCAGCCCACGGCTATCCAGGCCGAGCTGCAGCAGGTGGCCGGTCCGAAGGTGCAGGTTACGCCTGATCCGAACTTCATCGGCCAACCCACGCCGGCCTCTCCCCTGCGCCGCGACGTGCTGAACGCGGTGACAGCGGCAATCCACCATGTCCTCGGTCCCGACATGGACGTGTATCCGGAGATGGCGCGGGGAGCGAGCGACGGCTCGTTCTTCCGCGCGCAGGGAATTCCCGTTTACGACATCGACGGCAGCTGGGGGATTTCGCCGATCGACGATCGCGCCCACGGCCTCGACGAGCGCATTCCGGTGCGCGCGATGTACGACGACGTGGTCTACTGGGAGATGATCATCAAGTCGCTCGCGGGGTGAATGCCAACCTCCTCCCTGTTGCGAAGCAATGGGGAGGTGGCAGCCGAAGGCTGTCGGAGGGGCCCCTCCACCGTGCAGCTTCGCTGCCCGGTCCCCCTCCCCACGAGATGCGCTCGCAGGGAGGAGTTAAGTCGCCGCAATCTCCCGCGCTGCCTTCAGCACTTCCTCGGCATGGCTGGGCACCTTCACCTTGCGCCATGCCCTCAGCACGCGTCCGTCGGCGCCGATCAGATAGGTGGCGCGTTCCATCCCCATATATTTACGGCCGTACATCGACTTCTGGACCCAGGTTCCGAACGCGTCGGAAATGCGGCCGTCCTCGTCCGAGATGAGCGGCACGGCGAGGCTGTACTTTCCGATGAATTTCTCATGGCTCTTCATCGGGTCGCGCGAGACGCCGACGACGCGAACCCCCGCCTTCTTGAACTCGGGCGCGAGGGCGGTGAAATCCTGCGCCTCGCGCGTGCAGCCCGACGTGTCGTCCTTCGGGTAGAAATAAAGCACCAGCGGCTGCCCGGGTGACGCGAGGTTGACCTTGCTTCCGTCGCTCGCCGTCGCCTCGACTGCCGGTGCCTTGCCGCCTTCCTCGATCATCATCCTGCCCTTTGCTTGATGCCGTTCCAAAGCTCGGCGATCCTCTGCCGCGCCAAGTCATGCTCCGCAAGAAGCACGTCCCATCTCGGCGCGCCGCAAGCTTCCGCGACGAGTTGCCACGTTTCCGGCTCCGGCTTGACCGTGCCGGGCGCCACGAGACGCATCATGACCAGCATGCGGGAGAGCAACTTTAGCGAGTCGACAATAGTTGCCGGCACCAAAGATTCCGCTTCGAGCGATTCAAGCGCGTCCTCCAGACGAGTCTTCAATCCGACATGTGTTGTCAGCTGGAGCACATGCACCGCAAACTCGAGGTCGACGAGACCACCAGGACCGAGCTTGACGTCGAGCGCGCCGCGAGCCGGCTTGTGGCGCTCCATCTCCGCCCGCATCTTCACTGCGTCGGCCGCAACCGTGGCGAAGTCGCGGGGCATGCGCAGAATTTCATCGATCATTGCGGAAATCCGCTCGCGAACCTCGGCTGAGCCGAACACCGGGCGTGCTCGGCACAGCGCCATATGCTCCCAAGTCCACGCCTCGTGCCGCTGATATTCTTCGAATGCGTCGAGCGATACCACGAGCATGCCCTTTGCGCCGCCCGGCCGGAGCCGGGTGTCGACGTCGTAGAGCGGACCCGCAGCCGTCGGGACGCTTAGGGCTGCGGTGACGCGGCTGGCGAGCCGGTTGAAATAATCGTTCGGCCCAAGGGGCTTCCTGCCGTTCGACACGCCCTCCGTGGCCGTGTGCAAGTAAATGAGGTCGAGGTCGGACGCGTGGGTGAGCGAATGTCCACCGAACCGGCCGAGTGCGAGCACGGCGAGCTCTGCGCCTGGAAAAACTCCATGAGTCTTCTGAAACTCTCCGCTTGCAGCGTCGCCGAGGGCGACGAGCGCCCCTTCGGCGACTCGCGAATAGCCTTCCGTAACTTCGAGCGGGTCGCGCCGGCGATCGATCAGCTGGACTCCGAGCGCGAAGCGGCGCTCGTTCACCAGCCGGCGCGCGCGATCGAGCCCGATGTCGTAGGGGTGCCCCTGCATCGTTCGGGTGAGTAGTGCGGCAAAGTCCGCCGCATCGGGCGGCATTGCGAAGCTCGAGGCGTCGAATAGACCCTCGAACAGCTCCGGTCGTCTTCCAAGCTGATCGGCGAGCGCTGGGGCGTGGGCGAGCACCTTGGCCAGCAGCTGAACCAGCGGCGGCCGTGCCTCAAGCAAGCGGAACAGGTTCACGCCGCTCGACAGCCGTTCGACGATGTCGCTCAGCCGGTTCAGCGCATGATCGGGGTCCGCGCCCGCCGCAATCGCCTGCAGCAAGCCCGGGAGCATGGCTTCGAACGCCTGGCTCGCGGCGGGCGAGCGAAGCGACCGCGCTTTGCCCGAGCGCCAGTGGGCGACATGACGCGCAGCGCTTTCGACGTCGTTGAATCCAAGCTCGGCAAGCTCCGCTCTGAGGATCTGCGGATCGTTCGACAGTTGCCGCCGCTCGTCGGGAGACAGGCTGTCGAAAATTTCGCCGGCGCGCTCGACCTTCGGCCGGAGCAGCTCGATCAGTTGGGGTCCGGCGGCAAGACCATGAAGTTGCGCCACATTGTCGAGCGCGTCGGCCATCGTCGGAATAAGGTGGGTCTGCGCATCGTCAACCATCTGGACCCGGTGCTCGATCGTGCGCAGCAGCCGATACGCGTCAGCAAGATCGCGGGCGCTGTCCTCGTCCAAGCGCCCAGCCGCGACCAAGGCCCGGATCGCGTCGAGAGTCGCAGGCACTCGCACCGATGCATCGCGGCCACCGTGGGTCATCTGCTGGATCTGGACGAAGAATTCGACCTCGCGGATTCCGCCGCGGCCGCGCTTCAAATCGTAACCGGGGCCGATATGCGCACCCTGAGCGAAATGGTCGCGGATTCGGGAGGAGATCTGCCGAACCTCCTCGATCACTCCGAAATCGAGCGACCGGCGCCAGACGAACGGCTGAATTGCGTCGAGGAACCGCTGTCCGAGCTCAATGTCGCCAGCCGCAGCGCGAGCGCGAATGAAGGCGGCGCGCTCCCACGGAAGGGCGCTCGACTCGTAATGAGAGATCGCCGCGTTCACGGACAGCACAATGGGGGTGACTTCGGGCGACGGCCGAAGCCGCAGGTCGACGCGCTCGACATAGCCGTCCTCGGTTCGCTTCTGCAGAATCTCGATCAGGCGACGGCCGATCCGGACCGCCGCTTCGCCGGCGTCGTCGCGCTCGCGCCTCGGCAGCGTGTCGGGGTCGAACAGCAGCAGCAGGTCCACGTCCGACGAATAATTGAGCTCATGGCTGCCGAGCTTGCCCATGGCGATGACGGCGAAACCGCGCCGCGTCGCCCCCGGCACTCGTTCTGCAATCGCGGCGGCGAGCGCCTCGTCGATCGCGCGATCGGCGAAATCCGACAGATGGCGAGTCACCTGTTCGAGCGACAGCTCACCGGACAGGTCGCCAAGCGCAACCGCGAGGGCAAGGCCGTATCGCCGCCTGCGCAGGCGGCTCTCGATGGTCTCGCCCGCCGCCCTCAGCGCACGCTCCACCGCGGGATCGGTTCCCCGCTCGAGAAATTCCTGTACCAGCTCCCCGCTCGCAGCGATGGCACCGCGCAGGAAGGGTGAATGCTCCTTCGCACGCTGCAGCGCGTCGCTCCTGATTCGGGCGGGAAATTGCCGGCTCATCGGCGGTTTTCGGTCGTTTCGGGGATCATCTGCACGCAACCTCGGGGACCGGTCGGTCGTTTGCAATCATAATGAAGCTGGAGCGAGAATCTGTCTCGGCGTCGGAACTGAGCAGCATGGACCGTCGGATCATCCAGGTCGACTTTCCGCCGACCTATGCCGGGATTACGGCCGCGCTCCGGCGCGCCTTCGAGGCTGCGGCGAACGAGCCGAGCGATCGCGATTTCGCCGAGCTTCTGCGCAAGCTGAACTGACTCAAATGTGCTCCTGCGCAGGCAGGAGCCCAGCCCAAGAGAACGATCTGGCCCCCTGCCTTCGCAGGGGTACAGCCCGATTCACTCGTGGTCGCGGCTGAGCTCGTCCACCTCGCCCATGATCGTCTGAAGCGCCGACTTGTCCGGATCGGTCCGATGCTGGCGGCGCGAAGGGAGCTTGCCGCTCGACAGCAGCTGTTCCAGCGCGACTCGGCCGCGCGCGACTCGGCTCTTGATCGTCCCGACCGCACAGCCGCAAATCTCGGCGGCTTCTTCATAAGCAAATCCGCCTGCGCCGACGAGGATCAGCGCCTCGCGCTGCGGTTGCGGCAGATGCATCAGTGCGCGTTGCATGTCGCCCAGCTCGATGTGCCGATCCTGACTCGCCGGGGCAGCAAGGATCTTGGAGGCGGTGATTTCGTCCCATTCGCCCTTGAACCGGGCGCGCCGCATCTGGCTCAGGAACAGGTTGCGAAGGATGATGAAGGTCCAGGCCCGCATGTTGGTGCCCGCCTGGAAGCGCTTGCGCGCCGCCCATGCCTTGAGGAGCGTCTCCTGGACCAGGTCGTCGGCCAAATCACGGCTTCCCGAGAGTGAACGGCCGAATGCGCGGAGGTGCGGAATGACCGCCGCGAGCTGCTCCTTGAACTCCGGGTCGGACAACGGAACCAACTCCGCCGAAGCGGCTGCTGATCGGTCCTCTTCGTGAGCTTTCGTCAAACCTAGACCCCACCCGTTGACAGGCGCAGCCGTGGCCGCGCCAGAGTGACAAGAACATGAACGGCGATTTGTGACAGAAGCTAGGTGCTCAGGAGCGCCCAACCAAGACGATGATCACAAAAAGAATGATCACCAGCACCGTACCGAAGATGAGCACATAACGTGTCACCCCGGGTGTCGAACCCTCTCGCGCCTCGGTTGTCGTTTCCACAATCGGACGATCGGAGTGCGGCTCGGCCATTATACTTTCGTCACGAAATCACAGTTCCCCCGGCCAACGCGCCGGGTGGACCCGTGTTCCGAGAGCGCTTCAGGTCAAGCTGCCGGGACCGTCGCCGCGTCGAAAAAGAGCGCCTGGGCGATCGCCGCCTTTACGGTCGACCGCTGGAACGGCTTGGTGATCAGGAATGTCGGTTCGGGCCTCGTTCCGGTCAGCAGCCGCTCGGGGAATGCGGTGATGAAGATCACCGGCACGGAGAATTCCGCGAGGATGTCCTTCACCGCATCGATTCCGCTCGAATCGTCCGCAAGCTGGATGTCGGCGAGCACGAGCCCCGGCGGATTCGCCCGCGCCTGCGCGACGGCCTCGTCGCGGGTGACCGCGACTCCGGTGACGTTGTGCCCAAGGTCACGAACGATGGTCTCGATATCCATCGCGATGATCGGCTCGTCCTCGATGATCAGCACGTCGGCGAGCGTCTGGCGTTCGATCTCCTCGAGGGCCTCGGCAACCAGCGAGTCGACATCCGCGGGACTGACATCGATCAGATAGGCCGTGTCTTCCGAAGAGAAACCCTCGAGGGAGGTCAGGAGCAGCGCCTGACGCGACAATGGCGTGATGCGGGACAGTCGCGCATGCGCAATTCCCTCGGCTCCGGTTGGGTTCTGAACCGGTTCCTCACCTTCCTCGACATTCGCGGTCGACCAGATTGCATGGAAGGTCTTGTACAGTCCGAGCCGCGGATCGACGTCGCGCGGAAATTCGTCGGGCTTGGCGACAATCGCCTCGAGCGTTGCTCGGACGAAAGCGTCGCCGTGCGCCTGGCTACCGGTCAACGCACGAGCGTAACGGCGGAGAAACGGCAGATGCGGGGCAAGTTCCTGGCCAAGGGACATATTCGGTCATTCTCCCTCGAATGGGCAAATTTGCGCCGTCTTTGGCGACGCGTCCAAATTGTTGCAACCCTGGAAGGACCGTCCAACGCAGTCTTCTCCGCCCCCCAGAGATGTGAGCCTCTCTGGAACAAAGGACCGGCCATTTGGTTTCCGCCCGCAGGGCCGGGGGTTGCTGCAACGCCGAATAGGACCGGGCAGCGGCCGAGCCTAGCGTACCGGCCCGGAGCACTTCCGACAGAGCCGGTTGCGCCTTTGAGTGAGATGATTATGAGCGCGCCAGGACCCGCGCCAGGGGGGACTAAGAGTTGAGTGCCAAGAAGCGGAGCGACATGGAGGGAGGAGATTCGAGGCGCTCGAAGAAGTCCCAGGCTTCTGCCCACGGCGCGCGAAAGCAGCGCTCCGGCGATCTCGGGCGCGCGCTGCGCTCGGTTTATGACGATACACTTCGCGAAACCGTTCCCGACGATCTTATCAAGCTGCTCGGCAAACTTACTTAGCCTAACGCCGCGCCCGGGCAGCTCTTTATGAGCCTTGCCAATCGATTCGGCCGCCTCCCGACCGGGGCCAAGCTTCTCCTGATCCTGACCGCCGTTCTCCTGCCGATCGGCATTGCGCTCGCGTGGATCGGCGAAAACGGCATTCGGCAGGCGGATGCGGCGCTCGAGGGTCGGACCGAGGACCAGGCGCGCCTCGCAGCCCGTTCGATCGAAAGCCTGGTCGCGCGGAACGCCCTTGCGCTCCGGATCGCGGCGAATGGCAGGATCGCCGGTCAGTACGGCAACAGCTGCGCCCTCATCCAAAAATCGCTCGCCATTGCGCCGGCAGTCGCGCAGAATTTCGAACTCGAAACGGCCGAAGGCAAACCCGTCTGCTCGGCGGGGGAAATCCCCGCCACCGGCGAACTTCCGATCATCGCACCCGGCGATATCCGCGTCCGCGTGGCGCCAGATTCGAAGTCGCTTGCGATTCGCGCCGGCGTGATCGGGGGAATGGCGACAACCGCGATCCCGCTCGGTGACGTTCGTTCGGCCGTAGCTGTATCCGATGGTGCGATCCGCTGGGTCGTCCTCCATGACGCCACACGCCAGGTCACGATCCTCGGCGATCCCACTTCAAACGAGCCCCTCGAAGTCACCGAGTGGCCAATCGGCCACGGCAATATTTTCGTCCGGGTGGCGACTCGCCATGAGAAGATCAGGACCATCGATCGGTTGCTCCTGCTTCTACCGCTGCTGATGTGGGTAGCCGCGGCGATGATCACCTGGTCGCTGGTCGGGCGCCTGTTGATTCGCCCGCTCAAGCGGCTCGAACATTCGGTAATCGCCTATCGGCCCGGCGAGGGCCCCCTCGAGCTGCCACGCAAACTGGGACCGAGCGAAGAAATCAGAGAGCTGCGCAACGCCTTTGCCCGAACGATTGCAAAGATCGAAGAGTCGGAACGCGAGACGGTCGGCGCGCTCGAAGGCCAACGGCGGCTGGTGCGTGAGGTTCACCACCGCGTGAAGAACAACCTCCAGGTGATCGCGTCATTGCTCAACATCCATGGCCGGAGTGCCGGGACGCCGGAAGCGCGGGCCGCCTACGCCGGAATCAGCCGACGAGTGGGCGCGCTGTCGATTGTCCACCGAAACCACTTCGCGGAAATGGAGGAGAATCGCGGAATCTCGTTGAGGCCGCTGTTGAGCGAACTCGCCGCCGAACTCCGTGCCAGCGCTCCCGAATCGGCACGCGGCCTGACCATCGATCTGGAACTGGACAGCGTCTACACCACGCAGGACGTCGCCGTCGCGATCGCGTTCCTGATCACCGAAGTCATCGAGCACGCAATGCTCCACGCGCCGCACGACGCGGTCGAGCTCTCACTGCGGCGGACGAGCGAGCTGACAGCCCGTCTCACTCTTGCCAGCCCCACTCTCGTACCAGATGAGGAAGGCCGCCCCGAAAAAATGCAATTCGAACGGATCGTCGCCGGCCTGGCCAAGCAGCTGCGCTCGACGCTGGACCGCAAGCTTGGCCGCTACAGCGTTGATTTGCCCGTATTTCCTCCCGCTTAGTTGCCAGTGAGGCTCGTTACGGCTGCACGCAAAAAAGTTTGAAAAAGTTTTGGCCGCCCGGAACCCATCTCGAACAAGCCGCGTTATGCAGTTCGGATAGTGACCTTTTGCCCCCCCGCTCTCGCTATCCGCTTAAATGGGCCCGGAACCGCCAACCCACCCCCCCCCCCCGGGGGGGCGGGAGAGGGGGGCGGAGAGGAAAGAGAAAAAAAAAAAAAAAAAAAAAAAGTATATTTCTAAAAAAAAAC
>JBQCCG010000230.1:0-2129 GCA_051962455.1 Sphingomicrobium sp. | reverse complement strand
TTATCACCGGCGGATTCCTGGGCGGGACCATGGCTGGCATGATGGTGCTGAAGAAGCTTGCCTGGAACGGCGCCATCAAGGCGGTGCTTGCATTGATCGTCGGGGGCGCCGCCGCCTACGGCGTCACCAAGTTGATCAGCTTCCTCGTGCGGGCAACAGGGAGCGACTTTGGCGACTGGTATTCGATCGTCGCGGCCCGGTGGGACGCGCGGCTCCAGGACCACCGCCTCGCGATGGTCTTCGCCGGTTTCATCACGCTCCTGCTGAGCGCGGTCCTGTTCGGCACTCTGCCCCAGTCATTCTTCCCGCCGCAGAACGACGATTATTCGCAGGTCAATATCACCCTGCCGCCGGGCAGCACGCTGGACCAGACGGAAGCGGTCACCGACCGTGTTGCGGGCATCGTCGGGCGCGATCCAGCAGTGGCTCAGGTGTTCGAGAGCTCGAACGTCGGAACCGCTCAGGTCAACATCGTGCTCAAGAAGGACCGCAAGGTGAAGAGCACGGAGTTCGAGCGGAACCTCTCGCCGACGCTCGCTGCGATTCCCGATGCGCGGGTCAGCTTCCAGACCCAGAATGGCGGCGGGCCTGACGCAGATTCGCGTGACATCATGCTCTACCTCGGCGGTGAGGATCCAGTGCAGCTCAACGCCGTCGCGAACGAGATCGCCAAGGAGATGGCGACGGTGCCGGGCCTTCGTGCACCTCGCGTCGGAAGCAATCTCGCCCAGCCCGAAATCACCATCACGCCGCATTTCGACGTCGCTGCCGACCTTGGGGTGACCACCGCGGCGCTCAGCCAGACGGTGCGGATCGCAACCCTCGGCGACATCGAGCAAAACAGCGCGAAATTCTCCCTGTCGGATCGCCAGGTCCCCATTCAGGTTTCGCTCTCGGAGGAGGCGCGCAAGGACCTGTCGGTGCTGGAGAACCTCCCGGTGCCGACGTCGAATGGCAATTCTGTCCCGCTGAAGTCCGTCGCCAAGATCGGCTTCGGCTCCGGGCCCACCACGATCAAGCGCTCGAACGAGCTTCGTCGCCTGTCGATCGGCGCCGACCTTGCTCCTGGCGTGGTCGAGGGCGACGTTTGGGCGAAGATCAACGAGCTGCCGGCGGTCAAGAACCTGCCGCAAGGCATCCAGAAGATGAATCTAGGTGCCCAGAAGTGGCAGGCAGCCCTGCTCTTCAACTTCGCCATTGCCCTGATTTCAGGCGTCCTGCTGGTGTTCGCGGTGCTGGTCCTGCTCTACCGCCGCTTCCTCGCCCCGTTTGTGAACATGGGCTCGCTGCTGCTTGCCCCGTTGGGCGCCGCGATAGCTCTGCACATTGCGAACCAACCCGTCTCGCTCTTCGTTCTGATTGGAATCCTGATGTTGTTCGGGATTGTGGCGAAGAACTCGATCCTTCTCGTCGATTTTGCCGTCGAGATGATGAATCATGGCATGGAGAAGAACAAAGCGATCTGGGAAGCGGGCCACAAGCGTGCACAGCCCATCGTCATGACGACCGTCGCGATGGTCGCCGGCATGCTTCCGACCGCCTTTTCGATCAGCGGCGACAACAGCTGGCGCGCGCCGATGGGCATCACCGTGATCGGCGGCCTGCTCTTCTCGACGGTGCTGACGCTTCTGCTCGTGCCGTCCTATTTCTCGATCGCGATCTCGATGGAGGCCCGGGTCGGACGCATCTTCCATCGCTTCGTCGGCGCCGATGCGCATTCGACCGGGCACGCCGTCCCAGCGGAGTGATGAACCTGCGGCCCGGCTCAGCTATTGAGCCGGAATGAAGGCGATGGCCAACGGCGCTCTGTCCCGCTTCAATCCGGCGCAACCCGGTGCGCAGGGAATGAAGGTCGTCGCGACCGGTCTGCTCATCGTGATGGCCGCCGTCTTCGCGTTCGCGCGAGCCTTCGAGCATCAATATCCGGCGCTTTCCTATGTGAAGTCCTTCGCCGAGGCAGCGATGGTGGGCGGCCTCGCCGACTGGTTCGCCGTAACCGCCCTGTTTCGCCATCCGCTCGGCCTGCCCATTCCACACACGGCGATCATCCCACGCAACAAGGACCGGATCGGGGAGGCCCTCGCCAACTTCATCCGCGAGAATTTCCTCGTTCCACGGGTCGTCGCTCG
>JBQCCG010000229.1:0-6447 GCA_051962455.1 Sphingomicrobium sp. | reverse complement strand
ATTGTCGGGTCGAGAACCCGGCATCTCGTCCGCTACATCCGCGACCCGGTCGTCCTCGCCTTTTCCACCGCCTCGTCCGAAGCCGCTTATCCAAGGACGCTCGAGGCGCTCGACCGCTTCGGCGTGCCCGCGCGGATTGCGAGCTTCGTCCTGCCGCTCGGCTATTCGTTCAACCTCGACGGCTCGATGATGTACATGACCTATGCGTCGATCTTCATCGCGCAGGCCTACGGACTCCATCTCACCATCGGGCAGCAGGTCACCATGCTGCTGGTGATGATGGTCACGTCGAAGGGAATGGCCGGAGTGCCGCGCGCGAGCCTGGTGGTGATCGCAGCGACCTTCCCGATGTTCGGCATTCCCGAAGCGGGGCTGCTGCTGGTGCTCGCGGTGGACCATTTCCTCGACATGGGCCGGTCGGCAACGAACGTCGTCGGCAATGCCGTCGCGTCAAGCGTCGTCGCCCGCTGGGAAGGCACGCTCGATCGCGAGCTGCCCCCCGACATCGAGCCGCCACACGCGCCGTCGCACAGCCAAGCGGCCTAACCGAACGGATTGTCGATGCTCGGCGGCGGCCGGGTGAAGAACATCGGTCCGGCCTCCGTCAGGTGCCAGCAATCCTCGAGCCTGACGCCGAACTTGCCGGGAAGATAGATTCCCGGCTCGTCCGAGAAGCACATTCCCGGCGCGAGCGGAGTGATGTCGTCGTGAACCAGGTAGGCGGGTTCGTGGCCATCCATTCCGATGCCATGCCCCGTGCGATGCGACAGGCCGGGGAGCTTGTAGCCGGGACCGTAGCCCCAACTTTCGTATGCGGCGCGCACTGCATCATCGACGCTTCCCGCCGGAGCGCCGATCTTGGCTGCCCGGATCGCGATCTGCTGACCCTCATGAACCTGATTCCAGACCTTGCGCTGTTCGGGAGTAGGCGCCGCACCGAAGACGAAGGTGCGTGAGATGTCGGACTGATAGCCGTGAACCGAACAGCCGCAGTCGAACAGGACTGTGCTCCCGCGCTTGGTCATCTGAGGCTTGTTCGATCCGTGTGGCAGCGCGGCGGCTTCGTCGATCAGGACCAGCGAGAATTCCGGACGACCGCCGAGCCTGGCCGTCGCGGCATCGATCGCGGCACTATAGTCGGCGGGAGTCATGCCGGCGCGAGCTGCCTCGCCCGCGTGACGCATCGCCCGGATGGTGACGTCGTTGGCGGACTGCATCAGCGCGAGCTCGGCTGGCGACTTGATTAGCCGAAGCGCGCGGACCACCGGGTCGGCGCTGACCGGCTTGAGCCCGGGGAGCTGCCGGGCGAGGCGATCGAAAATGAAATAGCGATCGGTTTCCTCAAAGCCGACCGGATCGGCTGCGACCCCGCGTTCGCGCAAGAAATCGGCGACGAGCTTCAGCGGGTCCTCGTCCTCGTTCCAGGTGCGCATCTCCGCCGGAATCGCCAGCGTTTGTTTGACCGACGGGTTTTCGAAGAACGGGGTCACGATGATGGGGTCGCCATGCGCCGGGATCACCGCCGCCGTCAGGCGTTCCGAGCGGTGCCACTGGACTCCGGTCAGATAATCGAGGCTCGACCCGGATTCGACGATCACCGAGCCGATGCCGTTCGCCTGCATCAGCCCGCGCGCTTTGGCGATTCGCTGAAGCCGTTCGGCCTGCCCGATGGGCGGCGGCAGTGGCACCGGCTTCAGCGCCTCCGATGCCTGTGCCATCACCCGGCTGATCGGCAGGCTCATCGCCGCCGCCAGCGTACCCGCACCCGCCAGGAAACTCCGACGCTGAATCATCGCTGTTCACCCCCTTCGCCACCACAGTGTTGCACGGCATCCGCCAATCGGCCAGCAGGCGCGGTCCCATGTTCGACTCACTGGCTCATGATGGCGTGAAGCGGCCCGGCGCTCGCGAAACGACGGCGATGCTTGCCGCGCTGATGGCGCTCAACTCGTTCGCGATCGATGCGATGATCCCGGCACTGCCGGAGATTGGGCAAACGCTTCACGTGGCGCGTGAGAACGACCGCCAGCTGGTGGTGATTGCTTATTTCATCGGCTTTGCATCCACGCAGCTGTTGTGGGGACCGCTCGCCGACCGGTTCGGCCGAAAGCCGATCATGGCGGCAGGAGTCGGGCTCTACGGGGTGTTCGCGCTGCTGTGCGCCTTTGCCCCGAGCTTTCCGGTCCTGATCGGCGGGCGGGTGCTGATGGGGGCGGCCGCCGCGGCGTCGCGAGTGCTGGTCGTCGCGATGGTGCGCGACCTGTTCGAAGCCGAGGCGATGGCGCGGGTGATGAGCCTCGTTTTCATGACCTTCATGCTGGTGCCGGTGCTCGCGCCCAATGTCGGGCAACTGATCCTGCTGTTCGCATCATGGCGCGCCATCTTCATCGTGCTCGCAGTCTATTCGGCGGTGATGGTGATCTGGCCGTCTGTGCGGCTGCCGGAGACGCTGCACCCGGAATTCCGCCGCCCGCTGAAATGGCACGCAATGGGCGAGGCGATCCTGCAGACAGTTCGCGAGCGGCAGTCGCTCGGTTATACCTTGGCGGTGACGGTCAGCTTTTCAGGGCTCGTCGCTTATATTTCCTCCCTCCAGCAGATCGTCTTCGAGAGCTTCCACGAGGGCAGACTCATCGGGCTGGTGTTCGCGTCGATCGCGGCTCCGATGGCGGTCGCCTCCTACCTCAATTCGCGGGTGGTCGGTCACTTCGGGCTGCGGCGGGTCGGCCACAGCGCCGCCCTGGCGATGGTGCTGATCACCGCAGCGCACGCGGCGGTCGCGCTCGCCGGATTCGAAACCCTGCCGCTGTTCATCCTCTTGCAGGGCCTGACCATGGCGAGCTTCGCCTTCACTTCGTCCAACCTCGGAACTCTCGCGATGGAGCATATGGCGGCGATCGCCGGCACGGCATCGTCGGTCCAAGGGATGGCCGGGACCATCGGCGCGGCGGCGATCGGCTATGCGATCGGCCAGCAGTTCGACGGAACGCCCATTCCCTTCATCGTCGGCACCGCACTCTGCGCTGCCGGCGGATTCCTGCTGATCGTCATGACCGAACCGAAGCGGCTGTTCGCCCGCATCGGCGGCTCCCGAACCGATCCCATCCCATCGGTTCCCGAGGAAGTCGCCTGATCGGGTTCCACGCCGAGCAAAGGGCAGCGGGCGGAGCCTTTCGATTCCGCCCGCCGCTGGGGAGCTCGGCTATTCAGCCAATTCGGACTCGCTTTCGCCGTCGCCGACCATCAAAGCCTCGCCGACTTCCTCGGTCCGGCCTCGGATCGCATTCTCGATGCGGATGGCGACGTCGGGATTTTCCTTGAGGTAGAGCTTGGCGTTCTCGCGACCCTGGCCGATGCGGACGCTGTCGTAGCTGAACCATGCGCCCGACTTCTCGATCAGGCCTGCTTTCACTCCGAGGTCGAGGATCTCGCCGACCTTACTGACGCCCTCGCCGTACATGATGTCGAACTCGACCTGCTTGAACGGCGGCGCGACCTTGTTCTTGACGACCTTCACCCGGGTGGTGTTGCCGACGATGTCGTCGCGGTCCTTGATCTGGCCGGTACGGCGGATGTCGAGGCGCACGCTGGCGTAGAATTTCAGCGCATTGCCGCCGGTGGTCGTTTCCGGGTTGCCGTACATGACCCCGATCTTCATCCGCACCTGGTTGATGAAGATCACCATGCAGCGTGAGCGACTGATCGAGCCGGTAAGCTTGCGCAGCGCCTGGCTCATCAGCCGCGCCTGGAGACCGGGGAGCTGGTCGCCCATCTCGCCTTCGATCTCTGCGCGCGGGACGAGCGCTGCGACCGAATCGACCACCAGGATATCGATCGCGTTGGAGCGCACCAGAGTATCGACGATTTCGAGCGCCTGCTCGCCCGTGTCGGGCTGCGACACGATCAGCTCGTCGATGTCGACGCCCAGCTTCTTCGCATAGACCGGATCGAGCGCATGCTCGGCGTCGACGAACGCCGCCGTCCCGCCGCCCCTCTGCGCCTCGGCGATGGCGTGCAGCGCGAGCGTGGTCTTGCCCGAGCTTTCCGGCCCGTAGATCTCGATCACCCTGCCGCGCGGGAGGCCGCCGACGCCAAGCGCGATGTCGAGCCCGAGGCTGCCGGTTGAGATCGTCTCGATCTCGATCTTCTCGCGGCTGACGAGCTTCATCGCGGAGCCCTTGCCGAAGGCGCGGTCGATCTGGGCGAGCGCCGCCTCGAGCGCCTTCTGACGGTCCATTCCGGAATTTTCCACTGCGTTGCTACCGATGACTTTGAGCTGCGCTGCCATGTCCCCTGCCTCCGTTCAAGCGTCAAGTCGGCGGCCGAGCCCCGCCTCGTGAAGAATCATTCGTATCCTATTTGTTCGCGCAGAACAATAGGGGAACATGAGAACTTCGATCAGGAGATTTTACGGAACGTTCTGGTCCTTGATGTCCAGCTTCATCGTAATCCGCCGCTTCATCGGCTTGCCCTTGTACAAGGCCGGCGGACCGTAGCGAGAGCCGACCGGGAACATCCAGCAGAAATCCGGAGGACTTGGGATGTTTGCATAGCCGGAGTCGCCGTGCTCGCACTTCGTGATGATCCCGCTTTCATCGACCGAAAGCACCGAGGAGCCATAGCCGTCACGATCGAACCCGTGGAGCTCGACGGGCGCGAGCGCTGAGGCGGCGGCGGGGGCGGACTTCGGATAGACCCACTCCACATGAGAGGCGAAGGTGCCGGCGATGGCGCGGCCGGCGGCATCGCGCGCCGGCTGAAATTTCGCCCGGCTCGTGAGGAGCGCGCATGTACCACCATCCAGCGCCGGATAGCCGCTGCTCTGCGTAATCGAGCAGGATCGCACCTGGCCCGAGGCATCGACCTGAAGCGCAAAGCCGACGGTCCCTTCCTGATGCTTCGCCAGCGCGTCGGCGGGGTAATCGGAAATCGACATCCAGCTCGCGGGCGACGTAGCCGGGCTCGGCTCGGTCGGCTGAGCAAGCGCAGCCGTCGATGGAACGGCAGCTGCCAATGCGAGGAAAGCCTCTTTCCGCATCACTCACCCCCTACTTCCGAGCAGCAGCAGGATTCCGGAAATTCAGCACAGTAGCAAGGGCTTGTCTCCCCACCCCGGAACCGCGCCTCGCCCTGAGCGGTTTTAGCGGCCTTAAGGAGGACCTTATGGCCAAGTCAGCGTCCAAGTCCGGCGGATCGAAGAGCTCCAGCTCGAAGAGCAGCTCGAGCAAGAGCAGCTCCAGCAAGAGCAGTTCCGCCAAGAAGAAGTAAGGCCAAGCCCCACTTCGGCTCGTCCGCTCGCTAAAGTCACTAAAGTCACGGTGAGCGGCGCTTTTGCTGTGACTTTAAGAGGTCAGAGCCTGCGGACCCGCGGCTCAGGCGTGGCGTTTGCCTTCTCGAGCATGCGCTGAAGCTCGTCGTCATAAGCGCGCTGCGCCTCCTCTTGGCGTCGGTTCGCTTCGGCCCGCTCCTCGTCCGCGGCCTTCAGCTCCATCTTGTAGACGTGCCGCCGGAGCGCGCCCTGGCGATACCAATCGATATCGCGGTTGCGTCCCCCGAGCAAAGCGATCGCCAGCCGGTCGTTGCGGCGATGCTCGACGCGGACCAGCCGCCCACGCCGGTAAACGGGCACCAGCGCGCCGTTGAGCGCGCGATCGAGCGAATTTTCGCGCAGCCGGCGGAGTCCCTCCTCGAATGCCCTGTCCCAGGCGGCCGCGAAGCTGTCCGCTCCGTCGGTGTCCAGAAGGCGATAGGCGGTGCTGGCGGTCATCCCGACCGCTCGCGCCGAAGCAGCGACCGAGCCGGTGCGCTGGAGGCAGCCGATGAAGTCGCGTTGGGTCTGCTCCGACCAGCCGCCGCGGCGCTTGCGCCGGCGCGGTACGGGGGTGAAGGCGATCGGCTCGGGCTCGTCCACTCCGGGGTGCGACGCGAGCAGGTCTGCCGCGGTGAGCGTAACGGAATAGCGGGCGACGAGTTCGTCGGAGAGGATGCTGCGTTTGGATGTGCGGCTCATCCACCAGGATGAACCATAAGAAGGGGGCTGTAGGACAGTAGATTCGAAGCTTGCTACCAGCGCCGGCGCCAGCCCCATCGGCTTCCCCATCCGCCAGCGCCTCCGAGCAGTCTTATAACCAGGAGCAGCACGATCGCGCCGATGGCTGCATTGACGATCGCGCTAACTGTTCCGGTGCCGAGGTGGATGCCGATGCGCGGCAGCAGCCAGCTGCCGATGAAGGCGCCGATTATCCCGACGAGGAGGTCGCCGATGATTCCGAAGCCCGCTCCTCGCACGACTTTGCCGGCGAGCCAGCCGGCAACGATGCCCACAATCAGTGTGACCAGCAGGCTGTGGTTCGACATGTGCATCGCGTCACCTCGGGTTGGGATCGGAAGCCGCTTCCTGTGCTATGTTACGGCTGATCGGCAACGTGTCCGTGTGACGACGGTTCC
>JBQCCG010000228.1:0-8320 GCA_051962455.1 Sphingomicrobium sp. | reverse complement strand
CTCGGCGCGCTCGATCTGAGCGAGGGGGGCAACGTCCTCACTCGTATCGAGCGCGCCTTCCACGAGATCGCGGCCGACGCCGACGAGGGCGCGCAGCAACGCGAGGTCGTAGATCTGGTCGGCAAAGTCGCGGGCGCCGATCACCGCCGCGCCCGAGCCCGTCAGCTGGGCGAGATAGGCTGGGCCGCCGACTTCCTTCATGCCCTCGTCCGCCTCGAACAAGGGCTTCAACGTCACCGGATTGGCGACGCGGTTGGAATCGGTCAGGCGCAGGATCGCTTCGTAGATTCGTTCGTGCAGCGGCTCGAAGAAATGATGCGGCCTGAGCTTGAGCTGGACATCCTCGACCAGCCGGTTGTCGATCATCAGCGCCCCGAGAAGCGCTGCCTCGGCTTCGACGTTTTGCGGGAGAGTCGGAGGAGCTTCTGACGCAGACTCGGCGATACGGATGACTTCGGCCATGGGGGCTCCCTAAGCTCGTGCGGCCCCACATCAAGCCGAACGAAAGTAGCACGATTTGTGGATAACCGGTGCACGAATCGAACGCGCGTCCACAGGAATTGCCGGAAACTCGAAAAGGCGCTCATCCACAGAAATAATCCGGGCAAAATTGATGCGTTCGGATGGGCTCGTTAGGCCATCGGCCATGGCGATTTTGTCCGACCGCTGGATTCGCGAGCAGGCGCAAGGCCACGGCATGATCGAGCCGTTCGTCGAGGCGCAGCGGCGGGAGGGCTGCATCAGCTACGGCCTGTCCTCCTATGGCTATGACGCACGCGTCGCCGACGAGTTCAAGATCTTCACCAATGTCGACAATGCGCTGGTCGACCCGAAGGACTTCGCGGTGAACAGCTTCGTCGACCGCAAGACCGACGTCTGCATCATCCCGCCCAACAGCTTCGCACTGGCGCGAACGGTCGAATATTTTCGGGTGCCGCGCGATGTTCTCGTCATCTGCCTCGGCAAGTCGACCTACGCGCGCTGCGGGATCATCGTGAACGTCACTCCGCTCGAGCCCGGCTGGGAAGGCCATGTGACTCTGGAATTCTCAAACACCACGCCGCTTCCAGCGAAGGTCTACGCCAACGAGGGCGCTTGCCAGTTCCTGTTCCTGCAGGGGAACGAGCCGTGCGAGGTAAGCTACGCCGACCGCGCCGGCAAATATATGGGGCAGAAGGGCGTCACCCTTCCGAAGTTGTGAAACTTAGATCTTCTTCGCCAATGGAGGATGCACCGAAGGCGCCGTTCCTGGCAGCGACCAGAACGGAAGGTCTCATCCTCGCAGGTTTCTTGATCGCCGTCTCCATCTTCGTTGGCACATTCATCGGCGGAGACGAGGGCGACGTCGCGGGCCTCTCCGCCGGCGCGATGATGGCGCTAATCCGTATTTCGTGGCCGGTCCGAAAAGAGCCGTGGTTCTGGACTGCGTTGGCAAGCTTCATAGCAATCCACGTTTTTGCGATCACTCAGGTCGATTGGTCATTCACGCGCGATTGGAGCGGACGCGCGTTCAGCAGCCTTATGGTACCGGACCTCGCTGCCATGATGGCAGTCGTCTACGCGCTCTACCGCCTAAAGTATGGAAAGCCCGCGGAAGTCATTGCAGAGCAGCCGCATGAGCCGGGTTACGCCGAGCGCGACATTGACCTTTGATGAGTGAAGTAGCTGAACAGTTCGACAGCGCCGATCCATTGGCATTCGCGCGGGAGCGGTTTCGCCTGCCGGAGGGAGTCATCTACCTCGACGGCAATTCCTTGGGAGCGCTGCCCAAGGCTGCGCCGGCCGCGGTAGCCGAAACCGTCGAGCGCCAGTGGGGCGAAGACCTGATCGCCAGCTGGAACAAGCATGGCTGGATCGACTGTCCGACGCGGATCGCGGCCAAACTGTCGCCTATCATCGGAGCCAAGCCGAATGAGCTGCTGATCGCGGATTCGACCAGCGTGTGTCTGTTCAAATTGCTCGCAGCCGCGATGCGCGCTCGGCCTGGCCGCAGGACCATCGTGACCCAAAGCGGCAACTTCCCGACCGACCTCTACGTCGCGCAGGGGCTCGCGGAGATGCTCGGGCTGATGGTCAATGAGGTCGCGCCAGAGGACGTGCTGGGCGCCATCGACCGCGACACCGCCGTCCTATTGCTGACCCATGTCGATTACCGGTCGGGCGCACTCTACGACATTCGTGCAATCAATGAAGCGGCGCACGCCGCGGGCGCGCTCACCGTCTGGGATCTGTCGCACAGCGCCGGAGCGGTCGAGCTCGACCTGGACGGCACAGACTGCGATCTCGCGGTCGGCTGCGGGTACAAATATCTGAACGGAGGCGCCGGGGCTCCGGCATTCATCTATGTCGCCGAGCGCCTCCAGGACGAGCTGACCAACCCGCTCCAAGGCTGGATGGGTCATGCCGAGCCCTTCGCCTTCGTCGACGATTACCGCCCTGCCGGCGGCATTCTCAAATTCCTGACCGGCACACCGTCGATTCTTGCCATGGCTGCGCTCGAAGCCGGGATCGACACGTTCGACGGGATCGCAATGAGCGACATCGAAGCCAAGTCGCGCAAGCTATCGCAACTGTTCGTACACGAAGTCGAGGCACGCTGCGGTTCGGAGGTGCGCCTTGCCAGCCCTCGCGATCCCGCCCGGCGCGGCAGCCATGTCGTGTTCGCTCACCCGGAAGGTTATGCGGTGATGCAGGCGCTGATCGCCCGCGGCGTCATCGGCGATTTTCGGGCTCCGGACCTGATGCGCTTCGGCTTCTGTCCGCTCTACAATCGCTTCGAGGAAGTGGTGCGAGCGGCGGAAATTCTCGCCGACATCCTCGCGACCCGCGAATGGGACCAGCCGCGCTTCAAGGCGCGAGCGAAGGTTACCTGATCGGCGCGTTCCTCGTCCTCAAATTGTCGAGCGCCCACGCGCCCGGTCCCGCCGCGGCGATGTAGAGGAAGATGAAGCACAGCAGGATCGCGTTCTCGCCCATGTTGGCAGCGGGCCAGAATCCCTTCGGAAAGTGGCCGATGAAATAGGCAAACGCCATCTCGCCCGAGGCGACGAACGCCGCGAGACGCGTGAACAGGCCGATGGTCACCAACGTGCCGGTGATAAGCTCGATCGCACCCGCGGCCATCAGCATCGGCGGAAGCGGATGCACCGGGAACGGCACCGGGAAAGCGAAATATTTGGAGAGGCCGTGCTCGAGGAACAGCAGGCCGGTGACGATCCTCAGGATCGCGAGCACATACGGCTGCCAGCGTGAAAGCCAGGGCAATTCCATCCGATCCTCCGCCACTTGGTTCGCTTCGATTAGAAAACCGGTTCAACTTCCGCCAAGTGTCAGGCGTGTTCCCTGGCCTTCGCCTCCTCCGCCGCATGCGCTGCATCCTCGGCGAGCAGCCGCCGCATGCGAAGGATCATCTCGACCCAGTCGTGGAAGGCGAACGCCAGCTTCGTCACCAGGTCCTTGAGCGGTCCCTCCTTGAGCTGTCCATTCTCGTCGAAACTGTCGTCGGAGACATGGCCCAGATAGGCTTCCGGCTGCTGCATCACCGGCATGTTGAGGAACACGCAGGCCTGACGGATCTGGTGGTTCGAGCCGAAGCCGCCGATGCTGCTCGGCGACACCGTGACGATCGCGGCCGGCTTTCGGTCCCATACGCTCTGCCCGTACGGCCGCGATCCGACATCGATCGCATTCTTGAGAACCCCCGGCACGCCGCGATTATATTCCGGGCTGACGAACAGAATTCCATCCGCCGAGCGCACCTGCTCACGGAAGCGAACGTACGCTTCCGGCTGGTTCGGCAGCGCGTCATAGTCCTGGTTGTACAAAGGCAGGTCGCCGATCTCGACCATCGAGCAGTCGAGACCATCGTTCCTGATTGCGCAAATCGACCGCGCGATCTTGCGATTGAAGCTGCCTTCCCGAAGGCTGCCGACGATGATCGCGATCTTGTAGGCCATTGGGACCTCCCTTTTCCTTGGCCCAATACGCTTGACGCCGGAAAGTTGCGACTGCCGCAGCTCAGCGGCGCTTGCGGTTGGTGTGGCGGATGTTCGGTGGCCGTCCGCGGCGGCGGGGCTTCACTCTGTCGCGGCGGACGGGCGCCGAAGCACGACCATAGCTACCCTCGGGAAGCTCGAAGCGAAGTGCGCCGGAGACCGGATTCGCTTCGGCCAGCCTCAGCGTCAGACGCTGGCCGATGCGATAGACCTGCCCGCTCTCATCGCCGACGAGCTGCCTGGCGCCTTCGTCGTAGCGGAAATATTCGCGGCCGAGGTCCTTCGCGAGGACGAGGCCGTCTCCACCAAGGTCCTCGACGGTCGCGAAGAAGCCGAACGGCTGCACGCCGGTAATCCGGCACTCGACGAGCTGCCCAACCTGGTCCGCAAGGAAGGCCGCGACATAGCGGTCGACGGTCTCGCGCTCGGCTTCCATCGCCCGACGCTCGAGCGTCGAGATCTGCTCGCCGATCTGCTCGAAACGCTCTTCCTCTCCGGGCGGGAGCCCGCCGTCGCCCAGCTTGTAGGCGCTGACGAGCGCCCGGTGCACGAGCAGGTCGGCGTAGCGGCGAATTGGCGAGGTGAAGTGCGCGTACGTCGCGAGCGCCAGCCCGAAGTGCCCGAGCCGGTCGGGCGCGTAGCGCGCCTGCATCTGCGTGCGGAGCAATTGCTCCATGATCTCTTCGCGGCCGTCGGAGTCGCCGATCCGTTCGATGATCCGGTTGAAGGTGCCGGGCTTGATCACCTGCCCGAGCGCGAACTCGATCCCGAAAGTCGCGAGATAATCCTTGAGCGCGACCAGCTTCTCGCGGCTTGGCGGCTCGTGGACGCGGTACATCACCGGCGACTTCTTCGCTTCGAGCGCGCGTGCCGCGGCGACATTGGCGGCGATCATGAAGTCCTCGACCAGCCGATGCGCCTCGAGCCGGTCGCGCGGGGCGATCGAGGTGATCCGCCCCTTCTCGTCGAGCATCACGCGCCGTTCGGGTAGGTCGAGTTCGAGCGGGTCGCGCTTCTGCCGAGCAGCGAACAGTGCCCGCCAGCAGCCCCACAGCGGCTTCAGCGCCTTCTCGACGATCTCCAGCGGAACCGGACCTTCGACCTCCGGCATCCAGCAGACCGGCGAGGAGACTTCGATCCACTCTTCGTTCGCCGCGTCGACGGCAGCCTGAGCATCTTCGTAGGCAATGTTTGCAGCAATGCAAACCTTCGCTCGCGTGAAACGCCAGCTCTTGATCTCGCCGTCCTTCGAGATCTTGAAATGGCAGGCCATCGCTGCGCGCACTTCGCCCTCCTTCAGCGAGCAGATGTCCGCCGACAATTCCTCGGGAAGCATCGGCACCACCCGATCGGGGAAATAGACGCTGTTGCCGCGCGCCCGCGCCTCGCGGTCGAGCTCGCTCCCGGGGCGGACGTAGAAGCTGACGTCGGCAATGGCGACGATCGCATTCCAGCCGCCCTCCCCGTCCGGCTCAGCCCAGATCGCGTCGTCATGGTCGCGCGCATCTTCGGGGTCGATCGCGACGATCGGCAGATGGGTCAGGTCCTCGCGCAATCCTCCCCCAGCTCGCTGGGGGAGGGGAACCGCCGAAGGCGGTGGAGGGGCCTTGCCGCGGCGGTCTTCCCCTCCACCATGCTGCGCATGGTCCCCCTCCCCGAGACGAGCTCGGGAAGGATCTAGCGGGAGCTCCGAGACTCGATGCGCCTCATCGATGGCTTCCTTGGAGAACTCATGCGGCAAGCCATGCTTGTGGATCGCGATGAGACTGAAGCTCTTGGGCGCGAACGGGTCGCCGAGCACCGCATCGACGCGCGCGCTGGCCCGCAGCGGGCGGCCGCTGACCTCGCACAGGACGAGATCGCCGGCTTCAGCATCCTTGCGGTCGCTGATGAACAGCTCGCGCCGTTCGCGCTTGTCGACCGGGGAGAGCCAGAAGCGCTCGCCGTCCCGCCGCACGACTCCGAGCACCAGCTCGGCCGCACGCTCGAGCTTCTTCATCGGGTGGGCGACGTAGCTTCCGCCCCGCTCCTCGGTCCGGGCGAGCACGCGATCGCCAATCCCGAGCGCGCTGCGTTTGCCGCGTTCGATCAGCCGCAGCCGCGGCGGAGGCGTCTCGGCATGCCATTGTTCCGGAACAGCGAAGGCGTTTCCGCTGTCGTCGACCTGCATCACGCGAAGCACCGTCACTTTCGGAACTCCGCCCGCCTGATGAAAGGCGCGTCCGGGGGAGCTGTCGATCAACCCCTCGTCGGCCATGTCCTTGAGCAGGCGCTTGAGCTCAATCTTGTCCTGACCCGACAGGTGGAAAGCCCGCGCGATCTCGCGCTTCCCCGCCGGCTGTCCCGACGAGGCGATGAAGTCGAGGATCTGCTTGCGGCTGGGCAGGCCAGGAGATTTGCGTTTCCCCATTATTCCCCCTCCCCTTGATGGGGACGACGCTCCAGACTCCCCCCTCCCCTTGATGGGGAGGGGTCGGGGGTGGGGTGAACGCTCCGCAACGTCGCGTCGATCACCATCCACACTCCATCAGGATTGCCGAGCACCTCATTGTTCCAAAAGCGGAGAACGCGATAACCTTCGTCCTGGATCGCCTCAGTTCGGGGCAAGTCAGTCGAAGGTTCGTGTTGGCCGCCGTCGACCTCGATCACGAGCTTCGCGCGGTGACTCGCGAAGTCCGCAATGAAGTGGCGAAGCGGCACCTGCTTCCGAAAATGCCAGTCCTCAAAGCTGTACTTGAGCATCCGCCAGAGTGCGCGCTCCGCGTCTGTCATGCGCTTGCGAAGATGTCGGGCGCGACTGACTGCGCCGGGCGGAGGATGACGTTTCAAGGTTACGGCTCTAGCACAAACGTCACCCCACCCCTGCCCCTCCCCATCAAGGGGAGGGGTTTTTCTTCGCCTGCGCCATGTACGGCCTGAATGCGCCGCCTGGCACCGCAGAGGCAACGGGACTTTCGAACCCGTTCTTGCTCACGGAGGAAACGCCGAACACCCAGTCGTCGACGCGGATGTGAGGCAGGACAATCTTGCAAGTCGCGGCGCACTGGCTCGCCAGCGCCGGACGAGACACTTCCCATTGGTTCGAGTCCGTTCGGCGCCAACGAACATGGTAGCTCGAGGCTCCTGCAACCGGCGCCCAAGTCAGCGTCGTATCGGTGCTCACCGCGCCTTCGACCTTCGGTTCCGGCGGCGGCGGGGCGCTGGCGATCGCGGCGAGTGCGGCGACGTTCAGCTTGGTCATCTTGGCGAGATACGGGAAATCGACATGGTCGATCGTGTCGCCGTAGTGGATGCCGTTCTCGACCCGCACGTCCTGGTGCTGCCAATTGTAATTCTCGACCGCGACGCTGATCCGCGCCGCGGGATAGCCCAGCTCCAGGAACGGGATATGATCGCCCCCTCTCCCGAACCGGTCAGTCCGCCAGATCTGCCTGACGCTGAGGCCGATGTTCAGCCGGTCGGCAAGGCTGGCGAGAAAACGCGAGATGTTGCGCGACGGCGAGTCGTTCTCGCCGCCCAAGGCGTGGGTCGCGGACATGAGCGCGACCTGGTCCTGCGACCGAGGTCCTTCCGACAAAACCCGCGCGTGCGTCGAATCGCATACCCCGTCCGACCCGCAGGTCCCGCCGATAATATCGTTGTTGAGCACGGTGACGACGTTCCAGCCCTGCGCCTTTGCGTAATCGGCGAGCGTCTTGCCACCGTAGAGCCCCTGCTCCTCGCCCGACAGCGCGGCATAGACGATGGTGCCCGGGAACTGGTGCTTCGACAGGACTCGCGCCGCTTCGATGACCGCGGCAACGCCGGAGCCGTCGTCGTTCGCTCCAGGTGCATCCGAGGTGAAATTCATCACGTCCGAGACGCGGCTGTCGATGTGGCCCTGGATGATCACCACGTCGTTAGGCCGCTCGGTGCCGCGCTGGATCGCGACCATGTCGCAGACCGGGGTCGGCCTGGGGATTCGCGACCCGGTGACCGTCTCGCACGGCCGCACCGTCGGCAGTCCGAAGCCTTCGAACTCGGCCTTGGTCCAGCCGAGCGCCGCACCGATGCCGCGCTTTGGATCGGTTTGCGACGAAAGCGTGTGCCGAGTGCCGAACCCGACCAGCGTCTCGATAGTGTGCCGAAGCTGTACCTGGCTAACCGGCGCGATGATCGCGCGCAGCTTCGCATCTGGCGATTGGGGCGGGGCGGCCGCGATCAAGCTGACGCACATCAAGATTGCGGCTTTGCGCATGCCTTACTCCCCTCGGCTCGTCTCCATGAACTGGCATTTGCCGCTGCCCGGGTCTAGGGGAGCCGCGACCCCAACCATCACAGTTCAG
>JBQCCG010000227.1:0-12729 GCA_051962455.1 Sphingomicrobium sp. | reverse complement strand
ACGGGGTGCTCAACGGCCCCGGCGTTGCCGACATGAAGGGCGGCCTCGCTGTTATGCTCGCCGCGCTGAAAGCAGTCGACCAAAGCAGCATTGCGGAGCGCGTCGGGTACGAGGTCGTGATCGACAGCGATGAGGAGGTCGGCTCGCCGTCCTCGGCAGCGCTTCTCATCGAGGCCGCAAAGGGCAAGCGCGCGGCGCTGACCTATGAACCGTCGGCGCTTCCCGACGGAACGCTTGCCGCCGCGCGGCCAGGCAGCGGCAACTTCTCTTTCGTCGTTCACGGCAAGTCGGCGCATGCGGGGCGCAACCCCGGGGACGGCCGGAATGCGATCCTTGCCGCGTCCGAGCTCGCGCTCCGCTTCGAGAAGCTCATCAGGGACGGGTTGACGGTCAATTCATCTCGGATTGAAGGCGGCGGCCCCAGCAATGTCGTTCCTAATTTGGCGGTGCTGCGCGTGAACATGAGGCCGCGAACGCCGGAGATCGAGGCCGAAGCCAAGCGGCAAATCGAGGAGATCGTCGCGGTTGTCGCGGTCGAACGCGACCTGACGATCCGCGCCCACGGCGGCTTCGGGCGCCCTCCCAAACCGATGAGCCCGGAGATCGAAAAACTGTTTGGCGTCGTGAAGCAGGCGGGCGCAGACCTCGGCCAGACAATCCACTGGGAGCCAACCGGCGGCGTCTGCGACGGCAATAATATCGCCGCCTGCGGGGTGCCCGTGGTCGATACGATGGGGGTTCGCGGCGGCAAGATTCATAGCGCGGAGGAATTTCTGATCGTCGAAAGCCTTGCCGAGCGCGCCGCCTTGTCCGCGCTCACCATCCTCCGGATTGCGGAGGGACGATGAGCTATCGGGTTCGGCCGGCGACGGGCGACGATTTCCGAGCCATCTACCAGATGGCCAAGCTAACCGGCGGCGGCTTCACCAACCTGCCTGCCGACCGCGGCACCTTGGTCGACAAGCTCGCGCGGTCGGAAGCCTCCTTCAACCGAGAGGAGGACAGCCAGGGGGGCGACCTCTACGTCTTCGTTCTCGAGGATCCGAAGGCGGCCAAGATCCGCGGCACCTGCCAGGTGTTCGGGCAGGTCGGCGTCAGCCAACCCTTTTATTCCTACCATCTGAGCACCCTCACTCAGACCAGTCCGGAGCTCGGCAAGACCTTCCACAACCAGCTGCTGACGCTCACCACCGATCTCGAAGGATCGTCGGAGGTCGGTGGCCTGTTCCTTCACCCGCAGATGCGCGCGGGCGGCTGGGGATCGCTGCTGGCGCGAAGCCGATATCTTTTCATGAGGCTGCACCGCGCGCGGTTCGGCAGGCGCACGCTGGCGGAGCTGCGCGGAGTGATGGACGAAGCGGGCAATGCCCCATTCTGGGATGCGCTTGCGGGCCGCTTTTTCGACATGATCTTTCCCGAAGCGGACGAGTTCAATGCCGTGCATGGCACTCGATTCATCGCCGACCTGATGCCCAAGACCCCCGTCTACGTCTCGCTGCTGGCGGAGACCGGCCGCGCCGTGATGGGCCAGCCGCACCCGAGCGGGCGCGCGGCCCTCAGAATGCTCGAGCAGGAGGGGTTCAGCTACGACCGATATCTCGACATTTTCGACGGTGGACCGACCGTGACCGCGCCGACCGACCAGATCCGGACCATCCGCGAGGCACAGCAGGAGACGATCTGCGAAATCGAGGATGGTGGGCCAACCAAGATGCTCGTGGCGGCGGGGCGGCTGAAGAGCTTCCGCGCCTGCTGCGCATCGGTGAAGCGCGTGCCGAAGAAGGGCATCTGCATCGATCGTGAAGCTGCCGAGCTGCTCGAGATCGAGATCGGCGATGAGCTGACGATGGTCGCCAAGTGAGATGAGCCTTCGCGAAATCAATTTCGACGGGATCGTCGGGCCGAGCCACAATTATGCGGGCCTCAGCCTCGGCAACCTCGCCTCGACCCGGCATGCGGGCGAGGTGTCGCAGCCGCGCGCTGCCGCGCTCCAGGGTATCGACAAGATGCGCGCCAACCTCGCGCTCGGGCTCGCCCAGGGGATCTTTCTTCCCCAGCCGCGGCCGGACCGCGCCTGGCTGGCGGAGCTTGGAACCACGATCGAGGATGCCGATCCGGCGTTAGCCGCCAATGCGATGTCTGCTTCCTCGATGTGGGCGGCCAATGCGGCGACGGTCTCTCCCGCGCCCGACACGGCCGACGGCAAATGCCATCTGACCGTCGCGAACCTCAGGACCATGCCCCATCGAAGCCACGAATGGCCGGCGACTCTGGCGCAGCTCCGGCTCGCCTTCGCCGGCGATGCTTTCGCCGTTCACGACCCGATCCCGCCGGCCTTCGGCGATGAGGGCGCGGCCAACCACATGCGGCTCGCGTCCTCGTACGGGGAGCCGGGCATCGAGGTCTTCGTCTATGGCGTTTGGGGCGGCGGCTTTCCGGCGCGCCAGCACCTCGAGGCATCGAAGGCGATCGCTCGGCTGCACCGCCTCGATCCAGCGCGGGTGATCTTCGCCAAACAGTCGGAGGCAGCGATCGCCGCCGGTGCCTTCCACAATGACGTCGTCGCCGTGGCCAATGAGCGCGTGCTGTTCGCGCATGAGCAGGCCTTCGCCGACAAGGACGCTCTGATTGCCGCGCTCGAAGCGAGGGTGCCCGGCTTCGAATATGTCGAGGTCCCGGCGGCGGAAGTGCCGCTCGCGGACGCCGTCCGCTCCTATCTCTTCAACGCGCAGCTGGTGACTCCCCCTGACGGCGAACCGACTCTGATCGTCCCGACCGAAGCGCGCGAAACTCCATCCGTGTGGAGCTGGATCGAGCGGCACGTCGCCGGCAACGGCCCGATCCGCCGGATCGAGGTTGTGGACGTGCGGCAGTCGATGGCGAATGGCGGCGGCCCGGCCTGTCTGCGCCTGCGCGTGGTCGCCGACCCCGCGTCGGTCGATCCGCGGTTCATGGTCGACGAGGCGAAGCTCGACCGGATCGCAGACGTGATCGGCCGCAACTGGCCCGAGCAGATTCATCACAAGGATCTGCAGCAGGCGGCGCTGATCGCCGACGTCGAGCGAGCCCGCACCGCGCTTCTCGACGCGCTCGACCTCTTCGAGTTGAACTGAAACCAGTCCCAAATCGGGAATCTGCCGAAGAAGATTTTAACCCTGTTCTTTAGGAAATTTCCGGCTCAAAACGGCCGTCGCGACGTTCAGACGTTAACGAATGGCAATGCTCCGGAAGATCGGCCGACTGTTCACCATCAAGACCCGCCTCGAAGCGTGGCTGGTGATCTACGCGATCGCGCTCGGCGCCGTCGAACGCGGGCGGCTCTATCTGGAAACCTACCCCGGCTGGGGCGGCTGGCTGCTCGCCCTCGCCTGCACCGGAGTGGTGTTCATCGCCGGCGGCAAGCTTCTGGATTCTGTGAAACCGGCGGAGCCTGCCCTCGCGGCTGAACCCTATCGAGCGCCGCTCCAGCGCCGCCAAATCAATGGTCGTAATCGACCCACGCGCCTGCCGAAGCGTCGCGGTTCAGAGTCACGGATTTCACGTCGCAGAGATTGACGGCGGCCCAGGTGACCGGCCCCGCCCCCGCGACATTCGCGCGAATGTCGAACGCGCAATCCGGATTGCTGAACTTGACGTTCATCCGTGCACCCGCGCTCGGCGCCGGGCCGAGCGAATTCCACTCCTGAGTGCCCGAGCGGCGGATCGACAGCTCCGCCAGTGCCGCTCCGGTGCCGTTGACCAGCGTGAAGCCCGACGCTCCCGCGAATGCGGGTGAAGCCGAAATCAGAAGCAGAGAGGCGAACGCGATTTTCTTCATGCCCGCGACCATACACCGGCCGCGGTGATTCAGAAATCGGGAGATTCAGCCCGGGTCAGGCGGCGTTGAGCTCGGCGTAATCGGGGCGAATGCCGCTCCAGAACACCGGCGTCGGGGCGGGACCGTGGGTCAGCGCTTCCTTCAGCGGCATCGCCGTCGAGCAGAAGGCGCATTCGGCCGAAACCCGGCCGATGATCCAGTGCGTCCGCCCGCAGCCCGGGCAATGGTTGATCTCGCCGTCGTGATAGACCGCATGATAGCCACGCGTGCTGGGGTTGAACGTGGTGCGGCGGGATTCGATCGAACTCGGCATGGTGCCTTCCTTGAAAACCATCTTTGCCACTCCAACGAGCGGCGAATCGTTAGGTTTCATCGATGATCCGTTATTGGACGAACCGTGTCACTTCTCCCTCAGGCTGCTGTTCCAGCGTGGGACGAAAGCCGTCCCGCTCCCTCTGTGGACCGAATCCAAAAACGGCTGTGGATATTAACCGTCTCTTAGCAACTCGCGGGTGATGGTCGTCCGGTCTCGGAGCGGAGGGACAAGTGGAATCGAACGAGCGTTATTACCGGCGCCGAGCGGTGGAAGAGCGGATGGCGGCGCAGCGTGCAGTGACCGAAACCGCGCGTGCGTGGCACAGCAAGCTTGCGCATGAATTCGCGGAACGCGCGAGCACCTGCACTTCGCCAATCTGCACCCCCGTCGCCCTGAACGGCTGACCGGCCGGCGACCTGCCTGACGCGCAGAGGATGCGCGCCCTGTCCTACTTTCCTGACTGAGATTCCTCGATCGCATCAAGCACGGCTTCGGGCGCAACCCGCCGCTTCATCTCCTCGATTTCCTGCTGTTCCGTCGTCGACAGCCGCATCCGTTCGGCGATCATGGAAACGAGCTCGACCAGCTTGGTGATCTCCGCTTCCGCGAGCAGGCTGACCTGGAGGTCGAGCTCGGCGCGCCGGTCCGCAGCCGCGGCCATCCGGTTCTGAGTGATGAGGATGAAGGTCGACAGGAAGATCGCCTCCACCGAGGCCACCATCGCCAGGATGACGAACGTCGGGTCCCATTCCTTGACTCCGGGGACCCATCCCAGATTCGCGACAATCCAGAACCCGTAAATCAGCGCATGGACGAAGACGAAGCGCATGCTCCCGGTGAAGCGGGTGATCGCCGTCGCAAGCCGGGCTTCGACCGAGGCATGGGCTTCCTCCTCCGCCCGGCGGCGGCGGAGCGCGTCGATGTTGCGCCGAAGCGCGCTGTTGAGCGAGTCGTCTACCATTGCTGCTGGCAACGAGCCGCCGAGGAGCGCCGTTCCTACGGCTGATGCGTCGAGGGTTGCGCGCCGCCGTGCGTCCCCCTATGTCGCGCCAGCCGCAGCCTTTTGGCCGATCCCGGCACCCGCGCGCCCGTAGCTCAGCTGGATAGAGCACCAGACTACGAATCTGGGGGTCAGAGGTTCGAATCCTTTCGGGCGCGCCATTTTCCCGTGCGCGACTTAGTCCCTCAGCACCGGTTCTCCCGTGCGCGGATTCGTCAATGTCACGTTCTCCAGTGCCTGAATTCGCCAGCCGCCCTCTCGCAGCGTGACCACGGCAAGAACCAACGTGTCGACATGGTGCGGCCCGGCGGGATGCGCCTCGCCGGGACTGAGCCGGCTCCAGAAGTGCACGACCGCCGCTCCTTGGGCGATCGGTATGACATTGATCATCTCGTTGCCGAGCGTCGAGTCACTGTAGATCGTGTCGTGAATCGGCCGGTGGAGGCCGATGATCTCGTCGACGCCTTTCACATAGTGGCCGAAGCGGTTCACGAACGTGGCGTCGGGATGGAACAGCGCACCGAATGCATCCATGTCGTGCGCATTCCAGGCGGCCTGGAATGCTTGCGGCAGATCTTCGGGTCCCTTCAGTTTATTCATGATACTCCCCTGCCGCCACCGCTGAACGCGTGCAACAGCGTCGGTTGCCGCCGCGTTCCCGCAATCCTAGAGCTTTCTGGATGCGGAACGGCCATTCCCTCGTGCTGCTGACGGCGATGCTGGCGGCTTGCTCGTCGCCTGGTGGTCCGTACCCCTCGCTCCAGCCGCGCGCGGCCGAGGCGATCGATCCGCGCGTGCCCGTGACAAAGCCGATGAACGAGCGGCCCGTCACGCCCGCGCTGGCGAGCCAGTTGGCTGCGCTGGTCGATCAGGCGCGAAACGGCGATGCCGCGTTCGAGGGGCCCGCGTCGGAGGCGGAGCGGCTCGCGTCCAGCGCGGGCGCTCCGCAGAGCGATAGCTGGATCGTCGCGCAGGAGGCGCTGACCGCCGCGATCGCCGCGCGGAAGACGACCTCGACGGCGCTCGCCGACATCGACGCGATCGGCGGGACCGCGCTCCAGACCAATGCGGGGATCGCGCCGAATGATCTTGCCGCAATCAAGAGCGCGGCCGCGCAGGTGAGCGCGCTCGACCAGCGCCAGGCCGAGCGGATCGATGCGATCCAGAAAAAGCTCGGGCTCTAAAGACATCCTACCCCAACCCTCTCCCGCACGCGGGAGAGGGAGGAATGCCGCGCAGCGGCTGGAGGGTTTTAACCTGTGATCAGGCGCGCGGCGTCGACCGCGTGGTAGGTGAGGATGCCGGTCGCCCCCGCCCGCTTGAATGCGAGCAGGGTCTCGAGGATCAGCGCATTACGGTCGGCTGTCCCCGCCGCCGCGGCATGCTCGATCATCGCATATTCGCCGCTCACCTGGTAAACGAAGGTCGGTACTCCGAAGGCGTCCTTCACCCGGGCGACCACATCCAGGTACGGAAGACCGGGCTTCACCATGACGAAATCGGCGCCCTCGGCGAGATCGAGTTCGACCTCGCGCAGCGCCTCGTCGACGTTCGCCGGGTCCATCTGGTAGCCCCGCTTGTCCCCCTTCAGCCTACCAAGCGAGCCCACCGCCTCGCGGAACGGGCCGTAGAAGGCCGAGGCATATTTGGCGGCGTAAGCCATGATCGCGACATTCTGGTGCCCTTCGGCTTCGAGCACGGCGCGGATCGCGGCGACGCGGCCGTCCATCATGTCCGAGGGGGCAACGATGTCCGCGCCCGCTTCGGCCTGGACCAGCGCCTGGCTGACGAGGATCTCGACCGTGTCGTCGTTGATGACATTGCCAAGCTCGTCGACGAGGCCGTCGTGGCCGTGCGCGGTGTAGGGGTCCAGCGCCACGTCGGTCAGCACGCCGATCTCCGGAACCGCGTCCTTGATCGCGTGGACCGCGCGGCAGATGAGATTGTCCTTGTTGAGCGCTTCCTCGGCGCGTTCGGTGCGGAGGTTCTCGGGCGTGTTCGGGAAGAGCGCGATGCACGGAATGCCGGCCTTGGCGGCCTCCTTCGCCCTGGCGCCGAGCCGGTCGATGCTCCACCGGCTGACTCCCGGAAGCGAAGCAATCGGCTCCTCGCGGTCGCGGCCGTCGCAGATGAACAGGGGCCAGATGAAGTCGGACGGGTGCAGCCGGTTCTCGGCGAGCATCGAGCGCATCCACGGGCTCGAGCGGCCGCGGCGCATGCGCAGGGCGGGGTATGGGGCGATCATGAGCGCCCCTCTATCGGGATGCTCCAAATCCGTCACCCCGGCCCTGAGCCGGGGTCCGCCTGTTCTTCCCCCGACGTCCGAAAGAAGGCAGTTCCCGGGTCAAGCCCGGGATGACGGGTGGTTGTTAGCCCAACCGCTCCAGCGCTGCACGCAGGCGATCGGCTTCGGCAGCCTTGGCCTCATGGTCGGCGCGGGCCTTCTCGACGGCCTCGGGCTTGGCGCGCTCGGTGAAGTTCGGGTTGGCGAGACGCTGAGCGAGGCTGTCGCGTTCCCTCTCCGCAGCGGAGGCGGCTTTGCCCAAGCGGGCGCGCTCAGCGTCGACGTCAATCACGCCTTTGAGCGGAAGCACCACAGTCGAATTCTCAGCAACCACCTGCATGGATTCTCGACCGGGCGGGGTCTGATCGAAGATCGGGTCCACCCTGGCCATCCGCCTCAGGAGATCGGGCAACTGGGGGAAAGCGCGTGACATTTCTTCGACGACTTGATCGAAGTAGGCTGCCATCTTGAGGCCGGGCGCAATGCCCATCTCGTTTTTGGCTGATCTAATTTCGCTGATCAAATTGATCGCAAAATTGAGCGCTCCACGAGCATTTTGGTCGACCTGCGCCTGTGGCTCGGGCCATTTCGCGATGATCAGCTCGTAAGGCCGCTCGTTTGCGCTCCACAGCTCCTCGGTGATGAACGGCATCAGCGGGTGCAGCATCACCAGGATCTGGTCGAACGCCCAGGCGGCGACGCGTCGGGTTTCGTTGGCTTCACTCCCCTCCCCTCGATGGGGAGGGGCCGGGGGTGGGGTGATCTCCGAGGCCGGGGCAGCGACTTCATCACCCCCACCCTGCCCTCCCCCATCAAGGAGGAGGGATTTTGAGAGCAGAGGCTTCACCAGCTCGACGTACCAGTCGCAGAAGGTGCCCCAGACGAAGTGATAGATAGCGTCGGCCATCTCGTCGTAGCGCAGCTCGTCGAACGCGCGGTTGAGCTTTGCGAGCGTCTCGACCACCTCGCCGATGATCCAGCGGTTGACGGGAAGCTCGGCTGCAGGCGCGGCGATGCTGTCGCTGGCGCCGACGCCGTTCATCTGCAGGAAGCGCGCCGCGTTCCACAGCTTGGTCGCGAAATTGCGGTAGCCCTCCACCCGCTTCTCGTCGAGCTTGATGTCGCGGCCCTGGCTCTCCATCGCGGCCAGTGTGAAGCGCAGCGCGTCGGCGCCGTACTTGTCGATGAGGCCGAGCGGGTCGACCGTGTTGCCCTTCGACTTGGACATCTTCTGCCCTTGCGCGTCGCGGACGAGGCCGTGGAGGTAGAGCGTCTTCCACGGCGCCTCTCCCATGAACTCGATGCCCTGCATCGCCATCCGCGCATCCCAGAAGAAGAGGATGTCGAAGCCGGAGATGAGGACGTCGTTCGGGTAATGACGGTTCAGGGCCTCGGTCTGCTCGGGCCAGCCGAGCGTGGCGAACGGCCAGAGCGCAGATGAAAACCAAGTGTCGAGGACGTCAGGATCCTGCCACAGACCGAAACACTTGAGCCTGTCCTCTTGTGGGAGAGCCTTTGAAGCGGCTTCGTCAGGCACGATATGGAGCCTTCCGAAGACCCCTTCCCATGCAGCTTCGTAATATTTGTAAGCCTTCGCGAGCGCCTCATCCTCATCGCGCGCCACAAAGACCTGTCGTTCATCCGGCGACTCAAGGCTCGGCCCGTACCAAACCGGTATGCGATGCCCCCACCACAGCTGCCGCGAGACGCACCAGGGCTGGATGTTCTCGAGCCAGTTGTACCAGGTCTTCTTCCAGGTCTCCGGCACCACCCGGACGTCGCCCTTCTTCACCGCCTGGAGCGCGGGAAGCGCGAGCTTGGCGGCGTCGACGTACCATTGGTCGGTGAGCCACGGCTCGATCACCACGCCCGAGCGGTCGCCGAACGGAGTCGGGATGACGCGATCCTCGACGCGGACCAGCGCGCCTTCGTCCTCCAGCCGCTTCACGACCGCCTTTCGCGCGTCCTCCCGGCTGAGGCCGAGAAGTTCCCGCGGAATCAGGCCGTCAGAGGTCTGAACCACATGCGCGGTGCCATCGAACATGTTGAGCATGTCGGCGGGCTTGATCCCGGCACGCTTGCCGACTTCATAGTCGTTGAAGTCGTGGCCCGGCGTGATCTTCACGGCGCCGGAGCCGAGCTCGGGATCGGCATGCTCGTCGGCGACGATCGGGATCAGCCGGCCGGTGATCGGATGCCTGATCTGCTTGCCGATCAAGGCGCGATACCGCTCGTCGTCGGGATGAACGGCCACAGCCATGTCGGCGAGCATCGTCTCCGGCCGGGTCGTCGCGACCTGGATGGCGCCGCTATTGTCGGCGAGCGGATAGCTCAGCGTCCAGAACCTGCCCTGGACGTCGGTGGTCTCGACCTCGAGGTCGCTGATCGCGGTCTGGAACTTGGGGTCCCAGTTCACCAGGCGCTTGTCGCGGTAGATGAGCCCGCGCTTCCACATCTCGACGAACGTGTAGGTGACCGCGCGCTGGTAGCGCTCGTCCATGGTGAAGCGCTCATGCGCCCAGTCGCAGGAGGCGCCGAGGCGGCGGAGCTGCTGCGTGATGGCGCCGCCGCTTTCCGCCTTCCACGCCCAGACTCGTTCGAGGAAGGCGTCGCGGCCCAGGTCGGTGCGCTTCTTCTGCTCGAGATCGAGCTGCCGCTCTACCACCATCTGCGTCGCGATCCCGGCATGGTCGGTGCCGACGACCCAGAGGGCGTCCTTGCCCAGCATCCGCTCACGCCGGACGAGCACGTCCTGGAGCGTATTGTCGAGCGCATGGCCGATGTGGAGCGAACCGGTCACGTTGGGCGGCGGCATGACGATCGTCCACGGCTGCGCCTCGGGGCGATCAGGGCGAAAGAGCCCGTTCGATTCCCAATGCGCGTACCACCGCTCCTCGATTGCGCGCGGGTCGAAGGTCTTGGGAAGCTCGGTCATGCTGAGGCGCGGTTAGCGATGGTGCGGTGCGGCATCAATAAGTTCCTCCCCAGCGGACCGCTGGGGAGGGGAACCATTCACCGGAGAGTGAATGGTGGAGGGGTCCGGCGTTGAGGTTAGCTACCCCTCCACCAGCTTCGCTGGTTCCCCTCCCCATCCAAGATGGGGAGGAATCTTATCCCCGCTCCGCTTGTGTAGCCGGAGCAGCGCCCGGAATCGCATCCGGCACAGCAGCGCCCTGCCCCAGCCACTGCCGCTCCCATGCGAACACCTCATGATACCACTGGACCGAGTTCTTCGGCTTCAGCACCCAGTGGTTCTCGTCCGGGAAGATCAGCAGCCGCGACGGGATATTGCGCCGCTGGAGGGCGGTGAAGGCCGCGATGCCCTGCGTGTACGGAATCCGGAAATCGTTCTCCGACGTGACGACCAGCTGCGGAGTCCGCCAGTTCTGGACGTAATTGACCGGGTTCCATTTTTCATACTCGCCCGGAGTTTCATAATAAGGGTGGCCGCCGTGCTCCCATTCGTCGAACCAAAGTTCGTCGGTCTCGTAGGCCATGGCCCGCGCGTCGAACACGCCGTCATGCTGGACGATGCACTTGAACCGGTCGGGCCAGTTCCCCTCGATCCAGTTCATCATATAGCCGCCGTAGGAGCCGCCGAGCGCGCAGGCGTTGTCCGCCTCCAGCTGCGGGTCGTGCGCGGTCGCGTAAGCGAGGCCGAGCTTCAGGTCCTGGAGCGGCCAGCCGCCCCAGTTCTGGTGGATCGCGTCGACGAACGCCTGGCCGTAACCGGTGCTCCCGTGGAAATCGACGCTGACGGCAGCGTATCCGGGGGCGATGAACAGCCGCGGATTCCAGCGGTAGGACCAGCTGTTGTTGAAGCTGCCCTGCGGGCCGCCGTGAACGAGGAAGGAAATCGGCAGCTTGGCGGCCGTGTTCGCCGGCTTCAGTGTCCAGCCCCAGACGGTGTCGTTGTTGGCGCCCTTGAAGCTGAACTTGGTGAGGGTGATCGGATCGAGCTGGGCGAGCAGTGGTCCGTTCACATCGGTGAGCTTGGCCAGGCGCCCGCTCGCATCGATCCGGTAGAGATCGTCGGGCGCGGCGATGCTGTTCATCGTCGCCAGCACTCCGCCGCCCGGTAGTGCAAGGACATTGCCAGAGGCGCCGTTGCCGGTCAGGCGAGTGACGTTGCCGCTCGCCACGTCGACGCGGAAGACCGGGACTTCGAGCGTATCGTCGGCAGTGACAAGGATACTGCGGCCGTCCTTGGCCCATTCGATTGAGCCGACCGAGCGGTCCCATTGCTCGGTAAGCGGGCGGACCTGGCCGGAGGCGAGGTCGCGAAGCATCAGCACCTGCCGGTCGGATTCGTATCCCGGCCGCTTCATCGCGACGTAAGCGAGCATCCGCCCGTCGGGGGACACGGTCGGCAAGGTGTCGCTCGCCTTGTTCGCGGCGGTGAGGTTGACCGGCGGCGCGCTCCCGTCCGCCGGAGCGGCGAAAATGTCGAGGTTCGTCGACAGTTCCTCGGTGCGGCCGGCCTCGCGGAGCGCGAAATAGACGGTGCGCCCGTCGGGCGAGAAGCTGATCTCCTCGCCGCCGCCGAACGGCTTCGACGGCGTGTCGCCGACCAGATTGCCCTCGATCGGCACGCCGCCTCCGGCGAGCTTCGCGCCCACAACGGGATAGGTGAACAGCCGGGAGCGGACTCCCGGAACCTCCCACGTGTCCCAGTGACGGATGAACAGCTGGTCGTACGTGCGTCCGGAGCCGATCGCCTTTCGCTCGGGAACGCTGGCGCAATTGAGGTCGGGGCAGCGAAGGTCTCGGTCGGCCCAGACGACGACCCGGTTGCCCGATGGCGCGACCTTGAACCCGCCGATGTCGCCCTTGAAGTTGCTGACCTGCGCCGGCTTTCCGCCAATCCTCGTTCGAAACAGCTGGTCCTGGTCGCCGACGGGCATCAGGAACCAGAGTGAGCCGTCGGAAGCGAACACCGCATCATGGCCCTTCTCCGCCCCCGCGATCGGCCGCGGCTGGGCGCCCGGACGCGTAAGGTCGAGCAGCTCGAGCGTGTTCACCCGCTTGTTCTTGGCCCAGTCGGTGTTCGACAGCGTGAACACCGCATAACGGCCGTCGATGGATACCGCGGGCGGCCCCATCCGGTGCATCGACTGCACGTCGATGGCGGTCATCGGGCGGGCATTGGCCGAGGAAGCCGCGAGCGCAGCGGCCGCGGCGGCGAGGAGGAGCTTCGCTTGGATCATGCCGCAGGCGTAGCGAGGCGTTGCTCGAACGGCAATTCCTCCCCGGAACGGGGAGGTGGCAGCCGCAGGCTGACGGAGGGGTCGACCCCTCCACCACCCCCACTA
>JBQCCG010000226.1:0-6633 GCA_051962455.1 Sphingomicrobium sp. | reverse complement strand
CAACAACAGCGGGGTGGCTGCCGCCGGAGACTGCGCATGAGCCAAGGCATCGTCTTCCCGTGACCGGCGCGGCCGCGATCTTGATCGGTTTCACGCGCTGAATTTCAGCAGGCGCGCGAAGGCATGGACCTCGGCGCGATTGAATGCTCTGAACATCCGAATGCCGGATACGCTCGCTCCATGATCTCGCCCCGCATCGCAGCTGCGCGGCAGGCCATTGCGCAGCGCGATTTTGACCTGGCCGAAAGCATTGCCGCGAGGTTGCTGTCCGAAGATCCGCGCGACCTCGATGCATTGGAAATAAGGGCGCTCGTCGCGATCGAACGCGAGGATGATCGCACAGCCGAAGAAGCACTGCGCTCGGCGATCGCCCTCGCGCCGCATCGGCGTTGGCCATACGCCGACCTCATCCGGGTGCTGCTGAAGCTTGGTCGCAATGCCGATGCGGAGGAGGTCGCGCGCGTGGCACTGGCGGCCGATCCGGACAATCCCGATGCTCACGCGATGCTCGGGGCGATGTTGTCCGGGAAGGACCAGTGGTTCGAGGCCGCTGGCCATTTCGAGCGCGCGATCGCCGTCGCCGGGGAGCATCCCCAGCTGTTGAGCGGACTTGGCCGGGCGCTGCTTCGGCTGGGACGTCTGCAGGACGCGCGGGCGCCACTCGAAGCTGCAGCGGCTGCCGATCCGAACATGCTGGAACCCGCGGTGCATCTAGCGGAGCTGGCGGAACGGCTCGGCCAGTTTGACGAAGCCATGCTCCTGCTCGATCGGGCAGAGATCATTGCGAGGACTACGGGCACCGACGTCGACTTGCAGCGCTCGGTCCTTCTCGATCGAATGGGCCAGACAGAAGATGCGCTCGCCTTGCTCGCGCACAGAGAGGATTTGTCGGGCGCGGCGCTTTTGCAGCGTGGGCGGCTCCACGATCGTTTGGGGCGCCATTCGGAAGCATGGAGCGACTGGACAGTCGGCAAGGCGCGGCTCGCCGAGCGCGCCGGCCGCGTGTACGACGCAGAGCAAGTTCGATCTGAAGCGAACCGGCTTGCTGATTTCTTTCGCAAACACGGGGCGACTCTCTCCAGGGCCGAGCCGCGCGGCGATGTTCCGCAGCCAATCTTCATCATCGGCTTCCCGCGCTCGGGAACGACGCTGACGGAGCAGATTCTCGCCAGTCACAGCGCCATTCTCGCCGGCGGCGAGCTGCCGTTCGGCGCGGAACTTCGTGAGCTTGCGGGAGCGGTGGCCGCTCCATTTCCGGAAGGATTCGCGGGCCAGGACGATTTGGCCGAGCGGATGCGCGATCTCTATCTCTCGCGGGCAGAAGTTTACGGGCTGCTCGGCTCCGGCGCCAACTGGTTCACCGACAAGATGCCGGCCAATGATTTCTGGTTGCCGCTGCTTCGCCTCGCATTCCCCAAATCGCCCGTCATCCACGTCCGTCGCCATCCGCTCGACGTGCTGACATCGGTCATGGCTCACGACATGACCCACGGGTTCAATTGCGGGTACCGGCTCGAGGACGCGGCGCGGCATCTCGCGCTCGTTGATGGACTGCTGGAGAATTATTGGTCGGCGGGTTTCGGCCCCACCCATGAGCTTCGCTACGAAGCACTGGTCGCGGATCAAGCCGGTGAGACCAGGCGACTGATGGAGGCGATCGGCCTAAAGGTCGAACCTGCGCAGCTCCGCTTTCACGAGCGCGCGCACGTCTCGCCGACGCCGAGCTATGCGCAAGTGCGCGAGGCGCTGAATGACCGGTCGATTGGCCGATGGAGGAATTTCGCCGACGAGCTCGAAGCTGTGCGTCCGATCGTCGCCGACGCGATGGCGCGTGGCGGCTACGCCGGCTGAAGCGCCGCGGCGATCGGGTCCGCTTCCTCGATCAGAAGCTGGACGGTCCCGGCTACGGGCCGAGCAATCATGCGCACGCCCAGCTTCCTGAGCGCCGCCTCGTCGAGCTGTTTGGGATCCTTCAGCCGCAGCCACAGGCGGGTCGCTGCCGCACCTGACTCGACGACATTGCCGGCGCCGCCGAGCGCGTTCAGCCAAGGCGTCACGTCGACAGCGGCAGTCCGCTTTGATGGCGCGACTGAGGTCGTTTCTCCAGCCGCGAGCGGTCCGGCCGCGGCGCGCATCTCCATCGCCACCGCATCGGCAATTGGACCGAGCACCACCTGAAGTCCCTCGGGCGACGGACGGATGATCCCGACCGCACCAAGCCCCCGCAGCCGCTGCTCGTTGACGAGCGACTGATCGGCGACGACCAGGCGGAGCCGAGTTGTGCAGGCATCGATCGATTTCAGGTTCGCCGGTCCACCCAAAGCGGTCACGAATGCTCCGCCCCGCTCACTCGGCGCATCGGCGATTTCCTCGACGACCGGCTGGTCCTCGCGGCCGGGAGTCTTGAGATCGAACCGCACGATCGCGAAGCGGAAAATGCCGTAATAGAGGAGCGCATATACGGCGCCGAACGGCAGCAGCAGCAGCGGTCGCGTCGCCTTGGAAAAGTTGAGCACATAATCGAAGAATCCGGCGGAGAATCCGAAGCCGAGCAGCATCCCCAGCAAATGCGTCAGGGCCATCGAAAGCCCGGTAAGCAACGCATGAATGAAAAACAGCATCGGCGCGAGGAAGATGAAGGTGAACTCGACCGGCTCGGTCACTCCCGTCAGGAACGAGGTCAATCCCATCGACAGCAGCATCCCCCCGATCGCTTTGCGCCGCTCAGGCCGGGCCGAGCGGTACATGGCGAAGCAGGCGGCGGGCAGGCCGAACATCATCACCGGGAAGAAGCCGGTCATGAACGCGCCGGCGGTCGGGTCGCCGGCGAAGAAGCGGTTCAGGTCGCCGGTGGCGCCGTGGTAATCGCCGACGATGAACCAGGCGACATTGTTCAATATGTGGTGCAAACCGGTGACCAGCAGCAACCGATTCAGAACGCCATAGACGAACAGGCCTGCGTCGCCCGACCCGATTACCAGGCGCGAGAGGCCGTCCATCCCGGCGTTGATCGGTTCGTAGGCGCTCCCGACGACCGCGGCGAGGCCGAGGCCGACGACCCCGCATAGGATCGGCACGAAGCGCCGGCCGCCGAAGAAGGCGAGATAGTCGGGCAGCTTGATCGTCGAATAGCGGTTGTAGAGCGCACCCGCGGCAAGTCCCGAGACAATGCCGATGGGGACCCAGAGCTTGGCGATGGCCTTGCTCCGGAATGCATCGGACGCGATTGCCGCCGTGTCCTTGGACAGGCCCGCGATGGTGTCCGGTGGCACGGTCAGCAGCGTCTCAGCCCCACGCGTCGCGACCAGGAAGCAGACCGCTCCCGCGAGCCCAGCGGCGCCGTTATTGTCCTTGGCAATGCCGACGCCGATCCCGACCGCGAACAGCAGCCCGAGGTTATCGAACACCGCCGATCCTGCCGCCGAGACGAACGGCAGATTCAACAGATCGGCTTGCCCGAGCCGCAACAGCATCCCGGCGATCGGCAGAACCGCGATCGGCAGCATCAGCGCGCGGCCGAGCGGCTGAAGCGCTTGCAAGGAAAGCTTCATTTCCGTTGCTCCTGGAAGGCATTGACGAGCGCGCGGACGGCGGCAGCATCGCCGGCAGCCAGCGCTTGCGTGGCGAGCGACTGACAGGCTGGCAGGTCGAGCCCGCGAACGATCGCCTTGGTCTCCGCGATGGCGGCACCCGGGACCGAAAGTTCGGTGATGCCGAGGCCGATGAGGATCGGCACGGCCTCTGGCGCCGCTGCGAGACCGCCACAGACGCCGGTTACGCGGCCCCTCGCATTGCCGCCTCGGACGGTGTCGTCGATCAGCCGAAGGACCGCGGGATCGAGTCCGTTGAGACCAGCAGCGACGCTCGAATTGGTCCGGTCGCGGGCCAGCGCATATTGACTGAGGTCGTTGGTCCCGATCGAGAAGAAGGCCGCTTCCTCGGCAAGAGACGCGGCGAGCAGCGCCGCCGCGGGGGTTTCGACCATGATTCCCAGCTCGGGTTCGCTCACGCTCATTTCGTCCGCAAGCCGCTTGAGAACCGCCTTCGTCTCGCGGATCTCGGACAGGCCGGAAACCATCGGCAGCATGAGCCGAAGCGATCCGCGGCTGCGCACTCCGAGCAGGGCGCGCAGCTGGGTTTCGAGCAGGTCTGGGCGCGCGAGCTGCAGACGGATTCCGCGCAATCCGAGCGCCGGGTTTTCTTCCGGTTGCAGCGGCAACCAGGGCGCGGGCTTGTCGGCGCCGATGTCGAGCGTGCGGACGATCAGCGGACGTTCGCCGAGCGAATCGGCAATCGCCTGATAAGCCGTGCGCTGTTCCTCTTCCCCAGGCGGCGCGTCGCGGTCGAGGAACAGGAACTCGGTGCGCAATAGGCCGCAGCCTTCCGCGCCTTCGCTGACCGCGATCTTCGCTTCCCCGACGGAGCCTAGATTGGCGAAGACCTCGATGCGGGTGCCGTCGGCGGTCCTCGCCTCTTCATGCGCGCGGGCCCGCGCAGCCTCGCGAAAGGAATGCCGGCTCGCGGCCTCTTCCCGCGCGCGGTCGAGTGCCAATTCGTCATCTGCGATTACAACCCTGTCGCCGCGCAGGATCAGCGGTGTCCCGTCACCGATCGCGCCAAGCCTCGGTCCCAGCCCGACCAGCATCGGGATCCCAAGACCGGCTGCAATGATCGCTGCATGCGATGTTGCGCCCCCGGCCGCGGTCGCGATTCCGGCGATCTTCGCCACAGCGAGCGCCTTCAATTGCGACGGATAAAGCGTCTCGGCGAGAAGGATGGCGCCTTCGGGCGGCGCCGGAGACTCGATCTCGCCTCCGGCAAGTTCCCCCAGGACCCGCCGCTCCAAGTCGATCAGATCGTCGAGCCGTTCGGCGAAGCGCGGATCCGTCGATGCGCGCAGCGGCGCGGCGAATTCTTCAATAGCCGACCGCCAAGCGAAACCCGCGCTTTTCCCGGATGCGATCTGCCGCTGCGCGGCCTCGTCCAATCCAGGATCGCCGATCATCGCCAGGTGCGCCGCAGCGACATCGGCATTTGAACCACCACCTTGAGCTTCCACCTCGAGCGCCGACTGGACCTGCGCGCGCGCCGCAGCCAGCGCCTCGCGCTCCGCCTCGGCGTCGCTCGCATGCTCGACGACCGCAATCTCCTGCTGCCTGAGATGCCACGCCGGTCCGATCGCCATTCCGGGCACCGCCGAGATCCCGCGCAGTTCGCCAGGCATCTGGGACGTCCCGGCCGGCGCTAGCTCCGCTTCCTCTCGCAAAGGCAGCATTTCGCCCATGCCGGTGTCCAGCAACTGTGCGATCGCGCTGACCGCTTCTTCGGCCTGCGGACCGCCGGCACGGATCGTGATCTGAGCGCCGTGGCGCAGTCCCAGCCCAAGCATCGCGACCGGAGAACGCGCCGATGCCGCACGGCCGTCCTCGGCGACGATTTCCGCCTGCGCGTCATAGTCGCCCGCCAGCTTCGACAGCCGCGCCGCGGGACGCGCATGAAGCCCGTGCGCAAGCAACAGCCTCAGCGATCTCGAGGCGGAGGGCTGAAGGGTCTTCGTGGAGGTCGCGGAGGAGTCGAGAGCCTCGACCATCAGCAGCGGCTCGCCGATCTTGATCGCCCCTTCCGGGGCACAGGAGGCAATCCGAAATGCTTCCCCGTTCGTCACGATGATCGGCGTTACCAGGCTGCGGGCACGGCGGGCGACCAGGTCCAGATCGAACTCGATCAAAGTCTCGCCTCTGGTGACGCGCTCCCCGTCTTTCACCCGCGGCGCGAATCCCGCGCCGCCGAGCGCGACGGTATCGAGGCCGATGTGGATCAAGATCACCGGCCCGCTGTCGAGCTCCAGCGTGATGGCGTGCGCGGCGGCATGAATCGACGACACGAGGCCGTCCGCCGGAGCGATCAGCCGCCCCTCGACCGGATCGACCGCCATTCCGTCCCCGAGCATCCGCTCCGCGAACACCGGGTCAGGCACGTCGTCGAGCGGGGTCGCCCAGCCGGCCAGCGGGCTGGCGATGGTGATCATTGGAGCGTCAGCCGGTCGAGTACCCAGAAAGGATCGGGTCCCTTCTGCGTGAAGGTCATGCAGAGATCATGATCGCCGCTCTGCACTGAAATCGGCCCGGCGACGACGGCCACGCCGGACGTATGCGTGGCGGGTTCGAGCGGGATGGCTGCGATCAGCGGCCCGTCGCAATTGTCGCGGCGCACCTGCAGTTCGCCCGCGGGCGTGGCGGGCGGGCGGAAAGTGATCTTCTTCACGTCGTCGCCGATCGCGAAATTGAACGGCAGCCGCCCGACCTGGGCTGCAACGCGTGTTACGCCGGACAGGGGGGCACCCCGCCAGATCCAGCACGGATGCATGATGTCGACCCAATGCACCGCGCGTTTGCCCGTCGGCGGCCCGTCATCCTCCAGCCGCAGCGGAATGGCGTTGGTGCACAGCTCCATTTCGCTCGCCGTCCGGGTGCGGAGCAGCGCGGGACCGATCAGCCAGTTCTTGGGCGAACCGAGCGGCTCGTCTCCGGCGAATGCCTGGGCGCTCAGGGTCGTCCCCGGCTTCAGCGCCAGCGGCTGCGCATAAGCTGCGGATTTCGCCGAAGGCCGCGTCCCGTCGAGCGTGTAGCGCAG
>JBQCCG010000225.1:0-2602 GCA_051962455.1 Sphingomicrobium sp. | reverse complement strand
CACGATGGTCGACGTCACGGATTCCACCCGCATCGAGGCAGCACTGCGGGAGCGCGCGACGGCGCTCGAGGAAGCCGATCGGGTGAAGACCGATTTCGTCGCCAACATGAGCTACGAGCTGAGGACTCCGCTGACCTCGATCGGCGGCTTCGCGGAATTGCTTGGCGGCGGCTACGCGGGCGAGCTGACCGCGAAGGCGCGCGATTATGTGAGCGCGATCCTCGAATCGGTCGAGCGCCTCTCGAAGCTGATCAACGACGTGCTCGACCTCACGACGGGCGATACCCGCGGCGTTGCGCTCGAGAAGGAGCGCGTCGACGTCGCCGGACTCTGCCGCGCCGCCGCCGAGACTGCAAAGGCGCGGGCCGCCGAGAAGGCCCAGAAGCTCAATCTCGATATTTCTTCCGGCGCGGGTCACGTGTTCGGCGACGCGAGGCGCTTGCGTGAGTCGGTCGAACATGTGCTTCACAACGCCATCGCCTATACCGATCGAAAGGGAAGCATTTCGCTCCGCGCCGACGGCGACAAGAAGAACGCGATCATCCGCATCGAAGACAATGGTTCGGGGATCGAGGCCGAGGACCTGCCGCGAGTCTTCAATCGTTTCGATCGGGTGGTCGAAGCTGCCGTGCGCGGGGAAGCGGCGCTCGGGCTCGGATTGCCGCTGACGCAGCAATTCATCGAAGCGCACGGCGGCACGGTCGAGCTCGAATCCGAAAAGGGGAAGGGCACGATTGTGACGCTGACAATTCCCCGCGGCACTCGATGATCCTGAACAGCGAGGAAGAGACCGCGGCGGCTGGCGCGGCGCTGGCGCGGGTAGCCAGGGCAGGGGACGTGATCACACTTTCAGGACCGCTCGGGGTCGGCAAGACCGCGCTTGCTCGCGGATTCTTGAGGTCGCTCGGGCATGATGGCGACGTTCCGAGCCCGAGCTTCGCGATCGTGCAGCCGTACGAGGAGCTGACCCCGCCCGTGTGGCACGTCGATCTTTACCGGATCGAGGACTCCTCCGAGGTCGGCGAGTTGGGACTCGACGCAGCTGCCGAGGCGGTGCTGCTGGTGGAGTGGCCCGAGCGCGGCGGGAACCTGTGGCCGGATGCACTCGCCTTGTCGCTGCAATTCGGCGCGGACGGCGGCAGAATCTTGACAGCGAAGGTGCCCCCGTCATGGGAGGGGCGATGGCCTCCCCGATGACTCCGCCGCCGCATGCTCCTGATTTTCTTGCCGCTTCCGGCTGGGCGGGTGCCGAGATTTTGCCGCTCGCCGGCGACGCCTCGTTCCGCCGTTACTTTCGAGTCGTGCAGGGAAGCCGAACCGCCGTACTGATGGACGCGCCGCCGCCGCATGAGGATCCGCAGCCGTTCATCGCGGTGGCGGAATGGCTGATCTCGCGGGGCCTCACCGCCCCCGAGATCCTGGCGCGCGATCTCGACAAGGGGCTGCTGCTTCTCGGCGATTTCGGCAGCGCCCGCCTGCGCGAGACCCTCGACACCGATCCCGCCCGCGAGCGCGAGCTGTACGAGCTCGCGACCGACGTTCTGGTCGAGCTTCACCGTCACCCACCAATGGCGAATCTCAAGCCGCATGGCCTCGTTCAGTGGCTCGAGGAATTGAAGCTGTTCACTGAATGGTACTGCCCCGCGGTTGGCGCAAACGTCGATGTCAGTGCGTATCAGCGAGCCTGGCGGGAGGTCCTCGAATCGGTGGCGAACGACGGGCTCGGGCCGGTCACAGTTCTGCGCGATTATCATGCCGAAAATATCATGCTCGTCGAAGGCCGCGAGGGGATCTCGCATTTCGGGCTACTCGATTTTCAGGACGCGTTGGCCGGCCACCCGGCCTACGACCTCGCCTCGGTTCTGGAGGACGCGAGGCGCGACGTGCCGCTGGAAATCGAGCGGGGGATGATCGATCGTTACGTGGCCGCGACGGGCCATGGCGAAGCGTTCGAGCGTGCCTATTGGGCGCTGGCGGCTCAGAGGAACACTCGGATTCTCGGAGTCTTCACGCGGCTGTGGAAGCGTGACAACAAGCCCGGCTATCGCCGCTTCCAACCGCGAATGTGGGGTTTGCTCGAGCGGGATCTCGCGCAGCCGCACCTTGCGCCCGTCCGCGACTGGTTCGACGCGAATATCCGCGCCGAGCACCGGCGTGAGCCGTGGAAAGAGGCAGCGTGAGCACGGCCAAGCGAGCGCTGCGGCTTCGCGCTGAGGTCCCGGCGGAAGTGCCGCATACGGCGATGATCATGGCCGCCGGGCTCGGCAAGCGGATGCGGCCGCTGACCGCGACGAAGCCGAAGCCGCTGATCGAAGTGAACGGCAAGGCGCTGCTCGATCATGTACTCGAAAAGCTGCGCGCAGCGGGCGTGAAGAAGGTCGTCGTCAATGTCCATTACCTCGCCGATGCGCTGGAGGCGCATCTCGCCACGCGCGCGCACGGCTTGGAAGTGGTGATTTCCGACGAGCGTAGTCTGCTGATGGAAACCGGCGGCGGTCTGGTCAAAGCCGCGCCGCTGATCGACTGCGATCCGTTTCTCGCGCTCAACAGCGACAATCTGTGGATCGACGGCCCCGCGGACACGATCAGGCTGCTGGCGTCG
>JBQCCG010000224.1:0-5123 GCA_051962455.1 Sphingomicrobium sp. | reverse complement strand
ACATGGCCTCGATGCTGATCGAGCGTAAAACCGGCAAGTTCGATCCGTCCGAGTTCCACAACCGCTATGTGGATGCGCTGCATCGCCTGATTGAAGAGAAGCAGCGCGCCAAGGGCGAGCGGGTCATCGAGGATCCCAATGCGAATGCTGGGCCGCCCAAGGGCTCGAACGTCGTTGACCTCATGGCTGCACTCAAGCGCAGTCTCGGCAATGCCGAAGAGGGCGGAGCAAAAGCGGCAAATGAAAACCGCAAGGCAAGCGCGAAAAAGAGTGCATCGGCAAAGAAGCCAGCTCCGCTCGTCGTCGCGCGCCTGCCGCCGGTCGCGGATGCGCACCAGGGCCCAGCTGCCGTGCAGCTTCTCGCCCTGGAGCGAGAACTTGAGGCTGCCCGCGCGATAGCCCCGGTGCGGATCCTCTTCGGGCGTCCACGTCCCGTGGTCCCACAGCATCACCGTCCCGCCGCCATATTCGCCCGCGGGAATCGTCCCTTCGAAGTCGCCGTAGTCGAGCGGATGGTCCTCGGTGCGCATTGCGAGGCGCTTCTCGCCCGGATCGAGGCTCGGCCCCTTGGGGACGGCCCAGCTCTTCAGCACGCCGTCCAGCTCCAGCCGGAAATCCCAGTGCAGCCGCCGCGCGGAATGCTTCTGGACGACGAAGCTGTCGCCCTTGCCCTTGAGCTTGCGGCCCTTGGGCTCCTTCGTCTTGGTGAAGTCGCGCTTGCGGTTGTAGGTTTCGATGTCGAGGTTGTTGGCCACTCAATCCCTCCCTGCAAGGGAGGGGGAAGGGGTGGGTTGCGGAGCAGGCGGCTCGATGCCGCGTGCTCCGCTACGGCGGCGGGGCGAAGCGCTCGCTGCGCTCGCACCCACCCCCGGCCCCTCCCTTTTAGGGAGGGGAGTCATTACCGCTTCCGTCCGCCTGCAGCAGCCTTCTTCGCAGGCGCCTTCTTGGCCGAGGCCTTCTTCGCCTTCGCAGGCTCCTTGCCGCCCTTCTGCTCGCCGAGGCTCTTCTTCAGCGCGGCCATCAGGTCGATCACGTTCGAACCCTTCGGCGCCGCGGTTTCGGGTTCCTCGATGATTTTTTCGCCCTTCCGCTTCTGCTTCTCCTCGATCAGGCGATGGAGCGCATCGACGTAGCGGTTGTGGAACTCCTTGGGATCGAACTCGCCGGCCTTTCGCTCGATCAGCATCGAGGCCATGTCGAGCAGGTCGGGATCGGGCTTGGTGTCTCCGATATCGCGGAAGAACCCGGAGGATTTGTTGACCTCGTCGGCGTAGCGCAAAGTCTCGAGCAGCAGCCCGCGGCCGCAGGGCTTGAGAGCGACCACATATTCCTGCCCGCGCATCGCCAACTGGCCGACGCCGATCTTCTTCGCCGCCTTCAGCGCATCGCGGAGGACGACATAGGCCTCTTCGGCAAGATCATCGGCCGGGACAACGTAATAAGGCTTGTCGAAATACATCGAATCGATGCCGTCCTCGTCGACGAACTCGACCAGGTCGAGCGTCTTCCGGCTCTCGAGCTTCACGCTATCGATCTCTTCCTGATCGAGCAGGACGTAATGGCCCTTCGAGACCTCATAGCCCTTGACGATCTGGTCGCGATCGACGGGGCCGATTCCCGGCACCACCTTTTCATATTTGATCCGCTGCCCGGTCGGTTCGTAAACCTGGTGAAACTGGATCGCCGCGCCGCTCTTGGTGGCCGGAAACAGCTCGATCGGAATCGACACCAGCGCCAGCCGGATTTGCCCTCGCCAGATCGCACGCGCCGCCATTTGGGACTCTCCTTCGTCGGCGGGATTCAATTCATTCCGCCATCGAGTCGTTCCGTGTAACAGCTTTCAAAGACCGGACAAAGCTTGCGACGTCGCCCTGTCTCGAAGCGAGATCGACGATCGCGGAGCCGCAAATGACGCCTTTCGCGCCCGCGTCGAGTGCCGCCCGGACGTGCTCGGGCTTCGAGATCCCGAACCCGAAGATCGGCGGAGGTGCGCCGGCCCCTTTCAGCCGATCGATCAGTCCGGGATCGAACCGCCCGCCCGCGTGAGTGCCGGTGATCCCGGACCGGCTCACGCAATAAGTGTAGGCTTTTGAAAGGCTTGCGATCCGCTCGAGAGTTGCGTCGGGCGTATTGCTGGCGGCGATCAGCACCGGCTCGATGCCAGCCTGCTCCATTTCGCGGGTGAATGGCTCGGCCTCGAGCGTCGGGACATCGGCGATCAGCAGGCTGTCCGCGCCGGCTTCGGCCAAATCGCGGATGAATCCGGACCGCGCGACGACGATATTGGCGTAAGTCAGAATGCCGATCGGCACCTGACTGTTGCGCCGGCGCAACGATGCGATCAGGTCCAGGCAATCGCCGACTCGGACTCCGGCGGAGAGTGCGCGCTGGGCAGCTGCCTGGATCACCGGGCCGTCCGCGACCGGATCGGAGAACGGAATGCCGACCTCGATCATGTCGGCACCGCTCTCGATGACTTCGTCGAGCAGCGCAGCGCTGGTTTCCAGATCGGGGTCGCCGAGCATCACGAAAGTGCCGAACGCACCCTCGCCGTCGAGCCGGTGGAACATCCTGGCGTACCGGCTCATGCGGCGGCGGCTCCGATCCGCTGCTCGGCGAGCAGAAATTGCGCTTGCTCGACATCCTTGTCGCCTCGGCCGGAAAGCCCCACCAGGATTGCACTGTCGGGCTCGGCTCCGGCGAGCTTCAGCGCATGAGCGAGCGCATGGGCGGATTCGAACGCGCAGATTATGCCTTCGCCTTCCGCCAAGGCCTTGAAGGCGGCGAGCGCTTCGGCATCGGTGCAGCCAGCATATTCGGCTCGGCCGCTGTCCTTGAGATGTGCATGCTCCGGACCGACTGCGGGATAATCGAGGCCGGCGGAGACCGACCACGTATCGGCGATCTGCCCATCAGAGTCCTGCAGCACGAAGGTCTCGGCGCCGTGGAGAATTCCGGGCGTCCCGCGCAGCAGGGTCGCTCCATGGTCTTCCGAATTGAGTCCCTTCCCGGCCGCCTCCACGCCGATCAGCCGGACGGGATCGTCGAGGAAGTCCGCGAAGAGGCCGATTGCGTTCGATCCACCGCCCACACAGGCAACAACGGCATCGGGAAGATGGCCGAGCTGCGCCAGAATCTGCGCACGCGCCTCCCGGCCGATCACCCGCTGAAACTCGCGGACCATGATCGGGAACGGGTGCGGCCCCGCCGCAGTGCCGAGCAGATAATGGGTGGTCTCGAAGCTCGCCGACCAATCGCGCAGCGCCTCGTTTATGGCGTCCTTGAGCGTCCGCCCGCCGCCCGTCACCGGCACGACCTCGGCGCCCATCATCTCCATCCGGAAGACATTGAGCTTCTGCCGCTCGACGTCCTCCGCGCCCATGTAGATGACGGTCTCAAAGCCGAGCAGAGCGCCGACGATCGCGGTCGCGACCCCGTGCTGCCCCGCCCCGGTCTCGGCAATGAGCCGGGTCTTCCCCATGCGCCTGGCGAGCAATCCCTGGCCGAGCACCTGGTTGGTCTTGTGCGCGCCGCCGTGAAGCAGGTCCTCGCGCTTCAGAGAGATGTTGCCTGGCAGGTTGCGGCAGCGGGTCAGCGGGGTCGGCCGTCCGGCGTAATTGGCAAGCAGGTCGTTGAGCTCTGCGGCGAAGGCGGGGTCATCCTGCGCGTCGAGGAACGCCGCCTCGAGCTGCTCGAGCGCCGGCACGAGAATTTCGGGGACGTAGCAGCCCCCGAATCTTCCGAAGCGGCCATTCAGGCGCATTCGGCCAGCCATTGCCGCGATTGCGGACGCAGCGCTTCGAACAGAGCGGCGATCTTCTCCGCCGACTTGCGGCCAGGCCGATGGTCGAGCGCGGAGCCCACGTCGATGGCATATGCGCCGAGCGCTTGCGCAGCCCGCGCGTTGTGCGGACCCACGCCTCCGGCGACGATTGCCCGAGGAAGCTCGGCATGGCGCTGAATCAACCGCCAGTCGAAGCTGCGTCCGCTGCCGCCGTTCGCATTATCGAACACCAGCCGATCGCCGCCGCGCCCGGTCAGCGACTCTCGTCCGATGCTGACAGCGGTCCAGATCTCGCAGCTGTCCGGAAGCTCGCGCCGAAGCGCGCGGACATAGTCTGGCGTCTCATGCCCATGCAGCTGGACCGCGTGGAGGTTCATCAGCGTGGCAATGTCGGAAAGCGTCCCCAGCGGCGCATCTCGGAACACGCCGACCGGCAGCATGCCCGCCTGCCGCGCGGATCCGGCCAGCGGCGCTGCCTCGTGTGCCGTGACGTGGCGGGGGCTGCCAGGCACGAACACGAAACCGGCGAACGCCGCTGGCCGGGCGGCGCGGATGTCTGCGCCGCAGTTCAATCCGCACAGCTTGACTCGCCCAATGATGAGTTCCCGGGCGGCTTGGGCCGGTTCAGCAGCACCCATCAGCGATGAGCCGATCAAGAACCCATCGACCAACGACGACAGGCGTTCGACGTCGGCACGACTGGCGATGCCGGATTCCGAAACGAGGATTCTATCTGGAGCGAGGCGGGCGAGCCGCTCCGTGGCGCCGAGATCGATGCTGAAATCGCGGAGGTCGCGGTTGTTGATCCCGATCAGCGGCGCGCCGAGCGCCAGCGCACGACGCATCTCGGCCTCGTCGTGCACTTCAACCAGCGCATCCATGCCGAGGCGACGCGCTTCGCCGATCATCTCTAGCGCCGCGACATCATCGAGCAGCGAGAGCATCACGAGGATCGCGTCCGCGCCGGCGATCCGCGCCTCGGCGACCTGCCGCGGATCGATAAAGAAATCCTTCGCGAGAATCGGTCCCTCGAAATGCTGCCGAGCGGCCGCAAGATCGTCGAGCGAGCCGCCGAAAAAAGCGCGATCGCACAGCACACTGAGCGCGTCGGCCACGCCGGCATAGCCTCGTTCGATCGTGGTCGGATCGGCGGTACGGCGGATTATCCCCGCCGACGGGGAGGCGCGCTTGATCTCGAGGATGAAGCGCGCGCCATCTTTCGCCAGCGATGCCGAGAGACTGCGCTTGGTCGGACTCGCGCTGGCGCGAAGCGCGTCGATCGATACTCCATCGAAGCGGCTGGCAAGTTCCTCCGCCTTGGCGGCGGCGATCCTGCCGA
>JBQCCG010000223.1:0-5256 GCA_051962455.1 Sphingomicrobium sp. | reverse complement strand
ATGAAGCGCATTGGCCAGTTCCGGCCGATCATCCCGCTTGCCACTCTCTTGCTCCGTGTACTCGCCCAGCGGCTCGCATCCCCGGCTCGCACAGAAGCTAGCGATGGCTGCCCGCTGCGCCTCCAACCCCAAGCCACTGCGGCCCTGCTTGGCGGTCGAGACCCGGTAGTAGTTGATGGTACGCATTACTGACCCCTGCTGCTGTTGGCAGCCGGATAACCGTACTGTCCATAACAGTCAAACGAACGTTAGCCTATTCTGGACATACCTGACGAACCGACGCCCCCCATGGGGGGAAGGCGTCTGCGCAATCATCAGAGGGGCGCTCTCGCTTAAGCGCACCATGGTCAGGTCGTTGAGTGCTAGAGGCTCGGAAGAGCCGCCCGATACGGTGCTTCTTGCTGGCCTTGATATGGTCCGGTGTTCCTCGAATACCTTTGATTGCCTTGATTACCTTGATTACCTTGATGTGGGTCGAAAAATGATATAGGCGGCAGATATGGAAAGCTCCACCACTCTGCCTCCGAACATCGAAGAGACCGGAAAGCACCGGCGTGGGGCCGGGCGCGGTAGCAACTTCATGCTGCTGCACCGCCCTGCTTGGGCGACGATCTGCGAAGCCAAGAACACTAACCGTATGAACTTGGCGACCGCGTTCCTAGTGCTGCTTGCGGGGACCGGCGCTGACCACAGGCTAACGAAATGGTCCGCGAAGGCGTGTGAGGAATATGCCGGGATGGGCAAGCCGCGCGCCAAGCAGGCGATTGAGGAACTGATCGGACTGGGACTGCTGGAGCGCACCGATACCGCCACTACTCTGATGCCGCAGTATCGCTTGCCCGAAGTCCCCCGCGAGGACGAACCCATCTACCTGCCCAAGCAGATTATCACCGGCCTGGGAGGTGCAACGCCTCTCATTCGTCGTTTGCGGGAAGTCGGAGATTTCTTCGCTCTTCGGATGCTGATTGACCTCTACGGCCTCGTTGAGACCGACGCGACCCATGCGGTTTCCATTCATTACCTCCGCGAATGCAGCCCGGAAGAAGGCGGGACCAAGGTCTCCGAAGCGGGCGTGAACGCCATTTGGGCGATGCCGGTCGCCTCGGGCATGGGTGCCAGCGGGGATTGGGCTGTAGCCCATCGCACCAAAGACAAGGACCCTTGGGCTGCCTTCTGGGAGCGGGTGCATCTGCTCAAGAAGATCGGCGCGATCTGGTTCGAGCCATGGGTGTTCGAGGGTACGGCACTGGACGCGGAGCCTCTGTTCCCGGTGGACCCCACCGTACTCTACGGGGTTCCTGCCAAGGATAAGGCCGCAGAGCTAACGCAGCTCATGCAGGAAGCTAGCCACCTGTTCGTTGGGGAGCGGGATTACCTTTTGGAGCGCCACTACGGCGAAATCCTGATACCCCTGCCCCTTCATCATCAGCCCCCCGCCATTCGCGGCGTTGCCCGCATGATGGTCGAGGCTGACACCCCGGGATGCAGGATGGCCTTCGGTAAGCGCATGAGCGTGATCGAACGTGCGACCAAGGCCCTTCAACTATTGGTCCAAGACATGAGCGAAGGCACCTTCAATCGGCCGGTGCAGTACCTTCGCCCGATGGAAGCGGAGTAGCCGATGCTTCAGGTGACGATCAGTGCGGCGGCTTTGGGCGGCCTTGGTATCTGCATCGGGGCCGTGGCCAGCCTCATCTGGGCCATTCGGCGTGACCCCAAGGGTGGTCGCCAATGAGTTCGTTGGCGGTCTCTGCGCAGCCCATGGCGACCCGCAGCAATGCGAACTCCATCACTCGGCGTACCCGGAAGAACATCTTCGACGGCATTAGGATTGCTAAGGTCTCATGGAACGGGGCCTTGGATGAACCTTCGTTCCTTGAGCGGCTATACGACCTAAGCTCGCTTCCCTCGCATGATAGTAGGTACAACGATGCAGCCGGTGACATCTGGCAACACCGGGTCAACAACTGGGACTGGGACGAAGATTGGGTCTTCGACGACCGTCGCTTTAAGCTGCTCGATTGCGACGACGATGAGTTCATCGCCTTCCTATGTGAGATGGTCCATCCAGTTGTGAGGCCCGAGCGCGACGAGGCTGATAATCTCGTCACCCATTTCAACGACCAGCTAAAGAAGAGCGGCTGGTGTCTTGTGGCTAACGATCGCATCGCGGGTCGCACTGTCTATAGCGGTGAGCGCACCGATGGTTTGGGACATCGCTCCGTGCATAGGGCGAGAGCAGCGGCAGACATCCTCGATGCCGCATGGATGCGCGAAGAAATCGAGAGGCTTGAAGGGGCCGCCGACAAGGACCCCGCCCTCGCTATTGGTACGGCCAAGGACCTTGTGGAGACATGCTGTAAGACCATCCTCGCGGAGCGTGATGTAACCGTCTCACCGAGGGCAGACCTACCGGAACTAACCAAGATGCTGGCGAAGGAGCTTAAGCTGGTGCCCGAGGACGTAGCGGCCCATCACAAGGGGGCAGAAACCGTCCGTCTTATCCTGCGAAACCTAGCCGTGCTTACGCAGTACCTAGCGGAGCTGCGTGGCCTATATGGCACCGGACACGGCAGGGACGGAAAGCATCGGGGCCTTAAGCCGCGTCATGCCCGATTGGCAGTAGGCGCTGCCGTCACGTTTATCGACTTCATTGTGGCCACCTACAAAGAGCAGACTGCCACTTAGCTTGCGTCGCTAGCCAAAGTGTTACATTTGGGTGTTCCACCAGTAACACCGGCTGGAAAAAATGTCTTTGTTTTCCAATGGTTATCGGTCAGGGGTTCAATCCCCCTCGGCTCCACCATCTCGCAAATAGGATGTCCGGGGGACATCCGTCATTTGCGAGATCGGCTTAACCGCGGAGCGGTGAAGCCGGCCGTCGGCTGGCAAGCCGGCCGAGCCGCAGCCCCCGCACTCTAATCACCTCTTCCGCTTCTTCACCTGTCGCGTCGATGGCGGTCGAAGTTTCGTGTTGCGGATGCAATGGTCGAACCCGATCCAGTCCATGCTGACTCCACCGCGGCTGGCACTGCGATTGCATTGCTGAACTCGCCAGTGCGGCAAATGCCGGCGTGCGACATAGTCCAGGGCTGAATTCATCGCACGGCGTTGGGCCGCCATGCATTGCTGCTGCCAAGCGCAATTGATTCCGATGTTAAGCGCCACGGGATCGTAGAGCAGCGGGCGCTGCCTTGCGATCGCGGGTGTCGACAGAACCGCTATTGCGGCGGCAGCAAAAATCCATTTCATTGCCGATACAAACGATACACAGCCGCTCCGGTGCCGCAACAGATTCCGAACCGGAGCAGTTGCCCAAACGAAAAGCGGCGGCGCCTCAGGCACCGCCGCTTCCGATACTCGACGAACGAAAATCTTAGAGCGAGTTCGACACGTTGTTGAACGTGGTGTTCAACTTGTTGCCGATGCCCTGCATCGCGCCGATCGCCGCAACGGCGATGAGAGCCGCGATCAGACCATATTCAATGGCGGTCGCGCCCTTTTCGTTCTTAATCAGCTTCAAAAACTTCGCCATCTCCGGTCTCCCACATGGCTCTCTAACGATCGGGACAACGGGTCCCGCCTAACGCGGTTCAGATGCCCGCGAAGGCCGTCGGAATTTGGGCCTATCTGGTTGAAGAAACGTTAAAAACGCGAGGAAAACCGTGAACTTTCGTTAAGTACGTTTTCACTTGCCGCCGACCAGCTTGTCGATCTGCTGAATGAGATCGCGCAACGGCTTGGTGGCGTTGCTCCAATCGGGTGGAAGCGGGCTCTTGAGCTGCTGATCCTGGCTGGAATCGCGCCGGTGAAACTCCATCGGGAGCTCCGGTCCGCGGGAGCGATCGACCGCCAGGGCCGAGGTCATGAAGCTGCGCCAGATCTCGGCGGGCACCGTGCCGCCGCTCACCTTGCCCAGCGATTTGTTGTCGTCGCGGCCGACCCACACGCCAACGACCAGATCCCCGGCGAAGCCGATGAACACTGCATCGCGGTTTTCCTGGGTCGTACCCGTCTTGCCGAACGTCGGCACGGCGAGCGCAGCGCGGCGGCCGGTGCCATTGTTCGCGGCCGCATAGAGCAGGTCGAGCATCGGCGCCCAGTCCCGCTGCCGGTCCAGCGACCCGTCCGACTGGAAAATGGCCTTGAGCCCTTCCGGCGCCTGCTGCTCGGGAAGTCCGCGGGCGACGACGGGAAAGCGGCCGCTCGCCACGGCCGCATAAGCCGAGGTCAGCTCGAGCAGGCTCACTCCGGCGGTGCCGAGTGCGAGGCTCGGCTTGTCGGGCAGCGGCGTGGTGATCCCAAGCTCACGCGCGGTCCGGATAACATTCGTCCGGCCGACTTCCTGCTCCAGTCGAACCGTCGCGGCGTTGCTCGAACGGGCAAAGGCTTCGCGAAGGGTAATCTGGCCACGATAGACTCGATCGCTGTTCTCCGGGCTCCAGCCGTCGATCGTGATCGGCTTGTCCTCGATGATGCTGTCGGGGGTCCACCCGGCGCGCATCGCGGCGAGGTAGACGAACAGCTTGAACGCGGACCCGGGCTGTCGACGCGCCTGGGTGACGCGGTTGAACGGAGAGGCGGCATAGTTCTTGCCGCCGACCATCGCGACGACCCGGCCGTCGGAGCGCATGGCGACGAGCGCCGCCTGCGCGTCGCCGATCGGTGCGCGATCCACGGCCCGTTCGGCCAGCCGCTGCAAAGTCCGGTCGAGAGTGGTTTGAACGCTGACCCGGCCGAAGTCGGAATCGAAGGTCTGGGCGGCCGACGGCGCGACCCAATCGGCGAAATAGGTTCCAGCCGGAAGCTTCGCCTCCTGCGTGGCGGTTCGCGCCAGCACCGTCGAATCCGCGCGGGCCTGGCTGATCGCTCCGGTGTCAGCCATCGCCTGAAGCACGAGCCGGCTGCGCTTCTGCGCGGCGGCGAGATGATGGGTCGGTGCAAGCCGCGACGGCGACTGCACGAGCCCGGCGAGCATCGCCGATTGGGCGAGGTTCAGCTTCTCGGGGTCACGGTGGAAATAGTGGTGCGCGGCCGCACGCAAGCCGTAGACCCCGTCCCCGAAATAGACGCTCGACAGATAGCGGGAGAGGATTTCCTGCTTCGTCAGCCACGCTTCGAGCCAGAAGGCGATGATCACCTCCTGCGCCTTGCGGCGGATGGTCCGGTCCCCGGAGAGGAAATTCGTCTTGGCGAGCTGCTGGGTGATCGTGCTGCCGCCTTGGCGAACGCCGCCGCCGCGAACATCGGCCAGCA
>JBQCCG010000222.1:0-3415 GCA_051962455.1 Sphingomicrobium sp. | reverse complement strand
ACCTACGAACATGATGCTGGCGTTGAGCGGACCCTCGCCGAACACGGTTTGAGTCGCGAACTTGTAAAGATCGCAGCGCGTGCAGACGCGCGCTTCCTCGAACAGTGCCTCCCATGAGGAGCGCAGGTTGCCCGGACGCGCAGCATGGCGTTCAGCGTCCAGTGCTCGCAGCAGTCCGTCTTCGGCGACATCGGCCATCGCTCGTGAAACGAGCGGCGCGGCGCCTCGTTGCGAGTCAGCTCCGCGCGGCCGCCGGCGGTTCGAAAATCCGGGCGAGCTTGCGGCTGCACAGCAGCATGATCACTCCGCCGACAGCACCGATCGCCGCGTGGAGCGCCCAGAAAGCGCTCGGACTCATCTTCTCGTAGTAGGTGCCGATGCGGCCGATCAGGTTGTTGGCGACGAACAAGGTGAGAAAGCAGACGCCCATCATCGTCGCGTTGATTTTCGGCGGCGCCGCTCGCGAAACGAGCGCGAGAAGGGTCGGCCAGAAATACATGAAGCCGACGCCCTGGACGGCGCAGAACATCACCGGCCAGGCCCACAGCACCCGCCCGGGCGAGACTGCGATGCCGGCAAGAAGGATGAAGTAAGCGCTGCCCGAGATGAAGGAGCCGATGGCGATCTTGGTCAGTGCGATCGGCTCGCGGCCTGCCCTCGCCTGGCGGTTCCACATGGCGAAAAGGAAGGGGACGCTGAGGATGCTCACGAGCGGATCGATCGAATAGAACCATTCGATCGGGATCCTGAAGCCGCCGGCGTTGAGGTCGACATGCGCTTGGATCCACACCGGCAGCACATTCGCGAGCTGATAATAAGCGATGTAGGCGAGCACCGTGATCGCCATGGTGCCGATGAGAGCCGCGATGATCTTCCAATCCGCAAGTGTCAGTGGAGCAGCCAGGGACTTCGCCTTCCGCTCGACCCGCGCTGGCAAATAACGATAGCCGCTGAGATAGACGGCCAGGGCTCCGAGCATGAACAGTGCGGCTGTGCCGAAGCCGACGTGCCAGCCGTAACGGTCCCCGAGAAAGCCGCAGAGCAATGGCCCAGTAACCGCGCCGAAGTTGATCGCGGTGCTGAAAATCGCGAACCCGCGTGTGCGCCGCGCTTCGTCGTCGGGCGGATAAACGCTTCCGACCTGGGCCGAGATGTTTCCCTTGAGCAGCCCCGAGCCAACGATCAGCAGCAGCAGTGCGAGCAGGAAACTCTGGTCGAAAGTCATGGCAAGGTGCCCTCCGGCCATCGACAGGGCGCCGAGCACGACCGCGCTGCGCTGACCGATGCGGTCGCCGAGCCAGCCGCCGAACAAGGGAGTGAAATAGACGAAGCCGGAATAAAGGCCGAAGATTTCCGACGCGAGCGCCTGCGTCGAAAGTGGCCCGAACAACCATTCGATCAGTCCTCGAAATCCCGCGAATCCGACGACATGCTCGACATGGCCGGGCAGCAGCAGCTGATTGACCATGTAAAGCACGAGCAGCGCCGCCATGCCGTAGTAAGAGAAGCGCTCCCACGCCTCGGTGAAGGCGAGATAGGCGAGCGCGCGCGGATGTCCGAAGAAAGATCGGCTCGATGTGTGATCGACTGCTACTGCTGCCGCGCCGCTCAAATAGCTCCCCTCCCTGACAATTGCGCTGCTGCAACTGCGCCGCAGTGCCCGCGTCTATTTAGAGCTGAGGAGGCGTGTCGCTTTGCTGCTGTTCCTTCGTCTCTTTCTTGGCCTGCTGGATCTCTTTGACGAGGCAGCCTTCACGCCCGCCGGGGCCGACCGCCGAGCAGCTGCCGGTTCCGGTCGCTCCGACGGTCGTCAGCGTCTGAGCCTTGTTCGCCCAGGACTGCTGCTGCTGACGGGTGCCTTGCAACTGCTGGTTCTTGGGCAGGCGGTAACGGTCGCTCTCCTTGTGACGGATACAAATGTAACCCGTCGGACAGGGATCGTTGCCGAAAACGTCCACCTGCAATTGGCCAGCCTGTGCAACAGCCGCAGTTGGAAGGGCCGCCAAGCCTCCGGCCAGGGCCGCCGCTGCGGCAAGGGAAATGATCAGCCTGGTCATGAAACGCGTCCTTTCAACCGATTCCAGCGGCTGTGGCCGCCATTCGTTCCTCAAATCCGCTTGGAAAGCTCTATAGCCACCCTACAGCCGGCACGGATCGCCGTGGTCAATAAGGGATAACCCAAAGCAGTCGTTGCGCCCGCGTCACGGGCGACGTCCCGGTGCTCGAGCTCCTCGGCGCGGAAATCCGCAATGTCGCCGGCAAGCTCCGGATCGTCGTCGCCGAGTTCGGCAAGCTGCTCGCCATAATGCTTGTCGATCTCCGTCTCGATTGCATCGGTGCAGGCGAGCGCCGCCTTCTCCGACATCAGCGCCGTCGCCGCGCCTAGAGCAAAGCCAGCGACGTTCCACAGGGGCTGAAGCACGGTCGGGCGGACGCGCCGATCGCTCATCAGCCGGTTGAACCGATCGAGATGCCGCTGCTCCTGGGCGGCCATTCGCGCGGTCAGCTTGGCCTCCGGGCAATTGCGCCGAAGGACGGCAAGCTGGCCGGCGTAAATCCGCGTGGCGCCATATTCGCCCGCCTGGTCGACCCGCAGCATGGAATCGCTCTCCGCGCGGCGATCGCCCGGACGCCAGTTCGTCACGCGCGGCGGCCCTTGAGCGTGAGGATCGTGATCAGCCCCGCCCCGCCGAGCGACAGGATCGCATTCCATCCGGCCATCGAGATTCCGAGGAAACGGAACTGGACCTCGTCGCAACGAACGATCGGAGCATGGGTGATCTGCTTCAGCAGCTCCGCTGCGCTGAGCCCCTTGCCTGTCGCGGTGCACTGGGTGAAGCCTTCGAAAATCCTTGCCTCGACCCCGGCGTGGTAAACGCCGATCGCTCCGGAAACGGCAATCGCCAGGGCAGCGAGGAGAGTCAGCGCTCGCGCGCGTCCCGATTCAGCGGGCGCTGTGAAGGCAAGGACCGCGAGCAGGATCGCAACGCCGTGCGGCCAGCGCTGCCAGTAGCACATCTCGCACGGGTGCAGGCCGCCGAGGTATTGCGAACCGAGCGCGCCGCCGAGGAGGGCGACGGGGAGCAGGAGCGCGATCAGGCGGGCTGCGGCAGGCGCCGAAAATCCTCCACCGGATCGGACCGCGACGGCTTCGCTCATGCGCGTCAGTGCGGCTTCTTGACCGGGGTCGCCGACGCGATCGTCGCCGGCGCGGCAAGGCGCTTGAGCGTGTTCAGCGCATAATAGAGCTGATAGTCCTTGATCCCTTCCTTCTTCAGCTCTTCCGGCTTGGCCGAGAAGCGCGGATCCGGGCTGTCGTCGCCTTCCAGCAATTTGTCATCGACCTTCGCCTGGGCAAGCAAGTGATGGCGGAGGTCCGACTCACGGACGACGAGACGGTCCTTGTAGTCCGGAT
>JBQCCG010000221.1:0-72027 GCA_051962455.1 Sphingomicrobium sp. | reverse complement strand
ATGGCCTTGTTCCTCAACAGCACCAACGTGTGGGACGTGCCGCTCGAGCGCGCGGGCAAGTTCGTCAGCCTGTACTGGGGCGGAGCCATGGTCGGCAGGCTGGTCGGCTCGGCGTTGCTGACCAGGCTGCCGGCGCCGCGGCTCCTTACCGCATTCACCGGGATCGCATGTCTGCTGTGCCTGTTCGTCTTCTCGGTCGGCGGCATTCCGGGAGGCTATGCGGCGCTGTCGATCGGACTGTTCAATTCGATCATGTTCCCGGTCATTTTCACCATCACGCTCGAGCGCTCCAGCGCGTCGGAGGAGGCGACGTCCGGCTTCCTATGCTTCTCGATCGTCGGCGGCGCGATTTTGCCCTTGATCGTCGGCTTCGTCTCGCAGCACAGCAATTATGTGACGGCGTTCATCGTCCCGGCGGTCTGCTATGCGGTGCTGTTCCTGTTCTCGGTCGCGGCGCACCGCGCGAGGACTCACCTCCGCGACGAGCCTGCGGTCGCGACCATTCACTAGCGCCGGACGTCCAGCTCTCCGGCGAGAAAGGCGTCGATGTCGGCCTGGGTGAACAGGCTCGCGTCACCGGGGAGGCTGTGCTTCAGGCAGGCGAGCGCAAGTCCGTAACGCGCCGTATCCTCATCAGCCGCACCGCTAACGACGCCGTGAAGGACGCCGGCCGCAAAGGCGTCACCCGAGCCGATCCGGTCGACGATTCCGCAAAGGGTCACTTCATCAGGTTGAAAGGCGCCATCGCGCCTATCCACGCGCGCCGAGATTCGATGCTGATCCGCATGATCGACCTGACGCGCCGTCGATGCGATCAGCTCCAGATTTGGGAAGGCTTCGAACGCCGCCTTGGCGGCTTCGCGTCTGCGCTCCTCACCTTGGCCGCTGAATTCGCGTCCGAGCAGCAGGGAGATATCGCGGTGATTGCCGAACAGGATGTTGGGCTTGCTTACCAGCTGGCAAAGGATCGGCTTCGGGTCCGAGTTCGATCGCTGCCATAGCTGAGCGCGATAATTTCCATCGAAGCTTATCCGTATCCCGCGCGAGCGCGCCGCATCCGCGGCCGCCATCGCCGCCTCGGTCGAGCGCGGACCAAGCGCGGGCGTGATTCCGGACAGGTGCAGCAGGTCCGCACCGTCGAGCAGCCGGTCCCAGTCGAAATCGTCCTTTTGGGCGAGCGAAAAGGCGCTTCCCTCGCGATCATAGACGATCGACGACGGCCTGAGCCCTGCTCCGACCGATTGGAAATAAAGGCCCATTCGCCCCTCGCAGCGCGAGACTCCCTCAACCGAGACGCAGTAGCGTCTGAGGTGCCCGATCGCCGCATCGCCGAGCGGGTTGGCCGGCACACGGCTGATCATCGCCGTCTGGTGCCCGAGGCAGGCGAGGCCGACCGCGACATTCGCCTCCGCGCCGCCGACGTGGACATCGAGGCTGCCGCCCTGCAGCAGAAGCTCGCGCGCGGGCGCGGTGAGCCGCAGCAGCAGTTCCCCGAAGCAGACGATCTTACCCATCAGGCGGCCAGCGGTTGCGCTTTGTCGAGGCGGTAGGCACGGCGCACGAGGTCGTAGGCAAGCTCATGCGCGAGCTCGGCCGCTTCCCAATCCTCCAGCCGAGCCTCGGCGACGAGCTTAGCGAGAAAGGAGCAGTCGACGCGCCGCGCCACATCGTGACGCGCGGGGATTGACAGGAAGGCGCGCGTGTCGTCGTTGAAGCCGACCGTGTTGTAGAAGCCCGCCGTCTCGGTCGCCATCTCGCGGAACCGGCGCATCCCCTCCGGGCTGTCGTGGAACCACCATGCCGGGCCGAGCTTGAGGCACGGATAATGGCCAGCAAGCGGCGCAAGCTCGCGCGCGTAGGTGCTCTCGTCGAGCGTGAAGAGGATGATCGAAAGGCGCGGCTCGTTGCCGAAACGGTCGAGCAGGGGCTTCAATGAACTCACATAATCCACCCGCTGCGGAATGTCGGCGCCTCGGTCCCGGCCGAAGCGCTCATGAAGCCCCCGGTTGTGGTTGCGGAACGATCCCGGATGGATTTGCATCACCATCCCGTCCTCGAGGCTCATTGCGGCCATCTCGGTCAGCATCTGCGCGCGAAACAGCTCCGCGTCCTCGACGGTCCATACACCGCCGACGATGCGCGCGAAGAGCGCTCGCTTCTCCGCGTCAGAAAGGTCGGCGGTCTGCGCCGTCGGATGACCGTGATCGGTCGCGGTCGCGCCCGCCGCACGAAAGTCGGCGCGGCGCTTGCGATGCGCGGCCAAATAGCCCTCCCAGCTCGTCACGTCCTCGCCGCTGATCGCGCCGAAACGCTCCAATGTATCGGGGAAATTCTCATGCTCGGGATCGATCACCGAGTCGGGCCGGTACGTCGTGATCACGCGGCCTTTCCAGCCGGACTTGCGGATTGTCGCATGTTGGTCGAGCGGATCGTCGGCTGCCTCGGTGGTGGCCAGCAGCTCGATGTTGAAGCGATCGAACAAGGTGCGCGGGCGAAACTCCGGCGTCGCCAGCGCTTCGTTGATCCGGTCGAAATAGACGTCCGCGGTCGACGCATCGAGCCGCATGTCGAACCCGAACACTTCGGCGAACACATGATCGAGCCACAGCCGCGACGGCGTTCCGCGGAAGAGGTAGTAATGCGATGCGAAGATCCGCCAGGCCTCGCGCGGGTCGGCGTTGGACTTGCCGGATCGGTCCGCAACCCCGAGCGCTTCGAGCGACACGCCCTGACTATAGAGCATGCGGTAGAGGTAATGATCGGGTGCGAGGAGCAACTCGGTCGCGTTATTCCACGGCTCATTCGTGGCGAACCACTTGGGATCGGTGTGTCCATGCGGGCTGACGATCGGCAGGCCTTTGACCGACGCGTAGAGCTCGCGCGCAACCGAGCGCACGCCGGGTTCTGCGGGAAGCAGACGGTCGGGGTCGAGGCGGAGCGGCCTGGCCATCGCGTCTCGTCATACTTGTCGCGGCCGCCCACGCCAATTAGCCGCTCTTCGATGGACACGGGCGTCGAGAGACAAGGCGGGCAGCGGCCGGCGACCGGCATCGTCCACTTTGGGCCCGGCGCCTTCCATCGCGCGCACCAGGCGGATTATGTGGACCGGCTGCTCGACGAAGATCCACGCTGGGGGATCGCGGCAGTCTCGTTGAGGAGCCGCGGGACTGTCGACGCGCTGCTGGCGCAACATGGGCGCTACACGCTTGCCATTCTCGATGGGGAAACCAGCTTCCGTCCGATCGCCGTCCACACGCAAGCGTTCGGCCCTTCCGACGGCGATGCCATCCGCCGGCAGCTCGCCGACCCGGCTGTGCGCATCGTCACCAGCACCGTGACGGAGAAGGGTTATTGCGTGGCATCGGACGGGACTCTCGATTTTGCTCACCCGGACATCGCGCATGACCTCGCCGACCCGGAGCAGCCGGTTAGTCTCGTCGGCTGGCTGGCGCTGGGACTCGCCGATAGGCGGGCGGCGGGACTTCTGCCGTTCACACCCATCTGCTGCGACAACATGGCGTCGAACGGGACCAAGCTGGGCAATGGCGTGGCCGCATTTGCGGAGCGCCTCGATCCCGAGCTCGCGCGCTGGCTCAAAGGAGAGGTCCGCTTCCCGAGCACGCTGGTCGATTCCATCACCCCGGCGACCGACGACCGCCTCCGCGACTTGGTCCGGCACGAAACTGACTTCGACGACATGATCCCGGTCAGGCGCGAAGCCTATGCGCAATGGGTGATCGAGGATGTGCTTCCGGAAGGTTCGCCCAACCTTGCCTCCGTCGGCGTTGTCTTATCCTCCGACGTGGATGCCTGGGCGCGCGCCAAGCTGCGGATCCTCAACGGCGCGCATTCTAGTCTCGCTTATCTCGGCCTGCTCGTCGGGCACGGAACCGTCGCGGACGCGATGCAAGATCCGGCTCTCGCAGGGTTCGTGGAGCGGCTTGTTCGTAAGGACGTCATTCCGAGCTTGGAGCCATCGCCCGTCGACCTCCGACACTATGCCACCGAGACATTCGCGCGTTTCCGGAATCCGGCGATCCGCCACAAACTGTCACAGATCGCCTGGGACGGCTCGCAGAAGCTCCCCTACCGGCTGCTCGACACGATCGTCGATGCGCGCAAATCCGGGCGATCGATTAGCTGCCTCGTCGTGCCGATCGCCGCCTGGATCCTGTTCCTCGAACGGCAAGCGCGCGCCGGCGCGGAAATCGTCGATCCGCTTGCCGATCGGCTCACCACTGTCGCCCGTGCCCCGGATTCGATCGACCGCATCCTCGATCTGCGCGAGGTTTTCCCCGAAAGCCTCGCGACCGATCCTGTCTTCCGCGATGCGGTGAAAAGCAGCGCGGCGACCATGCGCGCCAACGGTGTTGCGGCCGCTCTTGCAATCTGAGGCCTGGGCGGGCTCCATCGCGCGAGTGCGTGAGTGAGGCGGGGTGGCGATGGACGAAAGGGCAGGCGTTCAATCCGCGGTGAAGATCGGCCGAGTGCGCTGGGTGGTTGTGCTGCTGCTCTTCGCGGCGACCGCCATCAACTACATCGACCGGCAGATGATCGGCCTGTTGAAGCCGACGCTCCAGAGTGAATTCCGCTGGGACGAAAAGACCTACGCCGAGATCGTCTTCTATTTCCAGTTGGCCTACGCCGCCGGCTACATCTCCTTCGGTCACATCGTCGACCGGATCGGCGCACGCTTCGGCTATGCCCTCGCCTTTCTCATCTGGACGGCGGCGCACATGCTGCACGCGGCCGCGCGATCGGTCACCAGCTTCGCTTTGGTCCGGATCATGCTCGGCGTCGGCGAGAGCGGCAACTTCCCCGCGGGCCTGAAGGCGGTCACCGAATGGTTCCCGAAGAAGGAGCGGGCGCTGGCCACCGGCTTGTTCAACGCCGGGGCCAATGTCGGCGCGATCGTCACTCCGCTGATCCTGCCGCCGCTCGTCACCGGCTTCGGCTGGAGGGGGGCGTTCATCGTCTCGGGCGCATTCAGCCTCATCTGGCTGGTGGCGTGGCTCGCGCTGTACCGCCGCCCACGCGAATCGACGCGCCTGTCAAAAAGCGAGCTCGCTTACATCGAGCGCGACCCGCCCGATCCGGCGGAGGAGACTCCGTGGCTACCCCTGCTCGGCTGCAGGGAGACCTGGGCCTATGCGGTCGGCAAGTTCCTGACCGATCCCGTCTGGTGGATGTTCCTCTTCTGGCTGCCCGACTTCCTCCACAAGAGGCACGGGCTCGACCTCGCGACCTTCGGAGTGCCGATCGCGATCGTCTATTTCGTCTCGGATCTCGGCTCGGTCGCCGGCGGATGGCTGTCGTCCCACCTGATCCACCACGGCTGGTCGATCAATGCCGCGCGCAAGACCACGATGCTGATCTGCGCGCTGGCCGTCACGCCGATCATTCTCGCGCAATATGTCGACAGCCTGTGGCTTGCAGTGGCGATCATCAGCCTCGCCGCGGCGGCTCACCAGGCCTTTTCGGCGAACCTGCTGACGCTGCCGTCGGACATGTTCCCAAGGAAGTCGGTCGGGTCGGTGATCGGGATCGGCGGAACGGCGGGCGCGGTCGGGGGAATGCTGTTCTCGCTGTTTATCGGCGAGGTGCTGGAAGCGCACGGCAACTACGCGCTGATCTTCCTCGTCTCGGGCTCGCTCTACCTGCTTGCGCTGCTGATCATCCATTTGCTGGCGCCGCGGCTGGAGGATGCGAAGGCCGGGGGCGGCTGAACCGGCTATTGCTGGCGGAGACGGAGGGATTCGAACCCTCGGTACGGGAAATCCCCGTACGGCGGTTTAGCAAACCGCTGGTTTCAGCCACTCACCCACGTCTCCGAGTGCGGCCCCATGCAGGAAGAGCGGGCTATAGTGGCGGGTTTCGCAAGCTTCAACGGCTCAGCGCAGAATCGCGCGTGAGCACGCGCAGGTCGTCGCTGATTCGGTTCACATCAGCAACGAGCGGCACTCAGGAGGAGAGCCGAGCACCTTTTCGAGCGGACTGTGGCATTCCCGCAATATCGGCCGGGACGAATCGCCGTCGATCCACTCGAAGCCGGAAATTGCTCCGCCGATTGAATGGGTTAGTTGGAGGCGTAGCTTGCCCGGGGCGAGCGTCAGTATCGTTTGACTACTCATTTCTGACGATTTCCTGTCGATAAGATTCACGCGAGGGAAACTTCGCTGGGGATAAATCTCACAACGCGATTGCGCGCGGATTCGCGCAAAATGTATTGAACGCCCCGGGGCCGGGGAGGGTCACGAATGAGTAGACGCGTCAAGGAGTTCGTCGATGTCGAGGACCATCTGTCCATCGACGAGCTGATCGAGAAACTGAGCGAAATCCGGGACAGCCTGCCCGATGGCGCCGACGCCGAGATGCGGCTGCGCGGTGACGAGGTGTTCGGCCACCGGCTGACGATCAGCTATTTCCGCGCTCAGACCGACGAAGAAGCGGAAATCGAGAAGCGCTACGCCGAAGCCTCGCGCGAGGCGAAGGAGCGCGAGCTCGAGCGGCTGCAGGCGGAGCTCGGAATGGTTTGCTATGCCGGCCCGGGCAAGCGCGGGAAGCTCAGGATCGTAGCTTAAACCCTCACCTTCGCAGCTTCGCTGCTTTTCCCTCTCCCGCACGCGGGAGAGGGTGCCGAGCGCAGCGAGGCGGGCGAGGGTTTTGCTTCCTCACTTTCACGCAGGCCTGAAGTTCAGCGCCAGCCCGTTCATGCAATAGCGCAGCCCCGTCGGTTTCGGCCCATCGTCGAACACATGGCCGAGATGCCCGCCGCAGCGCGCGCAGAGCACTTCGGTGCGTTCCATCAAGAGGCTGTGATCCGGGCGCGTGACGACCGCTCCCGACAGCACCTTCCAGAAACTCGGCCAACCGGTGCCGCTTTCGAATTTCGTGGCCGAGCTGAACAAAGGCTCAGCGCAACCGGCGCAGACGAAGGTCCCCCGGCGATGCTCGTTCAGCAGCGCACTGGTGAACGGGTGCTCGGTCGCCGCCTCGCGCAGCACGGCATAGCGCTGCGGGCCGAGGATCTTCCGCCACTCGGCGGGAGTGTGATTGACCGCGAAATGCAGCGACGGCGGTGCCGCGCGGCTGGAGCGCCCGAACAGAACGACGCTGCTTGCGGCGGCGACCCCGGTGAGACCCAGGAAAAGACGCCGGTCGATCGGTTCCATGGCACTGCTCCGCCAAGAGTGGCGGCGGCGACATAGGCGCTCAGCTGGCTTATTCCACGATTAACGGGCGGCGCACTCGTCCTTTCCGGGCGGGATCAGCGCATCCTTGATCGGCTGCACCCACTGGTCCCGATCCATGTCCCAAACGATGAAATTGCCCTCGAACTGCCAATAGGACCAGCCGAAGCCGTGACGCTCGGCCTCGCAGCGAACGGTCTTCGTATAAGCGACTCGCAGGTCCAGCGGAGTCCCGCTCTTGTCGTAGGCGCCGAACTCGCCGAGCAGGATCGGGCGATGATTGGCCGCCGACCATGCGGCGACCGTGTCGAAATCGGCGCGAACGGCGGCATGATCGGCCTCGCTGCCCCAAGTGACGCCGCGGAGATACAATACTTCCGGTCCGGCCCAGGTCGCTCCCTGGTGGGTGAAATGGAACGGTTCGTAATAATGGAAGGTGACGAGCAGGTTCGGGTCGGGCGGGAGCCTAAGCAGCGGCAGGTCCTCGAGGCTGTTCCAGTGAGTCGGGCCGACGACGACGATGCGCGTCGGGTTGGTCCGCCGGACGATCGCGAGCACTTGCGCGAACAGCACGTTCCACACCTCGCCGTTGAGCTTGTCGTGAGGCTCGTTGAGCAGCTCGAAGGCGACGTTGCGCGGCGCCCTGGCGAATCGCGGCGCGACCTGCTCCCAGAAAGCGGAGAGGCGCGTCCGGCAACTCTCCACATCTTTCGAGCAGGGTTCGAAATCATGCTCGTCGATGATCACTCCGAGGCCCGCCTTCTGAGCCTCGCGGACGACATCGTCGAGCTTGGCGAGCCACGCGGGATCGAGTCGGTTGCTCGAGTCCATGAACTGGAATGCCTGAAGGTTCAGCCGGACAAAGTCGAAGCCGCCGCGCCGAATGATGGTGAAATGCCGCCACTGGAAGCGCCGCTTGCCGACGTCCTTCCAATAAGGGTCGTAACCGAGCACGTTGACGCCGCGATGGAAGGGCGAGTCGAACGTCGTCGGCTGCGGTCTCGAAGCGGGCTGCGCGACAGCCGACGTGGCGGCGATCGCAAGAGCGGAACTGAGGATGAGCTTCCACACGCTGGTTCACTCCAGGGCTATCATCGTCGCGGGTGATAGCGCTAACAGATCGGTGTCGCTGCGCAACGTGCTGGGGGAGAAATGATGCTCAATCGTCGCGATTTGCTGATCGGAACGTCGGCGCTGATGGCGTCAGCAGGCGTGGCCGCGCCAAAGCGCAGCGACTCTTTCGTGCGGAGGAGCGGGACGACATTCCACCTCGGCAATCAGCCGTATCGAATCGCCGGCACGAACATGTGGTACGCGGCCTATCTCGGCGCCGATGCGCCGATCGGCAACCGCGACCGGCTGAAGCGCGAGCTCGACCGACTCGCCGCGCTCGGGATCAACAATGTGCGGATTCTCGGCTCCTCGGAATTCTCGCCGCTCAAGAATTCCGTGCGCCCGACCTTCCGAAACCGGACGCGGCATTTCAACGAGACCCTGCTTCGCGGGCTCGACAACACCCTCGCCGAAATGGGGCGGCGGGGCCTCACCACCGTCATCTACCTGAACAACTTCTGGGAATGGTCGGGCGGGATGATGACCTATCTCTACTGGACCAACGGCGGCCGCTACGTAAACATGAACGATCCGGCGCACCCGTGGCCCGAGTTCCCGGACATGAGTTCCGAATTCTACGGCAATGCGGCGGCGGTTCGCATGTTCGATGATTATGTGCGGGCGGTCGTCGGCCGCCGGAACACCGTCACGGGACGCCTCTATCGCGACGATCCAGCGATCCTTTCGTGGCAGCTCGCCAACGAGCCACGGCCCGGCGGAAGCGACACGGCGGGACACATGCACATGAAGGCCTATCTCGCATGGATCGACGGCACGGCTCGCCTCATCAAGTCGCTCGACCCCAACCACATGGTCTCGACCGGGAGCGAGGGGACGATGGGCTGCATCAACAGCGAGCAATGCGTCATCGACGCTCACGGCTCGCCGGCGATCGACTACGTCAACGCTCACGTCTGGCCGCAGAACTGGGGATGGGCCGACCCGAAGAATCTGGCGGGTACCTGGCCCACGGTGGAAAAGAACACGCGCGATTATATTGCGCAGCAAATCGGCATCGCGAAGCGCCTCAACAAGCCGCTGGTGATTGAGGAATTCGGCTTCCCGCGCGACGGCGGGAGCTTCGAGCCGGGCACGCCGACGATCTTCAAGGACCGTTTCTACCAGCTGGTCTATTCGACCGTGCTCGACAGCGTGCGGTCGAGCGCGCCGCTCCAGGGATGCAATTTCTGGGCGTGGGGCGGCGAAGGCCGGGCGCAGCATCCCGACCATCATTTCGTGCGCGGCGACACGTCATATGTGGGCGACCCGCCGCATGAGCCGCAGGGGTGGTACAGCGTGTTCGATGTGGACAAATCGACGCCGGCCGCGATCCGCGATTATGCGGCGGCGGTGAAGGTCTAGCGTCCTACCCTGAACATTGCGACGCCGTGCGGCTCGACTGTTGTGCCGATCGAGCCTCTCCATCGGCCGAGGTCCTTGTGCGCCCACAGGTCGCGAACGCGTGCACGAGCCGGCGCGCCAACCTGATCCGCGATCGCGCGGATCGTCGCAGGAGAGTCGCCGCGGTTGAACAGCAGCACCGCCTTGCCTCCGCCGAAAAGCGGCTTCACCCACACTTCGCTGTCGCCCTGCTTCCACACGCGCCGGCCCTGGACCCCGAGCGGATCCTGGTCGATCGCGATGACCTCCCTGTTGAGCAGGATCGAGCGCGTCGTCTCGTCCATGTGCGCGATGTCGTTCCCGGCGATCAGCGGCGCTGCCATCATCGCCCACAGCGAGAAGTGCGAGCGATACTCGGTCGGAGTCATGCCGCCGTTGCCGACCTCGAGCATGTCCGGATCGTTCCAGTGACCCGGGCCAGCGTAACTCCATAGAGGCTCGTTGAGGTCGACGATCTCGGTCACGGTATGCGCCCATTTTCTGTGCGCATCGTCCTGCTTGTCGAAGCTGTCGAATATGTCGCCCGTCGTCCGCCACAGATTGCCAGTGTTCCTGGCCCACAGCCACGGCTTGGCCGTGCCCCATTCGCACATCGAGAAAACGATCGGTCGGCCGCTCTGCCGAAGCGCGTCGGCCATGACCGCATAAGCCTCCTGTGCATTGCGGTCGCCGGTGCTGCACCAATCGTACTTCAGGTAATCGACGCCCCAACGGGCATAGGTAAGCGCATCCTGATATTCATGGCCCTGGCTGCCGGGCCGCCCGCCGCAGGTCAGCCGACCGGCGTCCGAATAGATTCCGAACTTGAGCCCGCGCGAGTGGACATAATCGGCGAGCGCCTTGATCCCCGACGGGAAGCGCTGCGGGTCGGCGGTGATGAAACCATTGGAGTCACGCGGGCCGGCCCAGCAATCGTCGACCACGACGTACTGGTAGCCTGCATCGCGCATTCCGGAACCGACCATCGCATCGGCGGTATCGCGCACGACCTTCTCGTTCACGTTGCAGGCGAACTTGTTCCAGCTGTTCCAGCCCATCGGCGGAGTCAGCGCGAGCCCGTTCGGGGCCTTGTTAACGATCTCCTGAGTCGTTTCGGCGTCCGCTGCACTCGTCGGGAATATCGCTGCCATCGCCAGCAAAATGAGTGACGCGAGCAAACGAGCCATAGCCCTCCCCTTGGTTCCGCTCCCTCTTGCGTTAGCGCTACCAACCGGCGATGCAAACAGCAGAGGGGAGAATCGTGGGTAAGCTGCGCGCGCTGCTGATCGGAGCCCTGCTGGCGATTGCGCCGGCTCCACTTTTCGCAACCGAGCTTCCGCACCTCGTCCAATCGGGTGGCAAGCATGCGCTGATCGTCGACGGGCAGCCGTTCCTGATCCTCGGTGCGCAAACCAACAACAGCAGCAACTATCCCGCCGAACTGCCCAAGGTCTGGCCAGTGATCCATGAGCTCCACGCCAACACGCTCGAGATCCCGGTCGCCTGGGAGCAGATCGAGCCGCAGGAAGGCCGCTTCGATTTTTCCTGGGTCGACACGCTGCTTTCGCAGGCGCGGCAGCATAATGTTGGCCTCGTGCTGCTCTGGTTCGGCACGTGGAAGAATACCAACCCGCAATACACGCCCGAGTGGGTCAAGACGGACACCAAGCGCTTCCCGCGCGAGATCACGCCCGACGGAAAGACGCACTGGGTGATGTCGGCGCTTGGCGCGCAGACGCTAAAGGCGGACAGTCGCGCCTTTGCGGCGCTGATGCGCCACATCCGCGAGGTCGACCCGCAGCATACGATCATCATGATGCAGGTCGAGAACGAGACGGGAAGCTACGGCATCCCGCGCGATTTCTCGCCGCAAGCGAACCGCCTGTTCGCGCAACCGATCCCCGCTCCGCTTGCGCGACGGCTCGGCAAGAGCGGCACCTGGAGCCAAGCGTTCGGAGCGACCGCAGATCAGGCGTTCAATGCGTGGTACGTCGCCCGCTACGTCGACCAAGTGGCGGCAGCGGGCAAGGCGGAGCTCGATCTGCCGATGTACGTCAATGCGTCGCTGACCGACCCGTTCACGCTGCAAGGGGTCGAGCACGGCGCGAGCGGCGGCCCGAACTGGAACGTCATCGACATCTGGAAGGCCGCGGCGCCACACGTCGATATCGAGGCGCCCGACATCTACACGTCCGATTATGCGAAATATGCGAAATATGTCGAGGATTACCGGCGCGCCGATAACCCGTTGCTGATTCCCGAAACCGGCAACGACGTTCCATTCGCGCGCTTCTTCTGGCTGGCGCTCGGCAGTGGAGCGATCGGCTGGTCGCCGTTCGGCATGGATGCGACCGGCTATTTCAACTACCCTCTTGGTGCGAAACAGCTCGATCCTGAAACGCTAAAGGCGTTCGCGTCGAAGTTCGCGCTGATTGCGCCGATCGCACGCGACTGGGCCAGGCTGGCATTCGAGCACCCTACAGCGGCCTTCGCCAAGGCCGACGGTTCCGATCAGATCGCGGTGCTTGGACGCTGGAAAATTCGAGCGCGATATGGACTGTGGGCATTCGGACAACCCGAGTGGCATCCAGACGCCCCGCCGAACCCCAACAAGGCGCTACCCGTTGGTGGCGCCGCGATGATTCAGATTGGTCCCGACGAATTCCTCGTAGCCGGATCGGACATTCGCCTCGAATTCGCGCTCGACCGGCAAGATGGCGAGAACTCCCAATTCCTCGATGTCGAGGAAGGCACGTTCGTGGATGGCCGGTGGGTGATGGCCCGGCGCTGGAACGGCGACCAGGTCGATTACGGACTCAATCTGGCCGCGCCGACCCTGCTCAGGGTTCGGCTGGGGACCTATCGATGAGACCGGGAGCAATCGCCTGCGCGCTGGCGACCATCAGTACCTCGGCCCTCGCCCAAACTGTCGAACGCACCCCCACCGGGATCGTCGTCCATCCGGCTCAATCTTCTGCCATGTCCGTGGAGCTGCAGCCATACGGTGACGGCATCATCCGCGTGACCGAGATCCCGCCGACCCTCGGCTTCCACATGCCGGCGAGCCTGATGGTGCGGGCGCAGCCTACCCACGGCAAGTTCACGGTCGCGCAGACGCCGCGAATCGTCACCCTGAGCACCGGCAATTCGTTCGCGGACGTCGACCTCGCGACCGGACTCGTTCGTTTCCGTGACGCGACCGGGCGGGTCGTCCTCGCGGAAAGCCAGCCACCCACATTCGCGCCGTCGAGTGCGGAAGGGCAACCGTGGCTCTCGGTCTCGCAGCAGTTCAACCACGGCACCGACGAGGGCTTTTACGGGCTCGGGCAGCACCAGAACGGGCAGATGAATTACAATGGCGAGGACGTCGTGCTCACCCAGCACAACATGGATGTCGCAATCCCGTTTGTCGTGTCGACACGCAATTATGGGCTGCTGTGGGATAACAATTCGATCACGCGGTTTGGCGATCCGAGGCCTTATACCTATGCCGGCGGAGCGGGCGACGGGCTGATCGTCAACGGCGGACACGGGTGGACTGCGACATACAGCGCGAATGGCAAGACGATCGCTCAGCGTAGCGAACCAACAATCCAGCTTCAGTATCTCGAGGACGTGAGCCGCTGGCCGGCAGGCACCCGCACGCCGGACATGCAGCAGACCATCCCCGGGCTTCACGTCCGCTGGGATGGCACGATCGTCCCTCGCATGGGCGGGCTGCACCGCTTCCGTCTCTACGGCTCAAGCTATTTCAAGGTGTTCGTCGACGGAAGGCAAGTGCTCGACCGCTGGCGGCAGAACTGGAATCCCTGGTACCACAATTTCGACCTGACGCTCGCCGCCGGGCAGCCGCACAAGCTGCGTATCGAGTGGGACCCGGACTCCGGCTACATCGCGCTGCTCCACGACGATCCGCGGTCTGAAGCCGATCGACATTCCCTCACGCTAACGTCCGACTACGCGCGCGCGGTCGACTATTATTTCGTTCCCGGCCGAAACATCGACGAGGTGATCGCCGGGTACCGCGAGCTGACCGGGAAGGCGCCGATGCTTCCCAAATGGGCCTACGGCTTCTGGCAGAGCCGTCAGCGCTATGAGACGCAGGACCAGCTGCTCGGCGTGCTTCACGAATATCGCAAGCGCGGGCTCCCGCTCGACAATATCGTCCAGGACTGGCTCTACTGGCCGCAGGACCAGTGGGGCTGCCAGTGCTTCGATCCGGCGCGCTTTCCCGATCCGAAGGCGATGGTCGACGACGTGCACGCCAACGGCGCCCACATCATGATCTCGGTATGGGCCAAGTTCTACAAGGGCATCCCGAACTACAAGGCGCTGGATTCGATCCACGGCATGCTTGACCGCATGTCCAATCCGCGCGCCGATGAGCCGAAGGACCCGAATTACCTCAAATGGATGTACCTCGACTGGGTCGGGCCGGGCTATTTCAACGCCTTCTACGACCCGTACAATCCGAAGGCGCGCGATCTCTACTGGAGCCAGGTTCGGCAAGGCATCGAGAGCAAGGGGTTCGACGCCTGGTGGCTCGATTCCGACGAGCCCGACTTCCATTCCAATCTCTCGCCGGCAGAGACGGCGCGGCGCATGGGGCCGACGGCGCTCGGACCGGCTGAGCCCTATTTCAACTCATACCCGATCGTGCATGTGGATGGCGTTCACGACCACCAGGTGGCCGACAAACCCGACGTTCGCCCGTTCATCCTGACCCGCTCGGCCTTCGGCGGAATCCAGCGGGACAGCGCCGCCGTCTGGTCGGGCGACGTCGCATCGCGCTGGGACAATCTGCGGGAGCAGATTTCCGCCGGAATAAATTTCTCAATGTCCGGCGATCCCAACTGGAGCCACGACATCGGCGGCTACACGATGGAGCCGCGGTTCATTAAGCCCTCACCAGCGGACCTCGACGAATGGCGGGAGCTCAACACCCGCTGGTTCCAGTTCGGCGCCTTCTCACCGATCTTCCGGAGCCACGGCGAGAATTTCAAGCGCGAGATCTACGAGCTCTCGCCGACGGGCTCGCCGACCTACAACTCGATGGTCTGGTACGACCGCCTTCGCTACCGGCTGATGCCCTACATCTACACGCTCGGTGCTGACACCTGGTTCAAGGACGGGACGATCATGCGCGGGCTGGTGATGGACTTCGCGGCGGACAGGCGCACTTGGGACATCGACGACGAATATATGTTCGGGCCGGGATTCCTCGTCGCGCCGGTGACCGAGTACAAGGCGCGGTCGCGCAAGGTATATTTGCCGGCGGCCGCGACCTGGTACGACTTCTACTCGGGCCGGAGCATGCGGGGCGGTCAAGCGATCGACGCCGCCGCGCCATACGAACGGATGCCGTTGTTCGTCCGCGCGGGCTCCATCGTTCCGGTCGGCCCTGCGATCCAGCACACCGGCAACAACTCGCATTCGCCGGTGATGCTGAGTGTCTACACCGGCGCCGACGGCAATTTCTCCCTCTACGAAGACGACGGCACCAGCCGCGAGTATCTGCACGGCGCCTATTCGCGCATCCCGTTCAAGTGGAACGAGCGGGCCAAGACACTCACGATCGGCGCCCGGGAGGGGAAAGGCTACCCCGGAATGGCCGCCACGCGCGTGATCAACATCCGCTGGATGCGGCCCGGCACACCCCGCGCGCTCGACCTCGACGGCAAGTCGGATGCGACTGTTACGTACGTCGGCAAGCCGATTAGCGTGAGGATGCGCTAGACCAAGCCCCCGCCGCGAATGCGCAGCGCCGGCACGAATGCACTGCCATTCGGCGGCGGCAGCGTCAGACGAAGCGCATCGGCATCGCGGCGGAACCGGAGCTCGGGGCCGCCGAGCAGATCGACGCGCTCGATGACTGCACCGCGAAGCGCGTTCGAACCGAGCGACTGGATCACGCTTTCTGCTGAAGGCCAGTCGAGGAAGATGGCGTAAAGCGCGTCCGCTTTCTTCGTAAAACGAATGTCCGCAGCGGTGAATGGCTTCGCGTCCTGTTCATTGAGCATGCCTTGGGGCGGTCTGGTCGGTCCCTCACCGAAGACGCGCCACGGACGCGTGCCGAAGATCGCTTCGCCATTGCGCTGCGTCCACGCGGCGATCTCGTCGACTATCCGCTCCTCCTTGTCGTCGATCATTCCGTCACCGCGCACCGGAATGTTGAGCAGCAAATTGCCGTTCTTCGACACGATATCCGCAAGCCGCTGGATCACTTGTTTCGGCGTCTTGTAGGCGTTCTGCTCGTAGATGCGGCGATCGTAGTGCCAGTTGCCGATACATGTGTCGGTCTGCCACGGCTCCGGACGGATCTCGTCGAGGAAACCGCGCTCGACGTCTTCGACAATCGCCCTCCGCTGAATGCCCTCCAGCTTCTTGCCGAATACGACCACGTCGAGGTGGCCGCGCCATTTGAGCACCTGGTTGTAATAATGCGCTGCCGCGTCGAGGCCGGTCTGGCCCAGTGGCAGCCCCGTATCGTCGAAATACATCAAGTCCGGGCGGTAATCGTCGACAAGCTGATTCTGTCTCAGCACCCACTTCTCGACGAATCGCATGTTTCCCGGCGGAGCAGCCTCGATCCATTGACCGTCGCGCTTGTCGTGCCACGCGTTCATCTCCGCAGCCGACGTGATGCCGTCGGGCGGCACGTAATAGGATCCGGTGTACAGCTCCTGCGGGTCGAGCCCTTCCCAGAACCTGCCGCGACCGTGCTTTTTTCGAAGCCAATAAGCGTCGTAGCGACGGCCGCGCATCGGCCCTTCCGCATCATAGCCGTAGGCAACCTGGTACCAATGCCACGCGTGGCTCGAATGGTTCGACACGCCGAACCTGAGTCCGGCCGCGCGCACCAGCGGCTCCCAGCCGCCGACGATATCGCGCTTCGGCCCGACGCGCGTGACGTTCCACTCGTGGTGCTTGCTCGCGAACAGGTCGAAATTGTCGTGGTGACAGCCCATTGCCATGAAGTAACGAGCGCCGGCTTTCACGTAGCGCTTAAGCAAATCTTCGGGCTGCCAGCGCTCCGCCTTCCACTTGCCGATGATGTCGAGGAACCCGGTGCGGCTCGGATGACCGTAGCGCCGCAGGTGGTCCTCGTATGGAGTCTCGCCCTGCTGCCACGGCTGACGGCCCTGGATGTACAGCAGCCGCGCGTACCAGTCGCCGAACTCGGGCTGGCACTGCGGGCCCCAATGCGCCCAGATTCCGAACTTGGCGTCACGGAACCATTCGGGCACGCGCTGATTCGCCGCGAGTGATTCCCATGTAGGTTGAACAGGACCAAGATTTGCCGCTCCGAATGCAGCCTTGGGCATGGCTGCAAGCGCAGCCGAGCCAGTCTTCAGAAGCTCGCGGCGATCAAGGTGCAAAGACGATCAGTGTTTCGGCGGGGTTGTCTGCGGCTGTTGTGGCGTCGCCTGCTGGGCGGCCTTGGCTGCCTCAGATCGCGCGTGCGCCTTGGCGATCGCGCCGTTGAACTGATCGGCGGTGATGGTGAGCATTACGCCCTGGCTGTCCCTGGCCAGCAAGTTCATCGGAACCGCGATCTTGGTTTGACCGGTGTCGAGCACGACGTTCGCGCCTTGCATTTCGACGATCTTCGCCACCTGAAGGCCCTTGCTGTCGCGTACCGGCGCACCAGTTTTGATGTCCGCCGCGGTCGCGGGAACCGACGCGGTCGATGGGGCCGCCTGCGCGAATCCCGGACTCGAAAGCGCCGACGCGCTGACGAACATGATCAGGGGCAATGCAGCCGCTCGCTTCAAAATTGCCGCCATCGCACATGCCTCCCTTCTGGTAGCGCTAACGTGATGCAGCGATTCCAAACCGCTCGCAAGCTTTGCAAAGAGGCTCGCCTCGCGCAATGTCCTCAAGATGAGCAACGAACCGATCCGCGTCGGTCTGGTCGGCTATGGTCTGGCAGGGTCGGTGTTCCATGCGCCGCTGATCCGCGCCTGCGAGCGGATGAAGCTCGATGCGATCCTGACCTCGCGTGCCGCGCCGGCGCGGGTTGGCTCGCTCGACGAGCTGATCGACAAGTCGGACCTGGTCGTGGTCGCATCCCCGAACACGACTCACTTTCCGATCGCCAGGCAGGCGCTCGAAGCCGGTCGTCACGTCGTAGTCGACAAGCCATTCACCGTTACCATCGCTGAAGCCGATGAGCTCATCCGCATCGCGGCAGAGCGCGAGCGCTTGCTGAGCGTGTTCCACAACCGCCGCTGGGACGGCGACTTCCTGACGGTGCAGGAGATCTTGCCAAAGCTGGGCGAGATACTGCTGTTCGAAGCGCACTGGGACCGTTTCAGGCCGCAGATCAAACACGGCTGGCGCGAGCAGCCGGACGTTGGTGCGGGCCTGTGGAACGACCTCGGCCCGCACATGATCGATCAGGCGCTGCTGCTGTTCGGCATGCCCGACTCAATCGAGGCGGATATTTTCGCGCAGCGCCCCGACGCGCTGGTCGACGACTATTTCGACGTGACTTTGCATTACGGCCGCAGGCGCGTTTGCCTGCGCTCGTCCAGCCTCATCGCCGCGCCGCGTCCACGCTTCTCCATCCATGGCACCGGAGGATCGTTCGTGAAGTGCGGACTCGATCCGCAGGAGGCGCAGCTCAAAGCAGGCGTGTGTCCGGGCGATCCCGGCTACGGCGTGGATGTCGAGCACGGCACCCTAGTCCGCGGAGATGGAAGCCGCGCTTCCGTGCCGACGGAACGGGGCAACTATCTCGCCTTCTACGAGAGCATCGCCTCGGCAATGTTCGATGGAGCTCCGGTGCCGGTCGACCCCGCCGACGCACGCACCGGGCTCGCTCTTATCGACCTCGCTCGCCGTGCGGCGGCGTTTGGACAAAGGCTCCCATTCCCGGACGCCAGTTCGACGGCAGCGTCAGCGCCTTAAGTGTGACGGTCGTGCTGCCACGCAGATCGCGCGAGGAATCGCCGACGCTCAAGCGGTAAGCCCCTGGCGTGATCCGCCACTGATGCGAGGCTTCATCGAAGGTCGCGAGCAGCCGTGGGTCGATCTCCAGCGTGACCGCCTTTGACTCACCCGGAGCCAAGTCGACCTTTTTGAACCCGGCGAGCCGTCGCGGTGCTTCCCAACCGCCGGAAACCGGTGAGACGTAGACCTGCGCCACCTCCATGCCGCGCCGCTTGCCGATGTTGCGAACCGAGAAGCCTATGTTCACCGTTCCATTGCCGTTGGCATACGCTTTCGGCACGCCAAGCTCGAACCGCGTGTAGCTAAGCCCGTGCCCGAACGGGAACAAAGGCTGGAGGTTATTCCGGTCGACCCATTTGTAGCCGACCGCCGCGCCTTCCGAATAATCGATCGTGAACTGGTCCATCTCCGAATTGCCACCCGGGCGCACCGGACGCGGGAGCTGCGCTTCCGAAGCGTAGAACGTGACTGGCAAGTGGCCGGAAGGGTTCACCCGACCGATCAGCACATTGGCGATTGCCTTGCCGCCGGCGCGGCCGGGGTACCAGGCTTCGAGGATCACCGGCACGCGCGAAGCCCAGGGCATCGCGACACCGGAGTTCGTTTCGAGCACCACGGCAGTGCGTGGATTGGCGGTCGCGACCGCCTCGATCAGCGAATCCTGATTGCCGTCGAGCTTCATCGGAACGTCGATCGACTCGCTCGACCATTGCGTGCCGAAGACGATTGCAAGATCGGCCTGTCTCGCGGCGGCCGCAGCCGCAGCGGGATCGCCTCCATCGACGAAGCTGATCGAAGCATTGGGTGCGAGCGCCCGCAGCGCGTCGACTGGCGAGGAGCGGTAATACATCACCGGCCCGGGCCAACCGGTCGGTTCGAGACCCGGAACGGCATTGCCGCCGCGTGGATAGACCAGCGACGAACCGCTGCCCGCGAGCACGCCTTTGTCGGCGTGCCCACCGATCACGACGATTTTGCGAATGCTGGGCCCCAGCGGCAGCAGGTTCCCGTCATTCTTCAGCAGAACGATCGCCTGCTCTTCGTCGGCCTGGCTGACGGCCTCGTCCGCGGCGTAATCGATGATGCCATTCTCGCTCACCGGATTGTCCTGCGCGCCAGTAGAGTAGAGCGCCCACAGCACCCGGCGCGCCATGTCGTCGATTCTCGCCTGCGGGACTTGACCGGCCTGGACCGCAGCCTTGAGCGGAGCACCGAAATAGGGCTGCTCGTCAAATGGCCAGCCGGATTGCTGGTCCAGTCCGTTGAGCGCAGCCTTCACCGTGCTGTGCACCGCGCCCCAGTCGCTCATCACGTAACCGCGGAAGCCGAAATCGCCCTTCAGCACGCGATTGAGCAGCCAGTCGTTTTCGCAAGCGAAGTCGCCGTTGACCTTGTTGTACGAGCACATGACGGAGCCAGGGTCGCCGCGCTCGATCGCGAATTGGAACGCGAGCAGGTCGGACATCCGGGCGGCCGCCGGATCGATCCGCGCATCGTGCCCCTTCCGTCCCGTCTCGAGGTCGTTCAGCGCGTAATGCTTGGTCGTCGAGATGATATGGTTCGACTCGATCCCGGCGATCTCCGAACCGACCATCGTTCCAGCGAGGAGCGGGTCCTCTCCGCCATATTCAAAGTTGCGGCCGTTGCGCGGATCGCGCGCGAGATCGACTCCGCCCGCGAGCATCACGTTGAAGCCGGAGGCGCGCGCTTCGGAGCCGATCATCCGCCCACCCCTGAATGCGAGCTCGGGGTTCCAGGTCGCCGCGGTGGCAATGCCCGACGGGAGCGCGGTGCGCTCGCGCTTCACCGTTGCGGCGCCCTGAGTCGCGACTCCGATTCCGGCGTCGGTCTCCCATTGTGGAGTGATCCCGAGGCGCGGAATCCCCGGTACATAACCTGCCGAACCGTAGCGCCCTTCCGCGGGAGGCTTCTTCCCCTGCCAATCACTGGCGAAATAGCCGAACACGAGGCTCAGCTTCTCGTCTAGCGTCATCTTGCTCACAGCGTCGGCGGCGCGCTGCTCCGCGTTTTGCTGCGCCAATGCTGCAGCCGACGGCGCCAGCGCCACCCCCGCACAAGCGACCAACAATGTTGCGCGCAATCCGTACATCCCACGCATGATCCTCTCTCCCCGTGCAATCATGTATGTCAGCACATAGAAGCTTGACTCAGTCCGTGGCTAGCGCCGATTGGTAGCGCTACCACAATCGTGCATCGGGGTATCTTTCACTATCATGCAATTCACGGCCGCGATGCTTCCCATCGACTGCGCTGATGCAGTGCTGGCGGGCCGTTTGATGCTCGACGAAGGCCCGACTCCCGTCGTCATTCGCAATGGCATCGTGGAGGACGTCTCCGCGGTGGCGCCGACGATCTCCGACTTGATGGATTTGCCCGAGCCGGCCGAGGTTCGTGGACAGCCGCTTTTTCCAATCGAGGAGCTGCCTGGCGAGCATTTGCTGGCCCCTGCCGATCTCCAAGCCGTGAAGGCCGCGGGTGTGACTTTCGCAGTCTCCGCAATCGAGCGGGTGATCGAGGAGCGTGCGCGCGGCGACTTCCGTCTCGCGGGCGAAATCCGAGACAAGCTCGAAGTTCGGATCGGCGGCGGAATTCGCTCGGTCGTGCCGGGAAGCGAAGGCGCCGCGCTGCTCAAACAGGCGCTAATCGAAGAAGGCTTGTGGTCGCAATATCTCGAGGTCGCGATCGGCCCCGACGCCGAGATTTTCACCAAGACCTCACCGCTCGCGAGCGTCGGTTGGGGTGCCGAGATCGGGATCCGCTCCGACTCGACCTGGAACAATCCCGAGCCCGAAGTCGTGCTGGTCGTCAGCAGCCGCGGCGAAATCCGCGGAGCGACTCTCGGCAACGACGTGAACCTGCGCGATTTCGAAGGGCGAAGCGCGCTGCTTCTGAGCAAGGCGAAAGACAATAACGCCTCCTGTGCGATCGGTCCGTTCGTCCGGCTGTTCGACGACAAATTCACGATGGATGACGTCCGCTCGGCCATCGTCGAGCTCGATATCGTCGGCCAGGACGGCTTCATCCTCAGTGGCCAAAGCCGGATGAGCGAGATCAGCCGCGATCCCGAGGAACTCGTCCGTCAGGCGATGAGCGAGCATCATTATCCCGACGGGTTCGTGCTGTTCCTGGGAACCTTGTTCGCTCCGACTCAGGATCGCGATGAACCGGGCCGCGGGTTCACTCACAAGATCGGCGACGAGGTGCGGATTTCGACGCCCAGGCTGGGCACGCTTGCGAACACGGTGTCCACGTCGCGCGACACGCCCGCGTGGGAATTCGGAACCCGGGCACTGATGCGAAATTTGATGGGGCGGGGGCTCCTTACCTCAAGCGAAAGATGACCCTCATGCCCGATTCACTCAGCCATCTGATCAACGGTGTAACCGTTTCCAGCGACGCCTCGGGCGAGAGCATCAACCCGTCGAATCTCGACGATGTCGTCGCGCGCTATCCCAAAGCCGGAGCAGCCGAGGTCAATGATGCGGTCGAGGCCGCGCGGGCCGCCTTCCCCGGCTGGTCGGGAGCCTCTCCCGAGGTGCGATCGGATGTGCTCGACCGCGCCGGCAGCTTGATCATGAGCCGCGCCAAAGAGCTCGGCACCTTGCTGTCACGCGAGGAAGGCAAGACCCTTCCGGAAGGAACGGGCGAGGTGATGCGCGCCGCCCGCATCTGCAAATATTTCGCCGGCGAGGCGCTCCGCCGCCACGGACAGACGCTCGATTCGACCCGGCCCTCCATCGACGTGGAGACGCATCGTGAAGCAGTCGGTGTATTCGGCCTGATCACGCCCTGGAATTTCCCGATCGCGATCCCGGCATGGAAGTCGGCGCCGGCGCTCGCGTTCGGCAATACCGTGGTCCTGAAGCCCGCGACTCCAACGCCCGCGATCGCTCATGCCTTCGGCGAGATCCTGATCGAGGCGGGCGCTCCGCCCGGCGTATTCAACCTGGTGATCGGCGAAGGCGACGTCGGCCGCGCCATCGTCAACCATTCCGGAATCGACGGCATTTCATTCACCGGATCGCAGGTGGTTGGCGCGAGCGTCGCCGAGGGTGCGGCCAAGCGCCAGGCGCGCGTGCAGCTCGAGATGGGCGGCAAGAACCCGCTGGTTGTGCTGGACGACGCCGATCTCGACCGGGCCGTTATGTGCGCCATAGACGGCGCCTTCTTTTCAACGGGACAGCGCTGCACGGCCTCGTCGCGGATCATCGTCACCGAGGGCGTCCACGATCGCTTCGTCGAAGCGCTTGCCGAAAAGGCCAAGTCTCTGCGGGTCGGCGACGCGCTCGATCCTCAAACCCAAATTGGCCCCGCCGTAACCGAGCAGCAGCTCGAGCAGAACCTCCGATATGTCGACATTGCGCGCGACGAAGGTGGCAAGGTGATGACCGGCGGCGAGCCGCTCCAGCTCGGCAAACGCGGCTATTACATGGCGCCGACGGTGATCGCCGACACCGCGCCCGACCAGCGGATCAATTGCGAGGAAGTGTTCGGCCCTGTCGCGAGCACGGTGAAGGTCCGTGACTATGAGGAAGCGCTCGAGATCGCCAACCGCGGCCAGTTCGGCCTCTCGGCCGGGATCGTCACCAATTCGCTGAAGCACGCGCGGCATTTCCGTCGCCACGTCCGCGCCGGAATGGTGATGATCAACCTGCCGACCGCAGGCGTCGATTATCACGTGCCGTTCGGCGGCACGCGCAAATCCAGCTATGGCGCGCGAGAACAGGGGTTCGCCGCCGTCGAGTTCTACACGCAGACCAAGACGGTCTACATTGGGGGATAGCCAATTGGCTCAAACGGGCGATCTTCGCGCGCAATACCCGAGCCTGCGCGGCAAGCGAGTTCTGATCACCGGCGGAGGCTCCGGAATCGGCGCGGGAATCGTCGAGGAATTCGCCCGACAGCAATCGGATGTCACCTTCTTCGACATTCTCAACGGGGATTCAGACGCGCTCGCAAAACGCACCGGCGCCCGGTTCGAGCGAGTCGACCTGACCGACACCGGTGAGACGATCACCCGAATCCGCGACCTGATCAGCGACGGCGGCGCGATCGACGTGCTCGTCAACAATGCCGCGAACGACGATCGTCACAAGTTCGACGAAGTGACCGAGGAATATTGGGACGACCGCCTCAGCGTGAACTTGAAACACCAGTTCTTCTGTTCGCAAGCCGCGGTCCCAGCGATGCGGGAGAAGGGCGGCGGATCGATCATCAATCTGGGATCGATCAGCTGGCATCTCGCGCTTCCCGATCTTGTGCTTTACCAGACCTGCAAGGCTGCGATCGAAGGCCTCACTCGCGCGCTCGCCCGCGATCTCGGCTGCGACAATATTCGCGTGAATTGCGTTGTTCCCGGGAACATTCAGACTCCGCGGCAGATGCAGTGGTACACCCCCGAAGGAGAAGCCGAGATCGTCGATGCACAGTGCATCAAGGGCCGCCTGGTGCCTCAGGACGTTGCGGCGCTGGTCGCCTTCCTGGCCTCGGATGATGCTCGCCTGATGACGGGGCATGAATATTTCGTCGACGCGGGCTGGCGTTAGCATGGGCGAGCCGCGCGACGTCTGGCCGTTGGCGGCGGAGCTCGGCGAGGGACCGGTGTGGGTGCAGCGAGACCAGTCGCTGTGGTTCGTCGATATCAAGAAGCAGCAGATCCATCGCTTCGATCCGAGTGACGGCAGCAAGCGCAGCTGGAATTCTCCCGAGCAGGTCGGGTTCGTGTTTCCGGCCGAGCGCGGCGGATTTGTCGCGGGCCTCAAGTCCGGGCTCTATCATTTCGATGAGAAGAGCGGCGCCTTCGAGCTGATTGCGAAAGTCGAGACCGACAAACCCGGCAACCGGCTCAACGACGGAGTCGTCGACCCGAAGGGCCGCCTATGGTTCGGAACGATGGACAATGCCGAGAAGACGAAGAGCGGCGCTTTCTATTGCTTTGCCGACGGCAAGGTGACCCCCACGGGAAGCGACGGGATTACAATTACCAACGGCCCTGCCGTCTCGCCGGACGGACGACAGCTGTATCTTGTCGACACGCTAAAGGGCGCCATCGATGTCGCTGACATCGGCGATGACGGCTCGCTGAGCGATCGCCGGCCGTTCGTCCGGATCGATCCGAAGGACGGGCATCCGGACGGCCCGACGGTCGACAGCAACGGCTATCTCTGGATTTCGCTATATGCCGGCTGGGAGACGCGCCGCTATTCGCCGACCGGCGAGCTGGTCGATCAGGTCCGCTTGCCCGTCTCGAACGTCACGAAGATCGCGTTTGGCGGAGCAGACCTGCGAACGGTGTACGCGACCACCGCGCGGCAGCTGCTCACGCCAGAACAAATCGCGAAGCAGCCCCAGATCGGCGATCTCTTCGAGTTCACCGTCGATGTTCCCGGAGTGCCCTGCCCGCTCGTTCGCTACTGAGCGCGCGCTTCAGTGATTGTGCCGCGGCACCTTCTTTGAGGTCCCGCGATATTTGACCGCGAATTCGAGCACGCCGCCGGTTGACAGCTGGCCGGTTTTCTCGCGGAACAGCTCTTCCCACGGCGTATTGCTTGCCGCGATCGGCGGCGGCGGTTCGGTCTTTCTGCGGGCAATTTCTTCGTCGCTGACCAGCGCGTCGCAGGTGCCAGCATTCAGATCGATCCGGATCGTGTCGCCGGTGCGCAGCCAATCGAGACCGCCGCCGGCGGCGCTCTCGGGCGACGCATTGAGGATCGACGGGCTGTCGGATGTCCCCGACTGACGTCCGTCGCCGAGCGTCGGCAGACTCTGGATTCCGCGCTGAAGCAACGCGTCAGGCGGCTGCATGTTGACGACCTCCGCCGATCCGGGCCAGCCGATCACCCCCGAGCCGCGGATCACGAGGATACAATTCTCGTCGATGTTCAGCGACGGATCGTTGATTCGATGATGGTAATCGTCCGAGCCATCGAACACGATCGCGCGAGCCTCGAACACGCCTTCGTGCCCAGAGCGCGACAAATAGCGCTGCCGGAATTCGTCTGAGATCACGCTGGTCTTCATGATCGCAACGTCGAACAGATTGCCCGAGAGCACGAGGAAGCCGGCGCGTTCCTTCAGCGGCGCCGAATAGGGGAAGATCACCTCCCGATCGGAGGATTCGCGACCTTCCAGATTCTCGGCCTGGGTGCGACCGGTGCAGGTCAGCGCGCCGCCGTCCAGCATCCCCGCCTGGAGCAACTCCCACATGACCGCCGGTACGCCGCCGGCGCGATGAAAGCGTTCACTCAGATATTTTCCGGCGGGTTGCATGTTGACCAGCAGCGGCACGTCATAGCCGTAGTCGATCCAGTCCCGCGTGCTGATCTCGATTCCCGCGTGCCGCGCCATGGCGATGATATGCGGTTGGGCATTGGTCGACCCGCCGATCGCGGCGTTGACGCGGATGGCGTTGAGGAAGGCTTCGCGCGTCAGGATCTTCGATGGACGCAGATCCTCATAGGCCATCTCGACGATGCGCCTGCCGCTCTCGTAGGCCATGTGCGGTCGCTCGCGATAAGGCGCCGGGATCATCGCCTGGCCGGGCAGCGACATGCCCAACGCCTCGGTCAGCGAGTTCATCGTCGAGGCGGTGCCCATCGTGTTGCAGTGGCCGAGCGACGGGGCGGAATCTCCCGCGCGCCGGATGAACTCTTCCTCATCGATCTTGCCCGCGCCGAGCAGCCGCCGAGATCGCCAGATCACTGTGCCCGAGCCAACCAGCTCGCCTTCGTGCCAGCCGTCGAGCATCGGACCGCCGTTCAGCGTGATCGCCGGGATGTCGACCGTCGCCGCGGCCATCACCGCGGCAGGAGTAGTTTTGTCGCATCCGGTTGTCAGCACGACCGCGTCGATGGGATATGCATTCAGGATTTCGACAAGTCCCAGATAGGCGAGATTGCGGTCCAGCGCCGCCGTCGGCCTTCGGCAATTCTCAAAGATCGGGTGCATCGGGAATTCCATCGGAATCCCCCCCGCATCCCGGATACCTGCCTTGATGCGCTCCATCAGCTTGATGTGGATGCGGTTGCACGGGACGAGGTCGGAGCCGGACTGCGAAATGCCGATGATCGGCTTGCCCGACCGCAGCTCCTCCCGCGTGAAGGCGTCATTCATGTAGCGCTCGAGGTAGAGCGCGGTCATGTCCGGCCGCCCTGGCGCGTCGAACCACTCGCGCGAGCGGAAGGGACGAGCGGGGGTGCGAGTCACAAGAGTTCCTCCCTGCCGCGAAGCGGTGGGGAGGGGAACCATCCGGAGGATGGTGGAGGGGTTATTGCCGTTGGGAAAGGACCCCTCCACCATTCACTCTGCGGTGAATGGTTCCCCTCCCCATCTGCGATGGGGAGGCTCTTCATCACCCCTCCATCTGCTCCAGCTCTTTGCCGCGAGTTTCGTTCACCATTGCCTGAACGAGGAAGAAGCTGATTACCGCGCAGACACCGTAGAAGGTGTAGCTGATCGTCAGTCCCAGCCTGGCGGCCATCACCGGGAAGCTGAACGAGATGAGGAAGTTGGCGAACCACTGGACGAAGCCCGAGACCGCGAGCGCCGATCCGCGGATCTGGTTCGGGAACATCTCGCCGAGCATCACCCACATCACCGGGCCCCAGCTGAAGTTGAAGAAGATCACGTAGAGATTGGCGGCAACGACGGCGATGAGGCCAAGGTCCTTAGACAGGATAATCTTGGTAGAGTCAGCCGGGTCGATCGAGGCATGACTGAACGCATAGACCATGACGAAAAGCGTTATCGCCATGCCCACGGAACCGATCAGCAGCAGCGGCTTGCGGCCGATCTTGTCGATTACCGCGATCGTCACGAGGCAGGCCGCAATCGAGACGACGCCCGAGATGATGTTGATCGCGAGCGACTGGCTCTCCGTGAAGCCGGCGAGCTGCCACAGCGTCGCTCCGTAATAGAAGATGACATTGATTCCGACGAACTGCTGGAATGCGGCAAGCATGATCCCCGTCCAGACGATTGGCCTGATGCCGAACAGTCCCCTCCCCATGATGTCGCTGAGGCGGGGGCGGTGATCGACGCTGAACGTCGCGCGGATGTCCTCGAGCTTGGCGCGAGCGGCATCGGCCCCGAACAGGCTGGCGAGCACGCCTTCCGCTTTCTCCGGCCGCCCCTTCGATACGAGATAGCGCGGGCTTTCGGGGATCATGAAGAGGGCGATGAGGAAAATTGCCGCGGGAATGGCCTGCATCAGGAACATCCAGCGCCAGGCGTCGATTCCGCCCCAGAATTTCGCAGTTGAGACCCCCGCGCCCTTGGCAAGAAAATAATTGACCACGAAGGCGGCGGTCAGGCCGGTGATGATCATGATTTGCTGGACGGTCGTCAGCCGTCCGCGGATGTTCGCCGGCGCGACTTCTGAAATGTAGGCTGGCGAAAGGACGCTGGCGGCGCCGACGGCCATTCCGCCGCAGATCCGCGCAATGACGAAAACAAGATGCGAAGGCGCGGCGCCCTGGACGAGCGCTCCGGCAAGGAAGAGCGCCGCGGCGAGCATCATCGTATTCCGGCGACCGATCCAGTCGGCCAGGCGGCCGGCGAAGAACGCGCCGATAAAGCAGCCAATCAGAAGGGAGGCCACCGTGAACCCGAGACCGTTGCCCGGCGACCAGCTTCCCGGAACAAGGTTGAACGAAGCAGTGAGGCCGTCCTGCGTGCCGTTCACCGCGCCGCTGTCATAGCCGAACAGGAACCCGCCAATCGTGGCCACCGCGACGATCGCGCCGATGAACCCCATGTTCGCCCGTTGCGAACTTGCCTGCATTCCCTCTCCCCTTCCATGCACTCTCAAACCCGCGGCATGTTAGCGTTAACGCATGGCCGGAGAAGAGCAATGCGAAATGTCTAGCCGCCCACCGCGGCTGCCGAATCACGGATCACGAGTTCGTGATCGAGGATCGCCTCCTGCGATGTTCCGGTCCGGCCCCGTCGATTGAGCTTCAGTTCTCCGAGCAGAAGCTCGAGCGCGGTCGCAGCCATAGCTGAGACCGGCTGGCGGATGGTCGTAAGCTCGGGCCAGACGGTGGTCGCCGGCGCGGTATCGTCGAATCCTGCCACGCTGAGATCCTTCGGGACGTCGAGGCCTCGGCGGTGCGCAACTCCAACGACCGCGGCCGCCATGTCGTCGTTGCTCGCGAAGATCGCGGTGGGTCGGATGCCGCGATCCAGCAGCCGCTCGGCCGCTTCGAGTCCCGATCGAAAGGTGAAGAAGCCCTGCTCGATGGAAACCTCGTCCAGCTTGATTCCAGCCTCTGTCACGGCCGCCATAAACCCGCGCTCGCGCTCCGCGCTGGCGATCTGCGCCGGATGCCCCTTGATGAACCCGATTCGCCTGTGACCGAGTCCGATCAGATATTCGGTCATCTGCTTCGCCGCGGCGAAGTCATCGATCCGGACGTTGAGCGCATTCGGGTAGAGCTTGCCCATCGCGACGGTCACCACTGGCGTTCCGGCCAGCGCGAGCTCAGTCAGGATCGGCACCGATTCCGACAGCGGCGGCGGCAGGATCACGCCCTCGGCATCGGCATTGGCGAAGCGGCGCGCGACCTCGCACTGCTCGGCTTCATTCTCCGACTCGCACGCCTCGATCACCAGGTGGCAACCGGCCTGCCGCGCACCTTCGAGCGCGCCGACGAGGAATTGACTCAAGTAGGCGGCACTGGGGTTCGAGTAGAGAAGGCCGATATGGGTCGCATCGCCCGCCGCAAGGCTGCGCGCAGCCGTGTTGGGCGAATAGTTCATCCGCTCGATAGTCTCGAGCACGTTCTGCCGCGTCTCTTCGCGGACGTTGCGTTCCTTGTTGATGACTCGCGATACGGTCATCGCCGAGACGCCAGCAGCGCGGGCGACATCTTCGATGGTGACGCTTCCGCGGCCGCGCCGGCTGACCTTGTTCATCGCTTCTCCAGTCGACCACGCGTCTATCACTCGGATGCAGCATTGCAACGCCGCTGCTGAGCCTTATGGTAGCGCTATCATCTAACTGGGGAGTAGGGATGAGACTGCAACCGCGTGCAATCGGCGCCATTCTGTTGGCCGTTCTAATATCCGCCTCACCGTCGGCAGCCCAGGCGCCGGCCAAGTCGATGCCGCTTTACAAGGACCCAAGACAGCCGGTCGATCGACGGGTGGACGACCTGCTCGCGCGCATGACTCTCGACGAAAAAGTCGCGCAGCTCGAGACGGTTTGGGAGAGCAAGGCGAAGCTGCAGACGTCCACGGGCGACTTCTCGCCAGAGCTCGCGTCGAAGAACTTCCCCAATGGCATCGGCGGATTCGCTCGCCCGTCCGACTATCGCGGAATGATCCAGTCGAATGGCGCGGCGGGCGCGGCCGGTCCGACGATCAACCGCGATGCGCGACAAACGGCCGAATTCGTCAATGCCGCTCAGCATTGGGCGGTCGAGCATACGCGGCTCGGAATCCCGATTCTGATGCACGAGGAAGCGCTGCACGGATATGTCGCTCGGGGGGCAACCAGCTTCCCGCAAGCTATTGCGCTCGCGAGCACATGGGACCCGGACCTCGTCACGAGAGTGTTCTCGGTCGCTGCGCGCGAGGCGCGTGCCCGCGGAGCAACGCTAGTGCTTGCGCCGGTGATCGATGTCGCGCGCGATCCGCGCTGGGGCCGCATCGAGGAAACCTACGGCGAGGACCCGTATCTCGTGACGCAGATCGGGCTTGCCGCGATCCGCGGCTTCCAGGGATCCACCCTGCCACTTCCGCCCGACAAGGTGTTCGTCACGCTCAAGCATTTCACCGGCCATGGCTGGCCCGAGAACGGCACCAACGTCGGTCCGGCGCATCTCGGCGAGCGCGAGCTCCGAGAAGTCTTCTTCCCGCCCTTCGAAGCGGCGGTGAAGAGCTTTCCGATCCAGTCGGTGATGGCCTCGTATAACGAGATCGACGGGATCCCGAGCCACGCCAACAACTGGCTGCTGAATGACGTGCTTCGCCGCGAGTGGGGATACCAGGGGGCGGTCGTCAGTGACTATTATGGAATTCGCGAGCTGGTCACGCGTCACCATCTTTACAGTGACGTGAAGGACGCCGCGGACCGCGCGATCCACTCGGGCGTCGACGTCGAGACGCCCGACCCCGAAGCCTATGTCCATCTGCCCGAGCTGGTGCGGGAGGGCCGCGTTCCGATGGCGCTGATCGACCAGGCCGTGCGGCGCGTGCTGAAACTCAAGTTCGAGGCGGGGCTGTTCGAGAACCCCTATCCTGACGTGGCCACGGCGCAGGCGAAAACCGCGACGCCGGATGCTATCGCGCTTGCGCGCGAGGCGGCGGACAAGGCGATTATCCTCCTGAAGAACGATCGCGGGCTGCTGCCGCTCGACCCAACGAAGATCCGGCGGATGGCCGTGCTCGGCACGCACGCACGAGATACTCCGATCGGCGGCTACAGCGACGTTCCGAATCACGTGGTCAGCGTGCTCGAGGCAATGCAGGAGATGGGCAAGGGCCGCTTCGCAGTCGATTATTCCGAAGGAGTCCGGATCACCCAAGGCCATTGCTGGTCGTGCGACGAGGTGAAGCTCGTCCCCGCCTCCGTGAACCGAAAGCTGATCGCCGCCGCCGTTCAAACCGCCAAGAAGGCAGACGTCGTCGTCATGGTGCTTGGGGGCAACGAACAAACCAGCCGTGAGGCATGGGCCGAAACCCACCTCGGCGACCGCGACTCGCTCGATCTGCTCGGACAGCAGCAGGACCTCGCGAGGGCGATCTTCGCGCTCCACAAGCCGACGGTCGTCATCCTGCTCAACGGCCGGCCGCTATCGGTCAACTATCTCGCGCAGAATGCCCCCGCTCTACTCGAAGGCTGGTATCTCGGCCAGGAAACGGGCCACGGAGTCGCCGACGTGCTGTTCGGCAAGGTGAACCCGGGCGGCAAGCTCCCGGTGTCGATTCCGCGCTCCGTCGGGCAGCTGCCGGTCTTTTACGATCACAAGCCGACCAGCCGGCGAGGCTATCTGTTCGATACGACCGAGCCGCTCTACCCGTTCGGCTACGGCCTTAGCTACACCAGCTTCGATATTTCCGCGCCGCGCGTGCTGACGCCCGTGATCGCGTCCAATCAGCCGGCGCGGATTGCAGTCGACGTCGCCAATACCGGGAGGCGCGCGGGTGACGAGGTCGTCCAGCTCTACATTCACGATGACGAGGCGTCGGTCACCCGTCCGGTGATCGAGCTCAAGCGCTTCCAGCGGGTCACGCTTCAGCCGGGGGAACGGCGGACCGTCACGTTCGAGCTGATGTCCGATGATCTCGCGCTGTGGAATCCGGCCATGGTGAAGGTGGTCGAACCCGGCACGTTCACGATCTCCGCCGGGCCGGACAGCGTCGACCTCAAGAGCTCGAAGCTGACGGTGACCGGACCGGTTACCGTGCTCGCGCGGACCGCGGTTCCGTCGAGCGGCGAGTAAGCGTCAGCTCTTTGCAGCCGGGCACATCGAGTCGAGCTTGGCCGTGAGTTCGGTCGCCTGCGGGAGCTTGACGCCTTTCTCCTGCGCTAGCTTCCAGTCGGGCGTGCGACCCGGCAGCGATAGATCGATGTCCGCGCGATAGGCGGGATCGCTTTCGGCCCGCTGGATCGTCACAAAATGGAAGCCCGCTTCGCGATAGGTCTTGATCACCAGCGGCATCATATGCGCGCTCATGGCGCTCACATGCATCAGCAGCACGTAAGGAATGTCGCGGCCATAGAGCGCATGCGCGGTGCCGCGTGCAACCGAAATGCTTTCCTTCACGGCATCGAGGTACATCCGCTCGAGCTCGGCGACGGAGTCCTTGTCGCCGGCCGCGTTGCAGCGCGCCCATGCCGGCGTGAACGCCCAGTCTGAAAAGCTCGTCGTCACGTCCGCGACACGATAGCCGTGCTTCGCCAGCACCGCGCGCGCCGCGTTCCGCTGCGCCTCGTCTTTGCCCTCGTCGAGGAAGGGGTAGCGGAACCAGCGCCAGTCGGAGTCGTCGCCGAGCCGCGACAGCAGCGGGTCGCCCTTCATCAGCTCATCCTCGAACTGCGGAATGGTGAGCTGGCTCAGATGGGGGTGGCTCCAGGTGTGATTGCCGAGTAGGAATCCGCCCGCGCGCCAGATCGGCAGCACCTCAAGAGTCTCGGGATGCTGGACGGTGCCGATCCCGTTGACGAAGCCGATCGCGGGAACGCCGCGGGCCTTCAGCGCGGCGATCATTTGCTCGTTGACCTGCGTGGGACTGACGCCCGGCGGGTAAGGCGCGTGGACCGGCACATCGTCAACGGTAATTGCAATCGCTAGCGGAGCCGCACTAGCGGCCGCGGTCGCGCAGGACGCGAGGAGCAGGGCAACAAGAGCAACAGCCAGCTTCATTCCACTTCCTTGATCCGAGATGACGTCCAGATGTCGATTCCAGCGTCGGTCGCGAACCGATCGATCTTGGCCAGCTCCTCGCTGCTGAAATGGAGGTTTCGGAGCGCGCCGAGTGAATCCTCGAGCTGCTCCACGGTGCGCGCGCCGATCAGCGCCGAGGTCACGCGAGGATCGCGGAGCACCCAGGCGATCGCCATTTGCGCGAGAGTCTGCCCGCGCTGCTTCGCCAGATCGTTGAGTGCCCGAACGTGTGCGAGATTTTGTTCCGAGAGCGCATCCGTCGGAAAATATTTGCCGCGCACGGCTCGAGCATCCTCGGGAATTCCGCCGAGATATTTGCCGGTCAGCATCCCCTGCGCGAGCGGTGAGAATGCGATGCAGCCGACGCCGAGCTCGCCCAATGTGTCGAGCAGACCATGCTCGATCCAGCGGTTGAGCAGCGAATAACTCGGTTGATGGATCAGCAACGGCACGCCTTCGCTCTTGAGTATCTCGTATGCCTTGCGGGTCAGCTCCGCCGAGTAGGACGAAATCCCGACGTACAGCGCTTTGCCCTGGCGGTGCGCGTGGGCGAGCGCGCCCATCGTTTCTTCGAGCGGGGTCGTCGGGTCGAGGCGGTGCGAGTAGAAGATGTCGACAAAGTCGAGTCCCATTCGCCTGAGGCTCTGGTCGAGGCTCGCAAGCAGATATTTGCGTGAGCCACCGTCACCGTACGGCCCGAGCCACATGTCGTACCCGGCCTTGGTGGAGATGATCAGCTCGTCCCGGTACGGCCGAAAGTCCTGCGACATCCAGCGGCCGAAATTCTCCTCGGCGGAGCCGTATGGCGGTCCGTAATTGTTCGCCAGATCGAAGTGAGTGACCCCGCGGTCGAACGCACGGCGGAGGATCGCACGCCCCGTTTCGAACACATCGACGCCACCGAAATTCTGCCACAGCCCGAGCGAGATCGCCGGAAGATCGAGACCGCTGCGGCCGCAGCGCCGGTACGGCATTCGCCCGTCATAACGCTCCGGGTCGGGAACATATGGATCGACGATCATCATTGGCCAGGTCCTCGGTTCATCAACGCAGCGAGTCCAGCTCGACGAGAACCACGTCATTCGAGCGCATCGGGACCGTGAGCGCAAAGCGCCCGTCGCCCGTCGCTCGCACAATGCGGCTTGTCTCGGGAAGGTCGCGCGTGAGTTGCTGTAGCCTGGCGAGCTGTGCGCTGGACAGCTTCACGGGAGAGCCCATTTCGAGATAGGCGGTCTGCGGATCATTGTGACGAAAGCCCGTCCGGCGGACAGTCAAGCGATAGCGACCGGGCCTCAGATGCTCGAAGGCAACCCGCGCGGGCTCGACGACTGTCGAGGGATGCACCTTGGTGTAGAAGGGCCGGTCGCTGAGCTTCTGCTTTGGCTCGATCCAATCCCAGATCACCGCGGCGACGCGCTTGCCGTCGCTCGCCGCCCATGTCTCCGGGTCGGCCGACGGAATCGCATTTCCGCGCAGCGCATGAAGGAAATTATAGGCGAACCACGCCGGCTTTCGGATGCCGTCGAGGTTCACCAGGCCGAAGCCGCCGTGAAACGGTGAAGGCGGCGGCCCGGATTCGTAGAAGATGTCCGTGTAGGTCCAATAGCTCATGCCCTGCAGTGAGCCTTCGGCGGCGCGCAGCTTCGTAAGGATCCAGGGTGCGCTGATATAGCTGTCGTGCACGGGGTCACGCGGCGTGTAGCTCGTGCTCCATTCGGTGATGTACAGTGGAAGGTTCGGAAACTTCGAGGCCTGGATCTGCGCGCGTACCCTGCGAACATCGCCGATGATGGAATTCGGATCCGGTGACAGCTTGGTGTCCGCGTTGCCCTTTTCGTCGAGAAATCCGCCGTCGACTCCATATGTATGCGTCGTGACGAAATCGATCGGGGCCCCGCTCTTCGCGACATGGTCGAGGAATTCGGGAATCCAGGCGGCTCCCGCTGTTGCCGGGCCGCCGACGCGCAGCTTCGGATCGACGTTCCTCACAGTGCGCGCGGTCAGATCGTAGAGCGCGAAATAGGCGGGCTGGTCCGCCTTTTCCCAGAAGCCGTCGAGGTTGGGCTCGTTCCACACCTCGAAATACCAACTGCGCACCTGCTCGCGGCCGTGCCGCGCCTCCAGATGGCGAACGAAAGCGTCGACTAGCGCCGCCCACATCTTCGGCTTCGGGTGCGAGGTGTTGCCTTTCCACCAGAAGATGCTGTTGTCGGACGTCTTCAGCGCCTGCGGCGTGAAGCCGAGCTCGACGAACGGCTTGATGTGCTTTGCCAGGAGCTCGTCGTAGAGCTTGTCGATGCCAGTCCAGTCGTAGGTTACGCGGCCGTCCGGGTTCTGCTTCACCGTGCCGAGCACGTCATGAAAGATCGCGTGGAACCGCACGTAGCGGAATCCGAGCTCGTCCACGGCGGTCTTGAGCTGCTTCTGTGCATCAGGGCGGATCAAGGTTCCGGGATAATCGGACCCGACGGATAGATCGAAGAAGCGATCGATCGGTTGCCGCGCCTGGGCGACCTCGATCGTGATTTCACGAGGTGCTGCTGCCGCAACCGACGCCCAGCACAGAGCAGCGACCAACAGGCTCGACTGCGGCACAGCAGAATTGAGCCGGCGTCGGGATGCGAGGTTAGACAGCCGGCGCAATGAGTGCATCAGCGGCTGGGCACCGCCGTGAATATGCCGACGCGGCACTGCGGAAATGCCCCTGATCCCGTCGCCTTGGCTTCGACCGGATCATAGATGCGGATGTGGTCGTTCTCGCACAGCTGCGTGCCCTGGCTCTCGGTCTGTATGATCGAGCTCGCATCGGCCCTCGCCGCGCTGGGGCAGCCCCCGACGAGATCGGTGCGGTAGGTGATGCCGCCGCTCATCTCGAACAGCACCGACGCGGGTGGAAGCACATGCCGCGAGACGACCTGCTTCAGATCGATGCAGCTGACTCGTGCTCCCAACGGCGCGGCAGGCGGAGGTGGAGGAGGCTGTGCGGTGCATGCCGCCAAACCCAGTCCGAGAAGTGCGATCGTTCGTTTCATACGGACCTCCTTCAGCTTGCGTGGCGCGAGGACGCTGAGCGGAACGCGCCGGCCATGGCTTGGTGCAGCAACTTGGGGCGGAAGTTTACGTCATAAGGCGTGCCGCGCTTCAGAGTCTTGTCCGCGCGCGGATCGAAGCCGTTGAGCCAGCTGTAGCGGTCGACCATGCCCCAGGCGAGCAGGTCGCCGAGCTGGGGATAGCCAAGCATCAAATCCAGATAGGCACGGCCATAATCAGCAACCATGCGGTCGCGGATGGCGATGTCAGTCGGGGCAGCATGGTCGTTCACGTCGAACTCGGTGACGAGGAGCTTGTATCCCATACCGACGACCGCATCGAGGAAGCGCCGCCACGGACCCTCGGATTCGGCAACGATCCGCGCCACCGGCCAGTCCTTGAGCAAGCGAATGTGCGACTGCACTCCGAGCGCATCCACCGGCGTTCCCCGCTTTTTGAATCCTTCCAGCAGCTTGAGAACGCCGGTGATGTGCGTCTCGTCGACCGGGTTTCGCTCCCAGCTCATATAATCATTGTAGACGAGCTGGGCACGCGGCGCTTCCTCGCGCGCCGTGTGGAACATCAGGTCGAGAAAGTGCTCTCCGCCGAGTGCGCGCGTGACATTCGTATCGCGGATCTCGCCCGTTTCGGGCTGCACGGCCTCGTTCACGACATCGTATGAATAGATGCGCGTTCCGTAGCGGCGGCAGACGGTGCGCACATGATTGGTCAGCAGCGCTTCCGCTTCAGCCGGTGAGCGGAACTGCGTCTCGGCAAGCCACTTCGGATACCATTTGGTCGGAGTCCAGAAGAGTGTGTGGCCGCGCAGTTTGAACCCATGCGTCTGGGCGTAATCCGCAATCGCGTCGAACGCTCGGAAGTCGAAGGTTTCCGGCCCGTTTCGGCTGACCCACTGCCATTTCAGCTGGTTCTCGGGCACCAGCAGCGAGCAGTCGCGCTCGAGGGTCGCCGCATAGCGCGGATTGGTGAAGCTGCCGGTGTCGGTTCCACGCGGAGCCCAGGCGACCGCCGAACCGAAGCGGCGCCCGCTGAGATTGGCGAGCTGGCTCAACGATTGCGGCTGGGCTGCGAACGAAGGCGATGCCGCGGCCGCGATCATTGCTCCGGCGCCCGCAAGGCTTTCGCGTCGAGTGAGCCGCACACGTCCCTCCTCTTACGATGATAGCGCTAACAGGCTAGCATCGGCGGGACAATGTTCGACTCTCCACGCCTGTCAAAAATCTCTGCCGTCACGCTCCTGTTGCTCATGGCGAGTTCTGCCGGCGCGGAGGACGGCTACCGGCTGTGGCTGCGCTACGATCCGCTGCCGGCGCCAATCGCCGCACGCGAGCAGCGGCTGATCAAGGGCGCGTTGGCCTATGGCAGCGATCCGCGCGTCCTCGTCGCCGCGCGCGAATTCAACCGCGCGGTCGCTGGCCTGTTGCCGGTGTCGCAGACTCGGGATGGTCCGGACAAGGTCATGCTCGGGACGGCAGCCGATCTGAGACGAGCCGGACTGCGAGAGATCGATGTGTCGGGTCTCGGCGCGGATGGTTATCTGATACGGACTGTCGCTCTCCCCACCGGGCGAACAATCATCGTCACCGGCAATAGCGGCGCTGGCGTGCTGTACGGGACGTTCGCGCTGATTCGCGAGATGCAGCTCGGCCATCCGCTGGGTGATCTGAATCTCCGCTCCGCGCCGGCCTATCCGCTCCGGATGCTCGATCATTGGGACAATCTCGATGGCTCGGTCGAGCGCGGCTACTCGGGGAGGTCGATCTGGAACTGGGCAGCCCTGCCGGGCAAGATCGACAACCGCTACGTCGACTATGCCCGCGCCAACGCGTCGATCGGGATCAACGGCACGGTCCTGAATAACGTCAACGCCGATCCAAGAATCCTCACCCCCGAATATCTCAAGAAGGTCGCCGCGCTTGCCGATGTGTTCCGGCCATATGGGATCCGGGTCTTCCTTTCCGTGCGGTTCAGCAGCCCGATCGAGATCGGCGGACTCAAGACCGCCGATCCGCTCGATCCCACGGTCGCCGCATGGTGGCGAACAAAGGCCGACGAGGTCTACCGGCTGATGCCCGACTTCGGCGGGTTTGTCGTGAAGGCCAATTCGGAAGGCCAGCCGGGGCCGCAGGACTACCACCGCACCCATGCCGAGGGCGCAAACGTCATCGCCGATGCGCTCCGGCCCCACGGCGGGACCGTGCTCTGGCGGGCGTTCGTCTATGGCAACTCGAGCGACGACCGGGCGAAGCAGGCCTATGAAGAATTCCATCCACTCGATGGCGAGTTTCGCAACAATGTGATTTTGCAGATCAAGAACGGGCCGATCGACTTCCAGCCGCGCGAACCGTTCCACCCCTTATTCGGGCAAATGCCGCACACGCGCGTGGCATTGGAAGCGCAGATCACCCGCGAATATCTCGGGCAGAACACGGGCGTCGCCTATCTCGGACCGATGTGGACGGAGGTGCTGGATGCCGACACCTGCTCGCCCAAGTGCGGAACCCCGGTCTCGGCGACGATCTCCGCGATGGCGGGAGTCTCCAGCGTCGGCAGCGACCGCAACTGGACCGGCACCAATTTCGACCAGGCGAACTGGTATGCATTCGGCCGCCTCGCCTGGAACCCACACCTGACCGGCAAACAAATTGCCGATGAGTGGACGAAGCTGACGTGGAGCGATGGCCCGCGCGCGGTACGGCCGATCGTATCGATCATGATGGGCTCGCGGGAAGCGGCGGTGAACTTCATGACTCCGCTCGGCCTCGCTCATCAGATGGCGACGGATTATCATTACGGGCCTGCGCCGTGGGTCTGCGACCTCAAGCAGCCGAGCTGGAATCCCTGCTATTACAATCGCGCCGACGCGCAGGGGATCGGCTTCGACCGGACGAAGACCGGGAGCGATGCCGTCGCACAATATTCGCCTCCGGTGGCTGCGCGGTTCGCCAGTCTCGCGACTGTCCCCGACAAGTATCTGCTGTGGTTCCACCACCTGCCCTGGACGTACCGAATGCGGTCGGGACGAACCCTGTGGGACGAGCTCGCGCTCCATTATGACTTGGGAGTTGCAGAGGCGGCGGGAATGAGCCGGACATGGGCGACGGTGCGGCCCTACGTCGATGCAGAGCGGTGGAATGCCGTCGCTTCGGACCTGCACCGGGAACAGGACGAAGCGCGCTGGTGGCGCGACGCGAGCATCGCTTATTTCCAAAGTATCTCGAAGCTGCCGCTGCCGCGTGGCGCCAAGCCGCCCGCTCATTCGCTTCGCTATTATGAGGCCCTGCGGCCGCCACACCTCCCCGGGCAGCGCCCATAAAATAAGCCCCTCCGTTTCCGGAGGGGCTTTGAGGTGCTTGGGTTCGCCCTAGCCCCCGCGCTCGGGCGCCGGCGCTGGTGGCGGAGGCGGAGGCGGAGGTGCAGGCGGCGCCGGACAGGTCGCCGTCGCCGCGATCACCGCGCCGTTCGGACAGGTCTGCGTCTCGGGAAGCGGCGGCGGCAGTGGCGGCGGAGGCGGCGGCGGTGCAGCGTGCGTTCCCCCTCCGAACGTTCCGCGGAGAATGAACGAGTACCGGCGGTCCTGCATCACGTTCGACCTCGGACCCAGCAGCCCCGACGTCGTGAACATCTGTTGCGTTTCCGTGACCGAATTGGTCAGGTTCTGCGCTTGCACGCCAAACTTCAGCCACGGCGTGATCGTATAGAAGGCCGACGCGTCCAATGTCCCGTACGCCTTCTGGAAGATTGGGAAGTACGGGAAGATGACGTCGGACTCCGTCAGCAGGAACCTCGAGCGCCAATTGTAGGCCAAGCGAATTGAGATCGGGCCCTTCTCGTAACACGGCTCGATATTGATCGTGTGCTTCGACAACTGCGCGAGTGGCAGGGTGAACCCTGACCCAATCGGCGGAACGCTTGTGGGCGCACCGCCGTTCAGGAATGAGTTCGGCACGCCCTTGCTCTCGACATAGGCGTAGTTGGCGCTGAGACCGAAGCCGCTGAGGATCCCGGGCAGGAAGTCGTACGTCTGCGTGTACGAGATCTCGAAGCCCTTCACCTTGCCGGTGCCGGTGTAGTTTGCCGGACCGCGAACACCGACGGGTTCGGTCACACCACCGACGGTGAGGTCGCGGCCAACGACTTGCTGGAAGATGTAGTTGTGAATTGCCTTATAGAAGACGTCGAAGGTCAATGAGCCGACTCTGCTTCCGCCGAAGTACCATTCGAGCGTCGCGTCGTAATTGTTCGACGTGATCGGCTTGAGGAACGGGTTCCCTGCTGTGGCCTGCAGTGTGTTGCTCGCTAGGTCGAACCCGGGGTTCAGGAAGTTGCGGATGTCGGCAAGTGCCGGCCGGGCAAAGTCCTTGCTCGCCGCGAGCCGGAAGATCAGGTCACGGGTGAGGCCGAACTTCAGGTTGAGGCTCGGCAGCCAGTAGCTGTATTTGGTCGCCGCTGTGCTGGGCACTGGCGTGAGCCCGCCGGCGGCAAATTGTTGCAGCTGCGCGTAGGCCGCCGATCCGATGTTGCAGATTCCGGGCAGCGCAGGCGGCGGCGTTCCCGGGGGCGAACCCGGAGGCGGACCCGTAACTGCGCAGAGCACATTGTACGGAGTGGAGACGCTGGCCGCTAGTGTGTTGGTTTGGAATGCTCCGGACGACGTCAGATCGTCATGAACGAAACGAACACCGATGTTCCCATCCAGGCGAATATTGCCGAAGATCGGCTCATCCTGCCCGAACTTGAGCATGACGTAGGCGTCATCCGTCTTCTGCCCCACCGGCTGAATTTCGCTCGGCAGGAACGGAGTTCCGGGGACGACACCAGCTCGTTCCGCCAGCGGAAGCCAATTGTTCGTCGAGGTGCAACCGCAGGCAGCTCGCTCAGCGGCCTGCACTTCCTGGGCAAATGCGATCGCCTGGGCATAGCCCTGGGTGAGGTTTCCGCCATAGAAGAGCGCGGCGGGCGGCGCCGGGACGCTGCCCCTGAAGAAGTTGTTCCAGGTATAGGTTTCAACCGCGCCTTGCGGCACGCCGACCTGGTCCATGAAGATTGCAGGACCGGAACCCGACCAGACTTCGCTGAGCGGTCCCCAGTTGTAGGTCGTATATTTGATATCCTGCTGACGGTCGGCGTAGCGCGCACCGAACTTCAGCTGTTTCAGAAACGGGACGGTGTCGAGGAAGTTGTAAGCGACATCGCCCGCGAATGCCCACTCATGGCCGCGGCTATGTTCGATGTGGTCCATCGCGTTGCGCCAAAAGGTGAAGCGTGGGTCGGCGAAATATTGGGCGTCCGTATCGGCGGCCATCGCCGGATTCGGCGCGGCCCAGGTGGCGCTGAGCGTATTCGGCTTGTGCTCGATGACAACAGGATATTGGCCCATCAGGTTGACCTGCTGGTCCGCGAAGTTCGAGCTCGAAATCTCCATGTCGAGCGTATCGTGCGTGGCCTTCACATACTGGGCGTCGAGATTGATGTCCCAATGCGGCGTCGGGCTGAACTTGAAGTTGAGCGACGCGTCCTGGACGGTGTTTCGGTCATTGACCTGGCGCGCGTCCAGCGACTGCTGCATGCCGCCCGTCGGAACTCGCGTCGTAGAGCTGCCGCTACCCGCAGTGCGCCAGCCGGTGCCGGGTAGCGTGATATACCCGTTCTCGAACACGTTGTTCGCACCGTACTGATAATTGGGGAAGGACTGCCCCGCCAGCGGATTATAGCCATTGCCCTGGGCATTGTTGCCGAAGAAGAAATCGCCCGAGCCGTTGATGCGGCACTGAGCTTCGGGACGGCCCTGGACTCCGCCGCCGTTCTGCTGGCATCCGAGCGGATAGGTATTGTATTCGGAGAGATCGGAACCGACGCCCATCGTGTTCTCGCCCCAGGTCTCCGTCGCCTTGGAGTTGAGGAATTGGGCGGTGAGCAGCGCCCGGCGGTCGTTGCTCTGCCATTGCGCGGCAGCGGCGATGCCGCGCCGTTTGCGGTCGTGGGTCTCCGTCTGGAACTGACCGCCGATGGGCGCATAGTAGGCGCCCTGGAGCCAATCGGCGAATCCGTTCGCACCCGATGGTGGCGTGCCGTAGCACGGGCTGAAATTGCCGTCCTCGGGAATCTGCGACGGAAAGCCTTGAGTGTCGGAATTCGTCGGCAACGGCTGGCGACAAATGCCGCTCGGCGTGCCCGATGAGTTGTTGTCCGTGTAAGCGCCGTCGCGCGTCTGGAAGTTCGAAACGCGAATGGAATCGGAGCGGCTGTAGAGTTGCGAATATGAGAAAGCGCCGAGCAGGCCGACTCGCCCGATGCCCGTGTCCCATGTGTCGCTGACGAGCAGCGAACCGACGGGCGACCATTTCTTGTCGAGGTCGCCGTAGTTCGCCTCGATGTCGTAGCCGATATGGAGACCCTTGTTGTCGAACGGCAGACGCAGGTTCATGTTGACCGTGCCGGAAAGGCCGCCCTCGAGCCTGTCCGCGGTCTCTTCCTTGTAGACTTCGACCGAGCCGAGCAGCTCGGCCGGCACGTCCTGGAAGTTGATTCCCTGGCCGTAGACGCCGGTCGAGAAAGTGTCGCGGCCATTGAACTCCGAAGCGACGAAGGTCAGGCCGCGGATGGTGACTCCGGAGCCTTCCACCGAGAAGTGATCGGGGTCGCTGGTGCCCGAAAAGCGATTGATTGCGACGCCGGGGACGCGCTGAAGCGCTTCGGTGACGGACCGGTCCGGGAGAGCGCCGATGTCCTGCGCGGTGATCGCATCGACCACCGTGTCCGAATTGCGTTTGATCTCTTGCGAGTTGCGGAGACTCTGGCGGATGCCGGTGATGATGATCGCACCGCCGCGGCCGGCATTCGGGTTCGTCGAGTTCGCCACGCTTTCCGAGCCATTGGAGCCGCCCTGGACCTGGCCGGCTCCAGACGCCGGCTGAGTCGTTGTCGGCGGCGGATTGGTCGGCGTGGTCTGCGCGTTAGCGGGAACCGCTGCCCCAAACGCGCAGATCGCGATGAGCGATGCGCTGCTCCTCAGCAACGCAGAATGGCGCGCGCCGGTGTGCTCTTGTGCGCGAAGAAGCATTCGCGTCCCCTCCTGTTTTTTTCTGGTAGCGCTAACAATCGCGACCAGAGTCTCTCCTCAACCTCGTGGCATAACGCAGCCGCTGATGCCCGACAAGACGGCTACTGCGGGCGCAGGAACACGAATGTTTCCACCTGTGGCCCGTTTGCAATATCAGCCGCGGGGTGCTCGAACGAATGCCGGTCTGAAGCGGGAGCTTCGGTCTTGATTGCACTCGAGAAGTTTCGAACCATGCGCACGCGCGGACCGGCTGCGCGGGATAGAAAATGCACGATGATTCAAGGCTGAAGGTTGTCGTTGTCGGCGGAGGGACCGCGGGCTGGATGACGGCTGCGGCGCTCGTCAAGCTGCTCCCGACTCGCGCCGCCGTACACCTCGTCGAATCGGAAGCGATCGGAATCGTCGGCGTCGGCGAAGCCACCCTGCCCCACATCCGCGGATTCAACGACAAGCTCGGAATCGACGAAGCCGACTTCATGGCGGCGACTCGGGCGACCTTCAAACTCGGGATAGAATTCCGCGACTGGGCGCGGCCCGGCGACAGCTACATCCATCCGTTCGGGACCTTCGGCACCGGCCAGGGGGACGTCGATTTCCATCACTATTGGCTGCGCGCACACCAGGCCGGCGAGCCTCTGCCGCCGATCGGCGACTATTCGATGGCGATCACCATGGCGTACATGAATCGCTTCGCACGGCCCCACCCCGAAGGGAGCGGGATCGAGTCGACCTTCAATTATGCCTATCAGTTCGACGCGACTTCATACGCACCTTATCTGAGGCGCGTCGCCGAACAGCTTGGCGCCTCGCGTACCGAAGGTCGGATCGTCGACGTCGAGCTGGACAGCGAAAGCGGCGATGTGCGCGCGGTCCTTCTGGAAAGCGGTGAGCGCATCCGCGGCGATCTTTTCATCGATTGCTCGGGTTTCGTGTCGCTCGTCATTGGAAAGGCGCTCGGCGAACCGTTCGAGGATTGGTCGCAATGGCTGCCATGCGACCGCGCCGTTGCCACGCCGTGCAGAACACGCACCGCTCTCACGCCCTACACCAGCGCGATTGCCATGCCCGCGGGCTGGCGCTGGCGAATTCCGCTGCAACACCGGACTGGCAACGGCTACGTATACGCGTCGGCGTTCACGAGCGACGATCAGGCGCGGTCCGACCTACTCGACGCTGTCGAGGGGGAGCCGATCGCCGAGCCGAGAATCCTCAAGTTCAAGGCCGGACGCCGCACGCGCAGCTGGGTACGCAATTGCGTGGCGATCGGCCTGTCGAGCGGGTTCCTGGAGCCGCTCGAATCGACCAGCATCTATTTGATCCAGGCGGCGATCACCGGTCTTGTCGACCTCTTTCCTGAGCGTGAGATTTCGGCGGTTGATCGTGACGAGTTCAACCGGCTGATCGACCTGGAATATGACTGGATCCGCGACTTCCTGATCCTGCATTATTACGCTACCGAGCGTTCGGGCGGCCCCTTCTGGGACTATGTGCAAAACATGCGCGTTCCGGATTCGCTGCTGGACAAGATCGAGTTGTTCCGGCGCCGCGGACGGATCGTCAAACATCGCGAAGGCATCTTCCTCGATGGCAGCTGGGTCGCGCTTTACACCGGCCAGCACGTGCTTCCGATGAGCCACGATCCGCGGGCCGATGTTCCGCCGCTCTCGGCCGTCCTCCAGAACATGCAGGAATTGCGGAGCGAAATTCGCGCCAAGGTCGAACGGATGCCCGATCATCGCATGCATATCGAGCGATATTGCCCGATGGCGGAAGCAGCATGAGCATCGATCCGCCGATCGGGAAAGTTGCAGTTGCCGGGGGAGGACTATCCGGCTGGACCGCCGCGGCAGCGCTGAAGCGCAACATCCCCTACCTCGACGTGGAGATCGTCGACTCCGGGATTGCCGCAAACTCAATTGTCGATCGGGTGATCAGCACCCTCCCATCGATCATGCAATTTCACCACGATCTCGGGCTGACCGAAGCCGACACGATCTTTCGGGCAGGCAGCGGGCTGAGGCTCGGCACCGTCTTTCAGAATTGGGTGAACGGGCTTCCCGACTACGTGCACGCCTACGGCAATATCGGTCACTCCGTCGAAGGAACTGCCTTTCACCAGCAATGGCTGCGCGCCCGCAATGCGAGCACGCTGGATCCGTTCGATCGATTCTCACCCGCGGCGGAGCTCGGGCGAGCCGGGCGGATCGCCGGCGGCGATTCCGGATCCGGCGTCGTTTCGAAGATCGGCTACGGTCTGCAGCTCACGATCGAGCGCTACCGGGAACTGATGCGCGCCTATGCGCTTCATCTTGGGGTCGTGGAGCGGCCATCGGAAATTCACGGCGTCGAGCTCCGCGGCGAGACCGGGTTCGTCGACGCGTTGCTGCTGGACGATGGGACTGCACTGAGCGCGGACCTGTTCGTCGATTGCACCGGGCCCGCCGCGGCTATTCGCTCGCGTGTGGGCGGCGAATTCGTCGACTGGGGCCGCTGGCTGCCCTGCGATCGCCTGATCTTCACGATCGGCAAGCCCGACATGGACGTGCAGCTGCTCGATCGGGTCTGCGCGACAGAAAGCGGATGGCGCTGGAGCGCGTCGTCGCCGCTGATGGCCTCGCACGGCGCCGCTTTCTCTTCGGCCCATGCGCAATCGAGTGACGTGATTGACCGCTTCCCGGAGGCTTGCCGACCGACAGCTCATGAAATCGGCATCCGTCAGGGCCGCTGGGCACAGCCGTGGTCAGGCAATTGCGTGGCGATCGGCGATTCCGCCGTCGCGGTCGAGCCGCTCGAGTGGACCAACCTCCATCTCGTGCACAGCCAGATCGATCGGCTCGTTTCGATGATGCCGGGCCGCGACTGCGCGCCGGTCGAGCTCGGCGAGTACAACCGCCAATGCAATTCCGAGGCCGACCGAATCCGCGACTTCATCTGCCTCCATTATGTCGCCGCGCATCGGGACGGTCCATTCTGGAGAGATGCTGGCGCTATCGAGCCGCCGGACTCGCTCGCGCACACGCTGTCGCTGTTCGCCGAACGGGGCCGTCTGCCCTATCACGAGGAAGAGACCTTCGCGCGCGATGGCTGGCTGGCGGTGTTGTTCGGGCAGGGCGTCGAACCGCGGCGCACCGATCCGTTGGCCGACATAGTTCCTGCCGAAGAGGCGCTGCAATCGATCCTCTCGTACCGGGCTGCGCTTAAGGCTTTCATCGAACGCCAGCCAAGTTATCACCAGAGCATGTCGAATCTCGGTCAGCTCGCATGAACGAACACAGTATCCGCGAGGTGGTCATTGTCGGCGGAGGGACCGCGGGCTGGATGGCGGCCGCGGCGCTCTCCCGATACCTCAACAATGGCTACACGAAAGTCACCCTGATCGAGTCCGAGGAAATTGGAACGATCGGCGTCGGCGAAGCGACCATCCCGCCGCTGATCGCCTTCAACGCGATGCTCGGCTTCAATGAGAATGATTTCGTCCGCGCGACGCAGGCGACGTTCAAGCTCGGCATCGAGTTCGTGAATTGGGGTCGCAAAGGGCAGCGCTACATTCACCCGTTCGGCGACTTGGGCCGCGACCTCCAGGGCATTCCGTTCCATCAGCTGTACCTGCGCGAACAGAAACGCCAGCAGGTACCGGACATCTCGTCCTGGTCGATCAGCGCCGTCGCCGCGGCGAAAGGCAAGTTCGCCCGCCCTGGACCGCAGGCGGAATTTCCGCTCAATGGGATGCGCTACGCCTTCCATCTCGACGCGACCCTCTACGCTCGCTTCCTGCGTTCCTTCGCCGAGGCGGGCGGAGTTCGCCGCATCGAAGGCAAGATCGTCGATGTGACGTTGCGGGGTGAGGACGGCCACGTCGAATCTGTCCAGCTCGCGGACGGCCGCACAATCGCCGGCGAACTATTCGTCGACTGTTCGGGCTTTCGCGGGCTGCTGATCCAGCAGGCGCTCGAAACGGGTTACGAGGACTGGACCAAATGGCTGCCTTGCGACCGAGCGATCGCCGCAGCGTGCAGTTACACCGGGAACCCCGACCCATTCACGCGCGCCACGGCGCACGAAAGCGGATGGCAATGGCGAATCCCGCTCCAGCACCGGATGGGCAATGGACACGTCTATTGCAGCGGATTCATTTCGGACGACGAGGCCGAACAAATCCTCCGTTCCAACCTCGAAGGCGAGTTGCAGGGCGATCCGCGGCGACTTTCCTTCAAGACCGGACGGCGGAAGCTGGCGTGGACCCGCAACGTCGTCTCGCTCGGCCTGTCGACCGGCTTCGTCGAACCGTTGGAATCGACCAGCATCCACCTCGTGCAAGCCGGCATCGCACGGCTCATCGCAATGTTCCCGGACCTGCGCTTCAATCCGCTCGAGCGCGATGAGTACAATCGGCAGATGCAGGCGCAATTCGAATGGGTCAGGGACTTCGTCATCCTGCACTACAAGGCGATGCAGCGCGACGATTCCGACTTCTGGACGCAGTGCGCGGCGATGGAGATCCCCTCGACACTCGAGGAAAAGATCGCGCAATTCCGCAACAAGGCGCGCTTCTTCGCCGAAGGCGTGGAGCTGTTCCCGAGGCAGAGCTGGGTCGCAGTGATGCTGGGTCAGAACATCCTTCCGGACGATTATGAGCCGGTCGTCGACGGCCTCGACGAGAACAAGGTCGCTCAGGCGCTCGAACATTTGAGGCGCGTCTATCTCGATACCGTGGAGCGACTGCCGCTGCATGGCGACTTCATCGCGCAATGCTGCGCCGCCCTTGCGCCCGCTCCACGGACGGAGATCGCGGTTTGAAAGAGAGGATCCGCAAGATCGTCATCGTCGGCGGCGGCACTGCGGGCTGGATGGCCGCCGCGGGCATCTCGAAGGTCATGGGGGAATTGCCCGACCTGTCGATCGAGCTCGTCGAATCCGACGAAATCGGCACGGTCGGAGTTGGCGAAGCAACGATCCCGCAAATCAACCTGTTCAACGCGCTCCTCGAGATCGACGAGCGCGACTTCGTTCGCGCCACCAACGCGACCTACAAGCTCGGGATCGAATTTCGCGACTGGACCCGCATCGGCCACCGCTACGTCCACCCGTTCGGCTTCTACGGTCTCGACATGCTCGGCGTCGAATTCCACCACCATTGGCTGAAGGGCCGGGCAGCGGGCGATCGTACTCCCCTCGACGATTATTCACTCGGAATCGTCGCTGGCCTGCAGGGCCGGTTCACCCACCCGCGGATGGATCAGACCAATTCGCCGGTGTCTCGGATCGCCTATGCGTTTCAGTTCGATGCGTCGCTTTATGCTCGATACTTGCGGCGCATCGCCGAGAGCTTCGGAGTCGTCCGAACCGAAGGCCGAATCGTCGATGCGGTCCAAAAAGGCGAGACCGGTTTCATCGAAGCCCTCATCCTTCAGGATGGGCGGCAGGTTACGGGCGATCTCTTCGTGGATTGCTCCGGCTTTCGCGGACTGTTGATTGAGCATAAATTCCAGGCCGTATTCGAAGACTGGTCGAAATGGCTGCCGTGCGATCGAGCCGTAGCCGTCGCTTGCGAGAGCAGCGACGACCAGCAACCGCTGACCCGCTCGACCGCGCAGTCGGCGGGGTGGCAGTGGCGGATTCCTCTGCAGCACCGAACGGGCAACGGCTATGTCTATTCGAGCGCGCATATCAGCGACGATGAAGCCGCCAGCGTGCTTCTCGCGAATCTGGGCGGCGCACCGCTATCCGATCCTCGCCCGCTTCGGTTCAAGGCGGGTCATCGCAAGAAGGTCTGGATCAAGAACGTCGTCGCGCTGGGGCTCGCGAGCGGCTTCCTCGAGCCATTGGAATCGACCAGCATCCATTTGGTGCAGACTGGCATCGCCAAGCTGATGACCTTGTTTCCAAGCCGCCGTTTCGATGAGCTCGAAATCGAGCGGTACAATGATCAGGTCATTCAGGAATATGTCGATATCCGCGACTTCCTGGTGCTGCATTACAATGCGACCGAGCGCGATGATTCCGAGTTCTGGAATTACTGCAGAACGATGAGCGTGCCCGAGGCGCTTACCTACAAGACGGAGATGTTCCGTCGAAACGGGCGGGTGCTGCGCGATCACAATGAGCTGTTCACCGAAACGAGCTGGCTTTCGGTGATGGTCGGGCAGGGTATCGAAGCGCAGGATTACCACCCCGCCGCGGACATTCTGCCGGATGCCGAGACGCTGCAGCGCCTTGCGCATATTCGCGAGGTCGTCGCCCAGACTGCCGCAATGCTGCCAATGCAGCGCGACTATCTTGGGCAGATGGGGGCCAGCAGCGACCTGCGACTCAAGCGGGCGATCTCGGCCTAGTGATGCAAGGACTTGCTCCGCTCCATATCCTCGCCGCCCAGTCGAGAAACCCCGGCCAGTTGGGCCCCGTCGTATGGCCCTGCTCGTGCTCGCGAAAGGCGATGCACCCATCGGTCCGTGCTTCGTCGATTGCCGGAGTGGTTGCACCGACAAGCCCTGGCTCACCGAGCAGTCGATAGACCGGCGAGGCCTCTCTGCCCGCGATGAAGCTGCCGTGCGGATCGACCCACCCATCCTCCTTCAAATTACCGGCGCTGATGAACAGGGGGCGCGGAGCTGCAAGTGCGATGAGATCGTCTGCGTCGACCGGCAGGTTGTTGACCGTGAGTGGTCCGCCGTAGCGAAGAAATTCGGGCGCAAACCAGTGGTACTCGCCGGATGCGGTCAGGTTCTCGAGCTTCTCTCCGAAGTTGCGCCTGAGCGGCTTCGCTCCGCCGGCACCCGACGAGCCGATGAAGCCGATTGAGAAGCGTGGATCGAACGCCATCGTCACCAGCGCGGCCTTGCCATAGCGCGACAGCCCCTCGACCGCGACGCGCTTGGAATCCACCTGTAGCTGGCTCGCGAACAAATCGAGCGCTCGGCTCGCTCCCCAGGCCCAGGCGCGGAGCGCGCCCCAGTCATGCAATCCGCGGGACTTCCCTTGCGCGGCAATCCCAATCACGCCTTCCTTGAGCCCGGCGCCGTCATCCGGCTGGACGGTGTACGGAACGATGATCGCATAGGCCCAGCCGCGCCGCAGCACCTGCCCCTGCCAGGGATCGGTTGGCGCGGGCATTCCCGGGAAACGAAAGCCCTCGGGAAAGCCGAGCTCAAGCACCACTGGCACGTGACGCGCCGCCTCCGGCAGGGTTTCGCTGAGGTCGATCGCGAGCGCGCTGCCCTTCGCGGTTCCGCGGTAATGTCGTTCGATCGCCGGAGCATCGAACTTGTGCAAATGCTGCTCGGACACGAGCTGCCATTCGATCTTCGGAACCGTGGCCGGGACTCGGCCGTACATCTCGCGTTCGAGCAGCGAGACGAGCTGCGGCCGCCGCACTTTCCACCACCAGCTCGGCGTCGGATGTGCGACTGTGATGATCGGCGGCGGCGGTGAGCTCGGACCGGCCTTCGATTCATCATAATTGACGTAGTTCGGGCTGTCTTTGTTGTAGCCGTCCGCGCCCGGCCGCACGTGGGTGATTCCGAGCCGCGCCAGAGTCTCGTGATAATCCTTCTCCGTCGCCGCCTGCCGCTCGGGCGAACGGTTGAACTGAGCTGCGACGGGTGCGGCCGCTGCCAATGCTGCCGCGATAATGGCGAAACGGCTGCTCACCAATTGAACATCGTCCCGTCCTCGAGCCGGTTCACCGGCAGGTAGGCGCGCTTGTAGGGGTATTTGGCGGCGAGCTTCTCGTCGATGTCGACGCCCAGGCCTGGGCTTTCGCCCGGATGCATCACGCCATGATCGAACGAGTAGGAGTGCGGGAAGACGGCGTCGGTCTCTTCGGTGTGGCGCATATATTCCTGCACGCCGAAATTCGGCACCGACAAGTCGAAGTGAAGCGCCGCGGCCATCGTGACCGGCGACAGGTCGGTCGCTCCATGGCAGCCGGTGCGGACGTTGAACATGTCGGCGAAGCTGGCGATCCGCCTCAGGTGCGTGATTCCTCCGGCGTGGACCACGGTCGCGCGGACATAATCGATCAGCTGCTCCTGGATCAGCAGCTTCGAATCCCAGGTGCTGTTGAAAATCTCTCCGACGGCGAGCGGAGTCGTCGTGTGCTGTCGGACCAGGCGAAAGCTTTCCGGATTGTCGGCGACCACGGCGTCCTCGAGCCAGAACAGGCGATATCGCTCGAGGTCCTTGCCGAGCCGAGCCGCCTGGATCGGAGTCAGGCGGTGGTGGACGTCATGAAGCAGGTGCACATCCCATCCGAGCTTGTCGCGCGCGGCGGCGAACAGATCGGGCACTGTCCGCATGTATTTCTCGGTCGACCAGACGTTCTCGGTTGGAAGGTCCGTGTCCGCCGGCTCATAGAAATATTTGTCCTTGGATACCCCATAGGTCGAGGCGAGGCCGGGAACCCCGCTCTGGAGCCGGATCGCCTTGTAGCCCTGCTCCTTGTAATCCAGCGCGCATTCGACCGTCTCTTCGATCGTGTTCCCATTCGCGTGACCGTAAACCATGACGGACCCGCGCGAGGCGCCGCCGAGCAGCTGGTAAAGCGGAAGGCCTGCGACCTTTCCCTTGATGTCCCACAAGGCCGTGTCGACTGCAGCGATCGCCGTCATCGTGACCGGCCCTCTTCGCCAGTAGGCGCCGCGATAGAGGAACTGCCAAAGGTCCTCGATCCGGTGCGCGTCACGGCCAATCAGGCAGGGGATCACGTGATCGTTGAGGTAGGCGGCTACGGCGAGCTCTCGGCCGTTCAGGGTCGCGTCTCCCAGACCGCGAACGCCGTCGCTGGTTGCGATGATCAGCGTGACGAAGTTGCGGCCGGGGCAAGTGACGACAACGCGGGCCTGTTCGATTTTCGCCATGGATTCCTCGGTTGTGAGCGCTAACATCCGCTCGCGGCGCGAGAGGTGTCAAGGCGGAGGCGTGGTGCGGCAGAGGCTCATGTTCGGCAAGCGCGTTTTGCTCGGTGCGGTCACGGCGCTTCTGTTCAGCAGCACATATTCTTCCGTGGCTGCACGACCGGGAGAGCGCTCGATTTGGGTGAGCAGCTGGGCCGCCGCCGAAATCGCGACCGATCCAAAGGAGGCGCTACCTTCCGGACAGGACATGACACTGCGGCAACTGGTTCGTCTCTCCGCGGGCGGCAAAACGATCCGGCTGCGTATCTCGAATGCGTTCGGCAATGCGCCGCTCGAGATCAGCGCCGTCGATGTGGCGCGAGCGATCTCGCCAGCCTCACGGCAGATCGATCCGCAGACCGATAGAGCCGTAACCTTCAACGGCGCTCCCGCGGCATCGATTCCGCCGGGCGCGGAATATGTCTCCGATCCGATCGCAATCGCCATGCCCGCGTTCGCCACGCTCGCCGTGTCCTTGCACTTTGCCGGCCTGCCGCAAAGACAGACGGGTCATCCCGGATCGCGGGCGACGAGCTACTTCGCGCCCGGCAATCAGCTGTCCGGTGCGTCGCTGCGCGATGCGAGCAAGGTCGATCGCTGGTATTATCTCGACGGTGTCGATGTTGAGTCAGAGTTGGCGTCCGCGGCAGTGGCTGTTGTCGGCGACTCGATTGTCGATGGACATGGCGTCGTTTCGAACACCAATGGCCGCTGGACGGACTATCTGGCGGAGCGGCTCAAGGGCCGGCTCGCCGTCCTCAATCTCGGGATCGGCAGCAACTGCCTGTCGCAGAATTGCGTCGGCCCTGCCGTTCCGGCCCGGTTCGGGCGAGACGTGTTGTCGCGCAACGGCGTCAAGTACGTCATCATCCTCGAAGGTGTGAACGATCTCGGCGTGCTGACCCGCGATGCGCCAGTCTCGCCCGAAGCGCATCGCGCGCTGGTTCAACGGATGATCGGAGCTCTCGCTCAGGTGACAAGACGGGCGCGCGAGCGTGGCATCAAGGTAATCGGCGGGACGATCATGCCTTACGGAGCTTCGGGCTATTACCATCCCGATGCAGCGAACGATGCCGACCGCGACGCCGTGAACGCCTGGATCCGGGCTCCCGGCCATGTCGATGCCGTGGTCGATTTCGACGCACTGATGCGCGACCCCCGGCATCCGAACCGCCTCAAAAAGGAGTTCGACTCCGGCGACGGGCTGCATCCCTCACCCGAAGGATACCGGTTCATGGGTGAGGCGGTGCCCCTGTCGCTCTTTGCGGAATCCAGGCCCGTGCGTAGCCATCGCTAGAGGCGGCTGGCCGCCCCACGTCGAAGATTCCTGACATTGCGAGAATGTAATTTGCTCCGGCCCCGCTGAGCCGCCTAAGCCTTGCCAACCTCTTGAGATGTAATATTGTCACAATAATTCGGGTGGGATTGACCAACGTCTTCTCGCGCGAGCCAGGAACAAGGACGTCGATGACCTTGCAGCTTCGCCGACTGTCAGCCTTCGCGCTTTTCGCGCCGCTGCTGACGTCTGCCTGCGTCGTCGGGCCGAACTTCAAGCGGCCCGCGCCACCTTCGGTCTCCAGCTACACACAGCAAAAGCAGCCGCAGACGACTGCCGCGACCGAAGGAGTTCCAGGCGGCGCGCCCCAGCGTCTCATTGCTGGCGCCGACATTCCCGCGGACTGGTGGAGGCTGTTCCACTCGCCGCAGCTCAACGCGCTGATCGAGCAGGCGCTGGCGCACAATGCCGACCTCAAGGCTGCACAGGCAGCGCTGCTGGTGGCACACGAAAATACCCGCGCTCAGAAGGGTGCATACGCCCCTCAGGTCAGCGCCGGAGCGAGCATCACGCGCGAAAAAGACCCGTCCGCGACGCTCGCGCCCGTGCCGGCGAACAACGCGTCGAGCTACACGCTGATCACTCCGCAGCTCAGCGTTTCCTATGTCCCTGACGTCTTCGGAATGAACAAGCGAACGGTCGAGAGCCTGGCCGCGCAGGAGCAGGCGACGCGCTATCAGATGATCGCGACCGACATCACGCTCAGCGCGAATGTCGCGCTGGCGGCGATTACCGAGGCGTCGCTCGAGGACCAGATCGCCACGACCAACGAGCTGATTGGCATCAACCGGCAGATCCTCGGTCTGCTGCAGTTCCAGAAATCGAAGGGCTACATCGGCGGCGCCGACATCGCCGCGCAGCAAACCCAGCTGGCGCAGCTCGAAGCTTCGTTGCCGCCTTTGATCAAGCAGCGTGATCAGGAGAACGATCTCATCGCGGTGCTGACCGGGCGCTACCCGGCCCAAGCGCCGGCGGAAAAGTTCACGCTAGCGGGCCTCACGCTGCCGTCCGACCTGCCGCTGAGCTTGCCATCAACTTTGGTCGAACAGCGCCCAGACGTGCTCCAGGCCGAGGCGAACATGCATGCGGCGAGCGCGCAGATCGGGGTGGCCGCGGCGAATCGGTTGCCGAACATCACATTGAGCGCCAACGCCGGGACCAATGCGCTCGCGATTGGGTCGATCTTCGGTCCGGGCACGGGCTTCTGGAACATCGGGGCCGCGCTGCTTGCGCCGATCTTCGATGGTGGCACCAAGCTGCACCAGGAGCGGGCGGCGCGGTACGCGTATCAACAAAGTGCGGAGCAATATCGCGGGACGGTCCTCACCGCGTTCCAGAACGTGGCCGATACGCTGGTCGCGCTTGAGCAGGATGCCAATGTGCTCAAGGCGACGGCAGCCGCTGCGGACGCGGCGAAGAAGAGCCTCGATATCGCCCGGCTTCAATACAAGGACGGCTACGCCGCCTACCTCGCAGTTCTGAACGCCGACCAGGCGTACCAGCAGTCGCGCCTCAGCCTCGTCCAGGCCGAGGCGGCTCGCTTCACCGACACGACGGCGCTGTTCCAGGCGCTCGGGGGCGGGTGGTGGCACCAGCCGGAGCTGGCGAGCGCGAATGCGTACTAAGCTCTCGCTCAGCCGCGCGGTAGCGGCGGCGCTCGTGCTGGCGCTTGTCACCGGCTGCTCCTCGTCCTCCGATGAGAGCAGCGCCACGCCGGCACTCGCCAATGTGCGCCTGACGAAAGCGCAGTTAAGCCATGTCCGGCTCTTCACCGTCGCTCCACTCGGCTATCGACAAACGATACAGGCGCCCGGCGTCGTCGATTTCGACAATGACCAGGCGACTTCGGTCATCTCGCCGTTCACCGGTCCCGTCACACGCATTTTCGTGGCACTCGGCCAGCATGTCGCCAAGGGGCAGGCACTCGCCGCCGTCGCTTCAGCGGATGTCGCCAATGCCGTCGCCGCTTACCGCAAGGCAGCTGTCGCCTCGGCCAATGCCCGGCGGGTCGCGGCTGCTGATCGCGATCTTGCCGCGCACAACGGGATCTCCGCCCGCGAAGCAGCGCAGGCGCAGACCGATGCCGCAAGTGCCGAAGCCGACCGCGTGGCAGCGCTCCAGGCGCTCACGGCGCTGGGTGCCAGCCCGAGTTCGGGGCTCAACGGAATCATCCATGCGCCCGTCTCTGGCGTCATTGCCGACAAAACGGTCACTCCGGGGCAGCTGCTCCAGGCCGGAAGCACGGCCGCGTTCACGGTCGCCAATCTTTCTCAGGTCTGGGTGCTCGCCCAAATCTCTCCGACCGATCTCGGCTCCTTGGGCGTGGGTGACGCGGCATCGATCGATCCGGGCAACGGCACCGGACCATTCCACGGCACGGTTCAGAACATCGGCGCATCGGTCGATCCGGACACGCGCGCGGTCGTCGCGAGGATCGTCGCTCCCAATCCCGGCGGGCTGCTGAAGAAACAGATGTATGTCGACGTGTCGATCGAGTCCGGCAGGGTCAGCACCGGCCTGCTGGTCCCCGTCTCCGCCGTGCTTCGCGACGATGAGAACCTGCCCTTCGTCTATGTCGCGTTACCCGACGGCAGCTTCGCCCGGCGTCACGTCAGCCTCGGGTACCGCGACAGCCAGAATTATGACGTGACGAGCGGGCTTGCGAGCGGCGACAGGATCGTCGCGGATGGCGCGATCTTCCTGCAGTTCATGCAGAGCCAATGAACGGCGAACCGCCGGCCGAAGATCCGGGTGAGCGGCGGAGCACCGGCTCGTCGTTCATCAACCGCATCGTCGCGCTCAGCCTCGAGCAGCGCATCCTAGTCGCCTTCCTGACAATCCTGCTGATCGCCGCCGGCATTCATTCGTGGAGCCGCCTGCCGGTCGACGCTTACCCCGACCTCTCCCCGCCGATGGTCGAGATCATCACCCAATGGCCGGGCCATTCGGCCGAGGAGGTCGAGCGCCTGATCACGGTGCCGATCGAGCGCGAGATGACCGGCATTCCCAAAGAGAACAACATCCGCTCGATCTCGCTTTACGCGCTGTCGGACGTGAACATGACGTTCGACCAGGACACCGACCGTAATTTCGCGCGGCAGCAGGTGTTCAACCGGATCGGCGATCTCAGTCTCCCGAGCGGCGTCACTCCGTCAGTCAGTCCGCTCACCTCCCCGTCGGGTCTGATCTACCGCTACACGCTGCAAAGCCCCGATCGCTCGCCCACCGAGCTCAAGACATTCGAAGACTGGACGGTGGAACCGCAATTCCGATCGGTCCCCGGCGTCGCCGATGATAGCGGCTTCGGCGGCGGGACGATGCAGTATCAGGTGCTGCTCGACCAATACCGCCTCGCCGGCGCCGGATTGTCGCCGCAGCAGGTCGAAAGCGCGCTTGCCGCGAACAATGGAAACGGCGGCGGCGGCTTCTACTCCGAGGGCGGCCAATTCTATTACGTCCGGGGTATCGGCCGCCTCTCGACTCTCGACGACATCGGCAATGTCGTGGTCGCGGTCCACAATGGCATTCCGACGCTGGTCAAGGACGTCGGCCAGGTCACGCTCGGCATCGCGCCACGCCTCGGCCAATTCGGGATCAACAAGCAGAACGATGCCGTCGAGGGCGTCATCATGCTTCGCACCGGCGAGAAGACCCAGGGCGTCTTGAAGGGCGTCGAAGCCAAGACGCGCGAACTCAACACCAGCATCCTCCCCAAGGACGTGAAGGTCGTGCCGTTCTACGACCGCTCCGACCTCGTCCACGAAACCGTCCGGACGGTCGAGAACAACCTGCTGCGGGGCATGCTTCTCGTCATCGTGGTGTTGATCTTCTTCCTCTACGACGTTCGCTCCGGGCTCATCGTCGCAGTGACAATTCCCTTATCGTTGCTGTTCGCGTTCGCGTGTCTCGATCTGCAGAACGCATCGGCGAACCTGCTTTCGATCGGCGCGATCGATTTCGGAATTCTCGTCGACGCCGCGGTGATCATGGTCGAGAATATCTATCGGCGGCTGGCGGTCGCCGAGGATCGCCCCGACAATCTCATGGCCATCATCCGCGAAGCTGCCGCCGAGGTCGACCGTCCACTCTTTTATTCGGTCGTCGTGATCGTCGTGAGCTTCCTGCCGATCTACGTTCTGACGGGGCCATCGGGTGTGCTGTTCAAGCCCATGGCCGACACGATGATCTTTGCGTTGATCGGCTCTCTCATCGTCACGCTGACACTGCTACCGGTGCTCTGCTCCTGGCTGATGCGCAGCGGCGTCCGCGAGCGCCGCAACGCCATCTTCGAGCGCATCCGCTCTGCCTATATCCGAGGGCTCGATTATTGCCTCGCGCGTCCGCGCGCGACCATCGGCGGCTCGGCGATCCTCCTCCTCGCGTCGCTGTTGATCTTTGCCGATGTGGGCGCCGAGTTCATGCCCCATCTGGACGAGGGCGCGCTGTGGGTCCGAGCGACCATGCCCTACACGATTTCGTTCGATCAATCGGCGAAGATCGTTCCGCAGATTCGCTCGATCATCGCCTCCTTTCCGGAGGTGACGGTCGTCGGGTCCGAGCATGGGCGCCCTGACGACGGGACCGATCCGACCGGATTCTTCAACGCCGAGTTTTTCGTCGGCCTCAAACCCTATTCGGAGTGGCGCGGACCCTATCACGACAAGGCGCAGCTGATCGCCGCGATGAACGACAAGCTGCAGAGCTTCCCCGGAATCACGTTCAACTACACGCAACCCGCGGAGGACGCGGTCGACGAAGCGGAAACGGGTCTCAAGAGCGCGCTCGCGGTGAAAATATTTGGACCCGACCTCAACACGCTCGAGGCCAAGGGCAAGGCCATCAAGTCCGTGCTGGAGCACGTCCGCGGAATCAGGGACGTGACCCTGGTCCAGGAGCTCGGCCAGCCCAGCCTGACGATCAAGATCGATCGCGGCAAGATCGCGCGTTACGGAATCAACGTCGACGACATCAATGGCCTGATTCAGACCGCGATAGGCGGCGACGTCGCCACTCAAGTCGTGCAGCAGGAGAAGGAGTTCGACCTCGTCGTCCGGCTTCAGGGGCAATATCGCGACAATCCGGTCGCGATCGGGAACATCCTCGTGGCGACGCCGGGCGGGCAGCACATTCCGCTGAAGGAGCTCGCAAGCATTTCCGTCAGCAACGGCGCGTCGTTCATCTACCGCGAGGACAACAGCCGTTTCATCGGCGTGCAATTCTCTGTGGAAGGACGCGATCTCGCGGGCGCGGTTCAGGACGCCATGGCACAGGTCTCGCGCAAGGTCCCGCTGCCCCAGGGCTACCGCGCCGACTGGGGCGGCGAATATAGCGAATATACCGCGTCGCGCGCCCAGCTCATGACGATCGTGCCGCTAACGCTGCTGCTGATCTTCTTGCTGCTCTTCTTCCTCTACCGGAACTTCAAGTTCCCTGCGATCGCGCTCGTCGGCGTTCTAATGTCGGCGCCGGTCGGAGGAATCCTGGCGCTTTGGCTCACAGGTACGCCTTTCTCCGTCTCGTCCGGAATCGGCTTCCTCGCTCTGTTCGGAGTCTCGGTGCAGACGGCGCTCGTTTATATTTCCTACGTCAACGAACTCCGCCTGGGCGGAATGCCGCTCCGTGAGGCGATCCGCGAAAGCGCGATCCTCAGGCTTCGTCCGATCATGATGACTGCTCTGGTCGCGGCCCTCGGCCTGCTCCCGGCCGCGGTCGCAACGGGTGTCGGAACCGACACCCAGCGACCGTTCGCGGTCGTGATCGTCGGCGGACTGATCACCTGCCTGCTGATCATCATCTTCCTGATGCCCGCGCTCTACACGCTCGTCGCGCGCGAAGGCGACCGCCTCGAAGTCTGAGGTCATTCCCGAAACCGGCGGAGCCTCGCGCATATCCTCGGCGCACGCTTCGCAGCTATCAAATGATAGTTGATCGCTCCGTCCCTCCCGAAGCACGACAGCCGCAGAGTAAACGGGAAGTAAACGGAGGAGTCCAAATGCGCTCGATGAAACTCGCCGCGGTCGCAGTCGCCGCGCAAGCTGCGATATTCGCCGCTTCTCCCGCCAGCGCCGGCCCAGTAATCTATCAATATACCGGCAACAATTTCACGTCTGTGTTTGCCCCCGGCTACACGACTTCTGACAAGATCACCGGCACGATCACCTTATCGCGCGCGCTACCCGACTCCCTAACCACCCTCACGGACGAGACCGCCCGGTCACGGGCTATTCCTTCAGCGATGGCGTCAACTCTTTCGTCAGTCCGTGCTGCGACAGCGGAAACCAGACCATCTTTGAGTTCGCGACGGACTCGAGCGGAAATATCACGGATTGGGTTGTGACGCTCGAGACCGACGACAACCATACAGGTGACATGACGACGGAGGGCGGTCTCACCGCCTTCGATCAGTCGCTGACGGGCGGTGTGCTGGGTGGCGACAACAATGGACTCCCGGGCGTGTGGACGCTCGGATCCATGACATCGCCCGTTCCGGAACCCGCGAGCTGGATGTTGCTCGTCCTGGGCTCTGGCGCGCTGGGCTGGAGGCTGCGGAGCGCGCGGAGGCCATTGCGCGCCGCCGTCTTGGGCTAATCGCTCCGGCCCGGCGCGGCGCTAGGGGATCTCAACGGCGGGCAAGCAGCGGAGTAGAAGCTGGATGAGCCGACCCTGGCTCTGGGTGTTGGTTTTCTGAAACAGCTGGATCAGGCGGGTTCGGGCGGTGCCATAGGTGATTCCAAGTTCCTCGGCGGCTGTTCGAAGCGAGGCGCCCGATGCAAGCAATATTGCGAGCCTAGCCTCAGCATCGGTCATTCCGAACAGCGCCTGCAGGTGCGGTAGGGGAGGACCGGATGGCCGCTCCGGATCGTTGATCAGCACCCAGACGGCGGGCCGAAACACTGTCAGCGCCGTGGGCGGCTGCGCAACCCCGGCCACCCAAATGCCATAGGACCGTCGACCGGATGGTCGCGTCGCGCGCATGACTTCGCCGAATGAGCGTTGCGATTGTTGCGACGCAATCACACGCGCGACCAGCATACGCAGGTGCTCGTCTTCATGCGGCACTGCGAGATGGACGCCATCGGACGATATCCGGATCCCGTCAGGACGGGATTTGAGCTCTTCGGCGGCGCGGTTTTTGAACACCACTCGGCGGTTCGCGTCGAGCAGGATGATCGCGGAGGCGCTCCGGTCCAGCAGATCGGCCGTGAGCTGCCGCTGCGCCGCAAGCGACCCCAGCTTTACGCCCACCGCCAGCGCGCGGCGGAGATGTTCGTTGATCAGCGCGAAGCGATCGATTTCGGCCGGACCGTATCGGCCGGCACGGCGCGCGCGATGTAATGCCACCCCGGCCTGGAGTTCCGGCCCGAGCTCGCTTTGCGCGACCAGGCGGTAACGCGTCTCTACGCTGCGCTCATGCCAGTCCATGTACTGGCGCGTATCCTCGTCTTGATTTGTCTCGAGCATGCCGTCGTGAACGATGGCGGCCTTTGGATGGGCGAGGAGGTATCGCACCGTCGGGTCCAGGCTCGCGATGCCGCCTACATAATCATCGACGACGCGTTGGTCGAAGTTGATTGCGACGAAGGTCGGATGGAGTGACCGGGAGCCGCCGTCGAGAAGCCAGAAGGTGGAAGCTTGGCTGTCCGTCAGGCTTGTGAGCTGCTTCAGCGCCTCTGGCCAGAGAGCGTCATCGAAAGCGGCGTCATATAGCGCACCGATTGCCGCAAGAGTCTGGTCGGAGCTCGCGGACCGGTCGAATGCCATTCAACGCCCTTCAGGGCGACTGGCGGCTGGCGATAACCAAGATCGCATCGGGCACGGACTCGTCGCTGCTCCGTGGGGCGCTGACTATGGTGCGCGAGCACGAACATTTCAAATGAAGCAAATGTCATGCTCAAGGCTGAATTCACCCGGCCGAAGAGGGGTGGTGGCGGAGCGGGAGGGATTCGAACCCTCGATACGGTTTTGCCGTATACTCACTTTCCAGGCGAGCGCCTTCGACCACTCGGCCACCGCTCCGCATTCGCTGGAAAGCGGCCATCTAGGGGGGCGCGCCAAAGTGGGCAAGGTTGCCGCGGGTAACGACCGTCTCTAACTCACCGGCATGACGCCCGAGGAACGCCTGTCCGGCCGAATGCCGAGCGAAGTCGATATCGACGAAATCGCTCGGCGAACGCTCGAGCGCCTGCCCTCCCCCTTCGCGGACAGCCTCGGCGACATCGTGCTTCGGATTGAGCCCGTCGCCGATGCTGAGACCGCGCGGCGGGTCGGCCTGACGCATCCGATGCAGCTGAGCGGACTCTACGAAGGCATTTCACTCGATCGGCAGAGCGTCAGCCATTCAGGCACATTGCCGGAGCGCATCACGCTCTACAGCCGGCCAATCTTCGCCGAGTGGCGCTCGACCGGGGTCAGTCTCGATCAGCTCGTCAGGCACATCGTCATCCACGAGGTCGGCCATCATTTCGGCTTTTCCGATGAGGATATGCACGCGCTCGAGGACAGCGCGGAGTGAAGCCGCTGCTGCGGTTCGACGACGTGGCGCTCCGCCGCGGCGGTCGATTGCTGTTCGAGGGCCTCGATCTGACGCTGGGGCCGGGCGAAGCGCTACGGGTCGTCGGCCCGAACGGCAGCGGCAAGTCGAGCCTGATCCGTCTCGCCGCGGGGCTGCTTCGGCAGGAGCGCGGGAATGTCGAGCGCTCGCCGCTCGCACTCGCAGACGACAATATCGCTCTCGACCGAGAACTGCCGCTGCGGCAGGCGCTGCGCTTCTGGGCGGGACCGCCCGACGCAGCGATGGAGGCGCTCGGGATCGGATTCCTTGCAGATGTGCCGGTGCGGCTTTTGTCGTCCGGCCAACTCAAGCGCGCCACGCTTGCGCGGGTTGCCGCCTCGGGAGCGGGACTGTGGCTTATGGACGAGCCGCTCAATGCACTGGATGCCGACGGCGCAGGCAGACTGACGGCCGTTGTGGAGGCGCATCGCGCGTCGGGCGGCGCCGTGCTGGCGGCCTCGCACCAGCCGCTCCCGGGCGATTGGCGGCGGTTGGACCTGGCGCAATGATCGGTGCCTTGATCGCCCGCGACGTGCAGCGAGGGTTGGGCGGTGGCGCATGGCTGCCGATCGCGTTCTTTCTGTTGGTCGCGACCTTGGTGCCGTTCGCGATCGGACCGGACGCGCGGCTGCTCGGACGCATCGGCCCGGGCATCCTGTGGATCGCGGCGCTCACCGCGGCGCTGCTCCCGATCGAGCGGCTGATCGAACCAGACCGGGCGGACGGCGTGCTCGACCAGCTGTCGCTGCACGCCATAGCCGAGGAAAGCATCGCCTTTGCGAAGATCGTCGCGCACTGGCTGACCTTTGCGCCGCTATTGCTAATCGCCGCCGTGCCCGCCTCCGCGCTGCTGGCGATGGATGTCCGTTCGCTCGGCCGAACCGAAATCGCGCTGGCGATCGGCACTCCGGGGCTGGCGGGCCTGGCGGTTGCAGTCGCCGCCGTCACCGCCGGGCTGCCGCGCGCAGGTTCGCTTGCGGGGCTGCTGCTGCTTCCGTTCGCGATCCCGCTGCTGATCTTCGGCGCCGCGCAGGCGCTCGAACTCGAAGCTGCAATATCGCTGTTGCTGAGTGCCGGAGCGCCGTTCGTCGCCGGCGCGGCGATCCGCGCCGCGCGGACCTAGCCTTTCGACCAGCGCGCGAAGATCGCGGTTGGCAGGAGCAGCCCGCGCGCTTCCTCCCGAACCGCCATTTCGCCCATCTCCACACTTCCGCCCAGATCGCCGAGCGTCTGCTTCACCAGCTCGCCGATCGCCAGCGCGGACATCCGTACAGCGTATACTGTCAGCACAAGGAAACGGCTGTTGTCGTCGAGCAGCTTGCGGCAGTCGGAGAGCAGCGGCGCGAGATTTTCCTCCAGCCGCCAGACCTCGCCGGTTGGACCTCGGCCGAACTTGGGCGGGTCGAGGAGAATGCCGTCGTAGCGCCGCCCGCGCCGCACCTCGCGCGCAGTGAATTTGCTCGCATCGTCAACGATCCAGCGGACCGGCCGGTCCTCCATTGCGGACAGGCGCGCATTCTCCTTGCCCTGCTCGACCGATTTCTTGGACGCATCGACGTGCACCAGCCGCGCACCGGCCTCGCTCAGAAGCAGCGTGCCCACGCCGGTGTAGCCGAACAGGTTCAGCACATCCGCGCCTTCCGAGCGCTCACGCATCCAGTCCCATTGGGGCGCCATGTCGGGAAAGAAGCCGAGGTGCCGGAACGGAGTCAGCGATGCGTCGAACTTCACGCCGCCACGGGACAGCTCCCACCGCCGCGGGACAGCACGGTGCTGAACCCAGCGGCCGCCCCCCTCCTCATCCGAGCCGGGAACGAAGGCCGCGTCGGGATCCCAATCGTCGCGGGCCGGTGCCCACATCGCCTGTGGTTCCGGGCGAACCACGCTGACGTCGCCATAGTGCTCGAGTTTTTGGCCATGGCCTGAATCGATCAGGCCCCAGTCGGGGCAGGGTTCCGCAACGAGAGTCTTGAGGATCACGCAGCGAGGGCGAGCTTTGCACCGACCGACGCGACCGCGCGCGGTCCAGCGAGCATTCGAGTACCCGCAGCGCGAACCTCGTCCAGCGATACGGCATCGATTCGGGCAACGAGTTCCGATGGTTCGACGAGCTGGCCTTCGCGCAGCAGCCGGGTCGCGAGATAGCTTGCCTGACCCCAGCAGCTCTCGAGGCTCATCATCATCCCGGCTTTCGCCATCGCCCGCGCCCGCTCCAGCTCGCGCTGATCGAGCCCAGCAGCCGCTTCGGCAAGGACACGCTCGATCTCCTGACGCGCCAATATCGCATTGTCCCGATGCGCGGCGACATAGGCCCAGAGCATGCCCGCTCCAGTGAAATGCTGCACCCCGGCTGCGACCGAATAAGCGAGGCCGCGCTCCTCTCGCAGCTGCTGAAACAGGCGCGATGACGAGCCGGCGCCGACCACGTCGGCGAACAGTTGCGATGCGTAGGCGTCGGGCGCTCCCCAGGCAGGCGCGGGGACTGCGATGGCAATGTGCGCCTGATCGCTTCGACGGCGTTCGAATCGTGCGCCGCCGACGAACTGCGCGTCCGGAGCCGAGCTTGGTTCCGACGGCTTCATTTCGCCGAATGCCTGCTCGGCAAGATCGACCAGCTGCTGATGCTCGAGCTTTCCGGCGGCGACGAGCACCAGATTCAATGGGCCGTAGTGACCGGCGAGCCAATCGTGCAGATCATCCGCACTTATGCCGCGGATGCTCTCTTCGCTTCCGAGCACCGAACGTCCCAGCGGCTGTCGCGGAAATGCCGCCTCCTGGAGATGGTCGAACACGATGTCGGACGGCGTGTCGCGCGCTTCCGCGAGCTCCTGAAGGACGACCTTCTTTTCAAGCTCCAGGTGCTTGGGTTCAAAGTGCGGCCTGCGGACAAGATCGGCGAGCAAGCGAACGCCGAGCTCCAGGTCCGGCGCAAGCAGTGTCGCGTAGAAGGCGGTCAGCTCCCGGTCGGTCGAGGTGTTGAGATCGCCGCCGACGTCCTCGACCAGCTCGCTGATCTCGCGGGCCGACCGGCCGCCCGCGCCCTTGAACACCATGTGTTCGAACAGATGCGCGATTCCGTTGAGCTGCTCGGGCTCGTAGCGTGAACCTGTTGGGGCGTAGAGACCGACCGCGACCGTCTCCACGCTGCGCATCGGCCGGCTTGCCACACGCAGCCCGTTGGCAAGCGTCGTGAGCGCCATCATCGCGAGCTTGCCCCTTGCTGCCACCGCTTGCGCACAGCGAGCGCGTAAGTGATCAGTGCGATGACGGCGAGGCCGAACCAGGTCGCGGCATAGCCGCGGTGGCCGTCCGGGGTGATCGGACTGACCGACGTGACATCGGGGACTTTGCTCGGCTCGAGCCCGGGCGGCGACGATGCCGCGACCAGGCGCATCCGATGAACGCGGTCAGGCGCGATGACGCCGCTGACTGGTCCCCCCGCCCAGTTGACCTTGGCGTTCGGGTCCTTCGACCAGCCGACCTCGACGCTCATTCCCGGTCCTTCGGCCCCGGTCTGGCAGTCGAGAATATGGACATAGCCTGGCTCGCCCGCGCGGTTCTCGCCGCCGATCGCGCGCTGCCCGACCACGCGCAGGCAGACTCCGGTCGCGTTCCGGAACAGCGGCAGCTGATCGCTGTGGAGCGGGACCGTCGGGAAGGCGATCGGGGGCAGCTTCTCGGCCGCGGCATAGCGGGCGATAAGCCCCTCCTTCCACTTGGCGCGCTGAAGCTGCCATACGCCCAGTCCGACCATGAGGATCACCGCGGCAGCAACCACGATCGTCGCGACGATGGGAACTCGCCTGGTCATTCGGCGATCCGTCCTTCGTGGGCACGGTGCCGATATTCCTGCGCCAACAACCATGCCTTCGAAAAGCGAATACCGAAGATCGTCAGTGCCGTCGCTACCGGAATCCAGATCAGATGAACGTACCACGGCGGCTCGACCGCTGCATCGAGCGTCAGCGCTCCGGTGACGGCGATCGCACCGACGAAAAAGATCAGGAAAGCCGCGGGGCCGTCACCCACATTGAAGCTCGAGAAATCCAGCCCGCAAGCGCGGCACTTCGGAGCAAAGCGAACCCAGCCATCGAACAGGCCATTCCCTCCGCACCGCGGGCATGACCCGGTGAGCGCCGACTGAAGCGACGAAGCCCGCTCGACCTCTGGCCCTTGCCTCACCCGGCGTGCGGCGCGCCCCAGCCGCCCCAGACGTAGATAGACGTGAACAGGAACAGCCATACCACGTCAACGAAGTGCCAGTACCAGGCGGCCGCTTCGAAGCCGAAATGCTGCCTCGGCGTGAAGTCGCCCTTGTATGAACGGATCAGGCAGACGGTCAGGAAGATCGTTCCGACGATCACATGGAAGCCGTGGAAGCCGGTCGCCATGAAAAAGGTCGAGCCGTAGATCCCGCCCTTAAAGGTGAACGGCGCGTGGATGTACTCCCACGCCTGGCAGGAGGTGAAGGCGATCCCGAGCAGGATCGTGCACCACAGACCAAGCTTGAGGCCGTGCCGGTCGCCGTGGATCAGCGAATGGTGCGCCCAGGTCACCGTCGTTCCCGAGCAGAGCAGGATCAGCGTGTTGAGCAGCGGCAGGCCCCAAGGGTCCATCACGGCCATGTCCTTGGGCGGCCAGACTCCGCCGACCGCATCGACCGCTGACGGGAAGATCGCGCTGTCGAAGAAAGCCCAGAACCACGCGAGGAAGAACATCACCTCGGAAGCGATGAACAGGATCATCCCGTAGCGCAGGTGAAGCTGGACGACGGGCGTGTGATAACCCTCGTGCGCCTCGTCGATCGTGTTCTTCCACCAGTTGAACATGGTGACGAGCACGCCAACCAGGCCAAGGATCATCAGCGGCACGCCGAAGCGGTTTTCGTGGAACCACATCACGGCGCCGCTGAACATGACGCCGCCACTGATCGCGCCGATGATCGGCCAGGGATCCGGCTCGACCAGATGGTAATCGTGGTTCTTCGTAGCGGCCATAGTGATGCAACTTCCCTCTTTGCCTTGGCCCGGCTCTAGCGAGACGCGGTTACTGTTTCCACCGGATAAAACGTATAGCTGAGCGTGATCTCATGGACGTCCTTGGTGTCGGGGTCCTTCATGATCGCAGGATCGACGAAGAAGATGACCGGCATGTCGACCTTCTGCCCGGGCTTGAGCGTTTGCTCGGAAAAGCAGAAGCACTGGATTTTCTTGAAATATTTCCCGACCGTGTCGGGCGAGACATTGTACACCGCCTGCCCGACGATCGTCCGCGCCGACAGGTTTTTCGCCATATAGAAGATCTTGGTCTGCGCTCCCGGCGCGACCTCGACCTCGTTCTGCTCGGGCTGGAACTCCCACGGAAGTCCGGGATGGACGTTGGCGTCGAACTGGACCTTCACCTGCCCGGCAACCGCGCCGGGCGCCTTGTCGGCGCGCTGCGTCGTGCCATCAAAGCCGGTCGCCTCGCAGAAGGCGCGGTAGAAAGTCGGAGCTAACGACACGAGCACGATCATGGCGCCGATAATCAGCAGCAGGATGAGTAAGGTCTTGCCGTTCTTGTTCCGAGCAACCGCGGTGTTCACCAGTTGATTCCCGTCTTAGCCATGGTGATGAAGAACATCAGAATCACAAAGGCCCCAAGCAGCCAGGCGGTGATCCGCGCCCGCTGGCGTTGACGACGGACAATCTCGTCCTCGAGCCTCGGCATCAGGCGAGCCACGCGTCGGCGACCAGCACGGTGAACAGTGCGAACAGATAGAAGACCGAATATGCGAACAAATGCTTTTCCGCGTCCAAGTGCGCGGGCTCGGTCGCACGGCTCGCCAGGACGCGGCCGGCGAGCACAAGAAAGACGAAGCTCAGCACCGCGGCGCTCACGCCATAGACTGTGCCGGCCAGACCCAGCGCCCAGGGCGCGACCGCCGCTGCCGCCATCGGTAGGCTATAAAGGAAGATCTGGCGGCGGGTGCTTTCGAAGCCGGCGACCACCGGCAGCATCGGGATTCCTGCAGCGGCATAATCGGAGCGCACGAACAGCGACAGCGCCCAGAAGTGCGGCGGAGTCCACAGGAAGATGAGTGCGAACAGCAGCAGCGGCAGGGCGCCCACGTGTCCCGTCGCAGCGACCCATCCGATCAGCGGCGGAAAGGCCCCCGCGGCCCCGCCGATGACGATGTTCTGCGCGGTCCTCGGCTTCAGCCAGACGGTGTAGATCAGCACGTAAAACAGGATCGACGCCGTAAGGAAGACCGCGGCGAGCCAGTTCGTCGCCAGGCCCATCAGGAGCACCGAGAAGAATCCAAGGCCCACGCCGAAGTGAAGCGCCGACTGCCGGTCCATCCGGCCCGCCGGCAGCGGCCGCTTCGCCGTCCGCCGCATCTTCGCGTCGATTTCCGCTTCGTACCACTGGTTGAGCGCGCCGCACGCGCCTGCGCCGAGCGCAATGCAGAGGATTGCGGTGAGGCCGAGCGCGAACGGCGGCAGGTCCGGAGCGACGAGCAGTCCGGCGAGGCCGGTGAACACGACCAGACTCATCACGCGCGGCTTGGTCAGCGCAACGAAATCGCGCCAGTCGGCCGGCAGCGCGGCTGGATTCGTCATTTCAATGCTGGTCATTTGCCCCGGCCTATAAGGGCTTGGTCCGGAGAGGAAAAGCCCATGAAGACAAGCGAGTGGCGATGTTCATGAAGGCTTTGCTATGCGGCCGCGCATGATGCACCGAATCCTCGCCGCCGCCTTGCTTGCGGCCCTTGCCGCTCCAGCTTTCGCTCAGACGGCTGCGGCGCCCCAGCCGAATGAGGCGCCCGCACCGAAGGATGACCTCGTCCCAGTCGCGATCGACACCAACCTCGGCCGGATCGTTCTTGCTCTCGACCGCGCGCATGCGCCGATCACCACCGCGAATTTCCTCCATTATGTGGACACGCACCGCTTCGACGGTCAGGTCTTCTATCGCGCGATGCACGTGCCTGACGCCGAGGGTAAGGACGGAGGGCTGATCCAGGCAGGGATCAGGAGCGACGCGCGTTTGCTCTATCCGCCGATTGCGCACGAGCCGACCAGCAAGACGGGCATCCACAATGTCGCGGGTGCGATTTCCATGGCCAACAACGGCCCCGGTACTGCCCGGGCCGACTTCTTCATATTGCTATCCGATATGCCGGGCCTCGACGCAGCCGGCCCTGGCGGCGACGCGAACGGCTTTGCAGCTTTCGGACATGTGATCGACGGCATGGACGTGGTCAGGAAAATCTGGACCGCGCCCGTCTCGGCAACCAAAGGCGAGGGCGCGATGAAGGGTCAGATGCTCGACCCGCCGGTCAAGATTCTACATGCGGAACGGGTGCACTAACGTCGAGCTTCTCATCGATTCCGAGCCGCGCCTTCGTCCTCGACAGCATGGCCTTGAAGCGCGGTTCATCGCGCAGCGCGTCGAGGTCGGGGTCAACCTCGACCAACGCGAGGTGAAATGCGCCCGCCGTTGCGAGCGAGCGTTCGAGGTGAGTCAGCGATGCCTTTTTGTCCCCGACGAAGGCTGCGAATGCGCATGCAAAATTGTAGCGCATGCTGAGATTGTCAGGATCGACCAGTAGCGCACGGTCCATCCACTCACGCGCTCGTTCGACTTGTCCCAATGCGGCATAGGCGCCGGCGCCGAAGCTCATCACCGCTCCGTTGCTCGGGTCGTGGATTAAAACCTGCTCCGCTTTCGCGATCGTTGTCTCGGCGGCGACCTTCATTGCCGAACGATTGCCGAGGGCGTGGTGGAGCGTCACCAGCCGGGCCCAGGCGTGGACATCAGAATCCATTTGGGAGACAGCATTTTCGAGGTGCTTTACGGCATCTTCGAGGCGTCGATGCCTCATCATGACCCGAGCCGCTTCCTTGTTGACCTCCCACGATTCGGGATCGAGCGCGATCGCTTTCTCCATCTCCGCGTCGGCGTCAGCATACTGCTGCCGCTCTTCGAGCCGCCGCACCTTCGGGAGGTGTGCTTCCGCGATCGTCGGATCGATGGTCAGCGCGGTGTGCGCGGCGACATAGCCGTCGTCCACCGCGCATCGGAACGCATAGCGCAGGTTCGACTGCGCCATTGCCAGCAACGCCCAAGCCCGGCCGTAATAAGGGTCAACTTCCACTGCTCGGCTGCAGATGCGCATGACTCGCTCTTCTCGGCGAAGGTCGCCGATATTGCCGGTGAGCCAATATTGCCGGGCAAGCAGATAAAGATTGTAAGCGGCGGCGCTTTGAGTGCCGCGCTGCTCCATCGCCTTTTTCTCCTCGGGCAACAGCTTGAGCTTCAGCGCGGCGACGATCGCCTTTGAAATTTCGTCCTGGATCTTGAAGATATCGGTGAGATCGCGGTCGAAACGGTCGGCCCAGACGTGCCCACCGGTGCGCCCGTCGATCAGCTGGGCGGTGATCCGCACCTGATTGCCGGCCTTCCTGACGCTGCCTTCTACAACGTGGCTAACGCACAGCTGCCGGGCAACTTCGCACACATTCACGGAATGGCCCTTGAAGGTGAACGCGGTGTTCCGAGCGATTACCTCGAGCGTCGACACCTTGGACAAATCAGTTGTGATGTCCTCGCAGATCCCGTCGCTGAAATATTCCTGTTCGGGGTCGCCGCTCATGTTTTGGAAGGGGAGCACGCAAATCGATACATCGCGCACAGAAGCGCGGGTCTCGCTGGCGGCTGGCGCAGGACCAGCGAGCTCTTCGACGCTCGCCACCAGCTTTCGCCACCCGGACGCGGTGCGTTGACCGTCCCAGCCCTTGAGATCGGCGCACTGTATTTGATTGAACGGCATTGGTGGAACGCTTCCGTCCAGGCTCACTTGAACGAGCGTCAGCTGGGCTCGCGCGGAGTCGGCCTCCGCGCGCACCCATTGTGACTTGGCCGCTTCCGACGACCACAGCACGACGACGGCGTTTGCGCCATTGATGCGCTCTTCGATCACCTCGGCGTACGGTCGATGCGCGGGAAGCTGGTCGTCGCGCCAGACGTCGAAACCATCCTCCTTAAGCCCGTCTGCGACAAGACTCGCGAACTGTTCGTCTGGCCGGGCGTAGGAGATGAACACGCGCGGCACGATCGCGCGCTGGCCCGCGCCTATTCGGCGGTGGTCGGGTCGATTGTCGTTCGGACCTCCGAGATCCTGTTGCATGGGAATCCCCCGCGGCGAGCGTGTTCCCGGACGAGATCTTCGTCGGGCGCCCGGTAAATGCAGTAGAGCTTGTCGTCAGTGACGTAGCTGTGGACCCATTGGATCTGGGGTCCGAGGTCACGCAGCACCGAGCATGAAGTCTGCGAAGCGAGTTTGAGGTCGTCGGCGCTGAGCTGGCCGGCCCCCGGCATTTCCCGCTCGATAACGAACTGGGGCATGTGCTCTCTCCCCTACTTGGAGGGAGCCGCTCATATCACTGGCGAACGGAAATGTCCGCAGGCGCCAAAAGGAAACCTGCTACACGAGAGACGGCCGGTCCTGCCGCAGCCGGACCGGCCCTTGTTTGCCCGGGCTTGAACTCAGTCGATAACCGGCAAAGTCGAATATTGGTGGAACGGCGGCGGGCTCGACAGTGTCCACTCGAGAGTCGTCGCCCCCTCGCCCCACGGATTGTTCGGCGCCTTCTTGCCCGCGGCCAGCGACCAGAACAGATTAATGAAGAAGATCGCGACGCCGGCGACGGTGATCATGTAGCCGATGGTCGAAACCTTGTTCCACCCGGCGAATGCCGGCGTGTAGTCCGGAATTCGCCGTGGCATGCCGTCCAGGCCCAGGAAGTGCATCGGGAAGAAGATCACATTCACGCCGATGAACATCAGCACGAAGTGAAGCTTGCCGAGCAGCTCATTGTACATTTTGCCGCTCATTTTCGGGAACCAGTAATAGAAGCCCGCGAAAATCGAGAAGATCGCGCCGAGGCTGAGCACGTAGTGGAAGTGCGCCACCACGTAGTAGGTGTCCTGCATGTAGGTGTCGACGCCGCCGTTGGCGAGAACGACTCCGGTGACGCCGCCGACCGTGAAGAGAAAGATGAAACCGATGGCGAAGAGCATCGGAGTCTCGAACGTGATCGA
>JBQCCG010000220.1:0-2699 GCA_051962455.1 Sphingomicrobium sp. | reverse complement strand
CGGGAACGAGGGCGAAGACCTGGGCATCGCGCAAGCCCCGGAATGCGGCCGACGCCCGTTCGACGATTGCCTCGGCGCTGTTCTTCGATCCCTGGCGCTGATCGAACGGCGCCAGGTTCATGTAGGCAGCGCCGGTATTCTGGCCTGAAAGGCCTCCTCCGCCTCCGGCGATGCTGAAGAAGGTACGGATGTTGTTCTTGTCGGGACCTTCGGTGAAGTAGCGCTCGACGGCATGCTGGACCTGGACGGTTCGAGTCATCGTCGCGCCGGCTGGAAGCCGGTACTGGACGAAGGCATTGCCCTGGTCCTCGCTCGGAATGAAGCCGGTGGGCAGGCGCTCGAACAACACAATCAGCAACAGGCAAGTCGCGAAATAGATCAGCAGAAACAGCCATTTGCGCTCAACCACCTTGCCGACGTGGCTGACGTACCAGTTGATCGTGCGGTCGAAGCCATTGTTGAACTTCAGTCGCGCCGTTTCGATTCCATGTGCGACGGCTGGCGCTCGGCGGCCGAGCCACGTTTCTTCGACGCTGCCGTGCTTGCGTCGTAGGACATTCGCCGCGAGCGACGGGCTGAAGGTAATCGCCAGCAACACCGACAGCGCCATCGCCGAGACAATCGTCGCCGAGAACTGGCGGTAAATGACGCCGGTCGATCCGCCGAAGAAGACCATCGGAAGGAACACCGCCGACAGCACCAGTGCGATGGCGACGAGCGCCATCTGGATCTGCTGCATCGAAACGATGGTCGCTTCCTTGGTCGTCAGCTCCGGCTGCTCATGCAGAATTCGTTCGACGTTCTCGACAACGACGATCGCATCATCGACGAGCAACCCGACGGCGAGCACGAGGCCGAACAAGGTCAGAGTGTTGATCGAGAAGCCGAGAATGTAGAGCATCCCGAACGTGCCGAGCAGCACGACCGGGATTGCGATTCCCGGTATCAGTGTAGCTCGCCAGCTCTGCAGGAAGACGAACATGACGAGGATCACCAGCGCCATCGCCTCGGCCAGCGTCTTCACGACCTCGACGACCGAGAGCCTGATGAAGTCCGAGCTGTCGTTGGCGTAGGCGACCTTGTATCCGGCGGGGAGCCGCGACGCGGCCTGCGCCATGTACGCCTTGACCAGCTTGGACGTCGAAAGCGCGTTGGCACCGGGATCGAGATAGATGCCGATGCCCGAGCCGGGATGGCCATTGATCCGGATAATCGCCGAGTAATTGTCGGCGCCGAGCTCGACCCGGGCAACGTCGGACAGCAGCACGCGCGCGCCGGACGGATCGGCCTTCACGATGATGTCGCGGAACTGCTCCGGCGTCTGGAGCCGCGATTGGGCGGTGACCGTCGCGTCGAGCTCCTGCCCAGGCGGTTGCGGCATTCCGCCGATCTCGCCCGCGGCAACCTCGACATTCTGGTTCTGGATCGCGTTGACGATGTCGCTCGGCATGAGCTGATAGCTCTGGAGCTTGTTGGGATCGAGCCAGATGCGCATCGCATATTGGGAGCCGAAGACGTTGACGTCGCCCACGCCCTGGATCCGTGAGAGGTCGTCCTGGATATTGGTCGCGAGCCAGTCGGATACATCGACGTTCGTGCTCTTGTCGGTCGAGTCATAGACGCCGACGATCATCAGGAAGTCCGGCGACCCCTTGGTCACCGTGACGCCTTGCTGCTGGACCGCCTGGGGCAGCCGGGCGATCGCCGACTGGACCTTGTTCTGGACCTGGACCTGAGCGATGTCCGGATTGACGCTCTTGTCGAACACCGCGCTGATTGAAACCTGTCCGCGCGAGCTCGAGGACGAACTGAAGTACAGGAGTCCGTCGAGCCCCGTCAGCGACTGCTCGATGATTTGGGTGACGCTGCTTGTGAGCGTTTCCGCGGATGCGCCCGGGTAGGTCGCGCGGACGTTGATCTGCGTCGGCGCGACATCCGGATATTGAGCGACCGGAAGCGCAAAGATTGCGCCGATCCCGCCGAGCATGATGATGATCGCGAGGACCCAGGCGAAGATCGGCCGTTCGATGAAAATTCGCGACATGCGTTAGCCGCCGCGACGCTTCTGCATTGCCTTCAATGCCCCCGGCGGCGGCGCCTTGACCTTTTGAGGAGCGCTCGCCGGGACGGGCTTGATCTGTGCGCCATCTTTCACATTGGCGAGGCCTTGCGTGATCACCTTCTCGCCAGGCGCGAGCCCCTGCGTCACCACCCAATAGGGTCCGAGCGTCTGAGTCGTCACCACCGTGCGCTGCACCGCGCGATTGCCCGGACCGACGACGAATAGCGACGCATTACCCTGCGGGTCCCGGGTGATCGCCTGCTGTGGCACGAGGAAGGCGGATGTGTCGACCGCCTGGGCGAACTGCGCCGTCACGAACATCCCCGGAAGAAGGATCGACTGCGGATTGGGGAAGGCGGCGCGAAGGGTGACGGTCCCGGTATTCTGATCGACGACAACCTCGCTGAACTGGACCTTGCCGGTCATTCCATAGTCGCTGCCGTCGGGGAGCTTGAGCCGAACTTGCGCGGAGGTGGGGACCGCACCACCCTGCGACAGTGCACGCCGAAGCGCGAGCAGGTCGGCCGCGGACTCCTGAATATCGACATAGACGGGATCGAGCCTGGTAATCGTGGTCAGCGCATTGGTCTGGTTGGCCGTGACCAGAGCGCCGACCGTGACGTTCGACAGACCGACC
>JBQCCG010000219.1:0-8920 GCA_051962455.1 Sphingomicrobium sp. | reverse complement strand
ATCTACAATCATGGCGACCTTCGCCGCGACCTTGCGGACGCCGGACATGAGGTCGCCTGGCGCGGGCACTCGGATACCGAGACCCTGCTCGCCGGCTTCGACTTCTGGGGGATCAAGCCGACGCTCCGCAAAACGCGCGGCATGTTCGCGTTCGCCGTTTGGGACCGGCACGAGCGGACGCTGACGCTCGCTCGTGACCGTCTCGGCGAGAAGCCTCTTTATTATGGCCGACAGAAGGGACCCAAGAGTCCCTTCCTGTTCGCCTCCGAACTCAAGGCGCTTCACCAGCACGAGGAGTTCGATCCCGAGGTGGATCGGGAGGCGCTCAGCCTTTTCGTCCGGTATCTCGACGTTCCTGCTCCGATGTCGATTTACCGCGGCATATCGAAGCTCCGCCCCGGAACGATGTTGACTCTGCGCGAAGGGGGGATCGATCCGGAGGTTGAGGAATATTGGTCGGGCGCTGAGGTTGCGCGCAACGGAGCCGCCAACCCTCTCGACATCGGACCGGAACAAGCGGTCGACGAGCTCGAGCGAATCCTAGAACGGGTGGTCGGCCGACAGATGATGGCGGACGTGCCGCTTGGCGCATTCTTGTCGGGCGGTGTCGACTCGTCGACGGTCGTCGCCATGATGCAAAAGGTCTCGCCGCGACCGGTCAAGACCTTCACGATCGGCTTTCACGAGGACGGCTTCAACGAGGCCGAGCATGCCAAGGCCGTTGCCCGCCATCTTGGGACCGATCACACCGAGCTATATGTCACGGCGGGCGAGGCGATGGATGTCATCCCCTCGCTTCCGACCATGTACGACGAGCCGTTCGCCGACTCCTCGCAGATTCCGACGCACCTGGTCGCGGCGCTTGCCCGTGAGCATGTGACGGTCTCCCTCTCCGGCGATGGTGGCGATGAGCTGTTTGGCGGTTACACGCGCTACCTTCTGACGGCCAATTTCTGGAACAAGATTGCCGGCATTCCAGCGCCGCTTCGAACGACTGCGGCGCGGATCCTGACGCTGGTTTCCGCATCGACATGGACTAGCCTCGGTGATGCCGCCGCATCGCTGATGCCTCGGTGGCTGCAGGTCGCACGTCTCGGAGACAAGGTGCACAAGGGTGCGCCGATGCTCACCAGTCAGTCGCTCGACGAATTGTACGAATATATGCTGAGGCAGTGGCACGATCCGGCCGCTGTCGTCGTTGGAACTATTCCCGAGGAGAGTCCTCCGGTCGGCGCGACGCCGGAGCTTGCCGGTCTCGCGGGAGTCGAGCGCATGATGGCGCAGGACATGCTCGGCTATCTCACCGACGACATATTGGTGAAGGTCGACCGCGCGGCCATGGCCGTTTCGCTCGAAACTCGCGTCCCACTGCTCGATCCGGATGTTGTCGAGTTCGCATGGGGCTTGCCGCTCGATCTGAAGATTCGCGGGGGCACCACCAAGTGGGCCCTGCGGCAGGTCTTGTACCGCCATGTTCCGCAGGCGCTGATCGAACGGCCGAAGATGGGCTTCGGGATTCCGCTCGACAGCTGGCTTCGGGGACCGTTGCGCGGGTGGGCCGAAGCGCAAATTGACGAAGGCCGTCTGCGCGATGAAGGATACTTTCACCCGGACGCAGTTCGACATTCATGGACTGCGCTTCTTGGCGGCGATTCGCGGCAGCAACTGAAGATTTGGACTGTGCTCACGTTTCAGAGCTGGCTCGAGACCCAAGGCCATCCTGCAGAGAACCGCTGCAGCGGACGATCAGGCGAAGCGATCGATGGACGTCCGATCAATGCCGCCTCTTGATCCTGTCGGACGGTACCGGCCTCACGATAAGGGCCGCGCCAAACATGCGCTCTGGCTGCTCCGAGCTCCGGTACCGTGGCCGTTACAGGGACTCACCTGCGACGGCGAGCCTTGGGCTGTAGCTCTCTCCACTTTTCCAGAGAGCAAGCATGATGACGGCAAGCTTGCGCGCCAACGCAATTCTCGCCTTCGGGCGGCCGCGTCTCAGTTCGAGCGTTGCAGCCCACCGCGCGATTTCAGACGCGCCGTTACTCGATCTCATCAGCACCATGGCGGCCTGGACCAGCGCCGTTCGAGCCGCCACATTCCCCATTCGAGATATTCGCCCCTGGCGGCTGCTCAGCCCTGATTGGCGAAGCTTCGGGGCAAGCCCCAAATAGGGCCCGACAGCTTTCGAGCGCCGAAAGCGATGCGGGTCACCGACCGCCGCATAGAAGGTCAAGGCGCAGATTGGGCCCACACCGGGAATTGCCATGAACCGCCGGCAGACTTCGTTATCAAGCGCCAGGCGCCTGAGCTCGCAATCGGTGACCTGCTGATAGGCGACCAGCCCTTCGCAGTGGCCCAGCAGGTGGCGCAACTCTGCTGCGAGCACAGTGGACCGGTTTCCGAAAAGCTTCGGAATCTCGAGTTCGACCTTGTCGCGCAGCTGAGTGGACCGCCCGGCGCGCCTGACACGCCCTCCATAGAGCTCAATCTGACGACAAAGCTGGTTCACCGCCGCCACGCGCTGACGGATCAAGAATCTGCGCAGTGCCAGACGCGATTGCAGAACCTGACATTCGAGGCTCTTCAAATGGATCTTTCCAACCAGCGAGGCTCCGATCCGTCCGGCTTCGGCGATTCCGATCGCATCTCCGGCGTCCGTCTTGTTTCGCCGGACGCGCAGAAATTTGCTGAGCTGGCGTGTTTCGTAGACATCCACGCAATAGCCGCGGCTGCGCAGACCTCTTGCGAGAGTCAACGCCCCTGCTTCAAGCCCGATCCTCGCGGACCGGCGCCGTCTGAGCCAGCCCAACTGCTTGCAGATGCTGCCGAGATCGGTGGCTGAGGTCGATTGCTGCAACACCCCGCCCGCGTCATCGATCACGCAGATACTTGTCGTTTCGACACCTACGTCGAGACCCGCCCAGAAACCTCGTCTCATTGAAAACTCCAACCAATGGACCCCGCTCCACAATGCCGCACAAACTCGTAGTTCGATCGATAGCCGGACCGAAGTTAGGGTCGTCGGCTAGACGAGCCTCGACCGCTTCTACCCCCCGAAAATTCATTCCGGTTCTGCCGCGGCGTCTCGGCACGGATTTGCGGGACGTTGTTTCGTTAGTGGACGGCCGCAAAAGGGCGCTCGCTAAATCCATCGGTCAGAATGAGAATCGCCGAGGGACTCGAGTCTCTTCCCATCATTGCGACGCGAATCCCCGGCCCGGCGGTGATTCGACGCCGGGCCGTCACGGCTGTTGAACTTCCCCGGCCGACGGCGACGGGAAGGATTCGCTTTTCTCTTGCCGGTCGGCACCTGGAAACTGCGCGAGACCATTGTCCGATCGCAGAAGCGGCAGGAGCCGTGCGGGCGCCTCCGGATTGGAGTCCATCAAATTGAAACGCCCGCCCCGACGGAGTGAGTCCAAGGGCGGGCGGCACTTTGCAGCGCGGAAGGAATATAGCCCGGGTCAGTTAAGACTTGCTTTCGAAGCCGCCGTCGGTCGACCCGGCTCTATACTGCCCTCCTCTTTCAGGTTCTTCAGCCGCGTCAACGAATTGGGCCGAGAGGCTCTGATCGAAGCGTCAATCTCATCGTCGTAGGCATTGATGAGCAAACGGCGTGAATCATTGGGGACGCCGAGCGCCTCGGCGACTCCGATCCGTCGCGCGATACCGGCGATCTCCTGTTCCCATTTCAGGAACCAGGCCGCCTTCTCCTCTTCGAGCTCGTAGCCATCATAGATCCGCTCCATGCCCGAGCGCAGGTGGTTCATCATCGCTTCGGCCGTCTCGAAGTCGATTTTCAGCCGTTTGGTGTTGCTGCGAGCCGTGCGCCGGAAATCGTGGGGCGTGAAGCGTTCGATGGGCCGATCGGCGATCTCGGCCATGCGGGCGACCACCCGATCCCTCGCCTTGTACCAGACCGAGTTGTTCCTCGGACCGTCGATCTTCTCGGCCGGGAACACCCACTCGTGATTGCTGGCGAATAACGAGCGTCCCCAAGGTCCGAGAGCGATGCTGTGCTCAACCGAGTTCTTCGAACGCTCGCTTGGGATCGTCCACACGCCATTGACGTTCTCGGCCGTTTTCGCTCGTGCGACTTCGGAGATGCGCGCTGCCGTCAAAAGCCAGAGCAGCATCCCGCGCTGAACCCATCGCTCCTCGTCGACCAGCGCCTTCAAGAACCATTCGATCTCGAGCAGGCTGAGCTTGCGGGATCTCGGCGTCTCCGGGAACCGAAGATCGCCGAGCCGCCGTGATGGATCGACTTCCAGACCCACCTCGAGCCCGCGGAGGCTTGCCGCCCATCCGAAGAACACCTTGAGCTCCGCAGCCAGGCGGTTCGCGCGGATTTTGGCGACCTTCCCCTTTGCCTGGACCAGCTGGATTAGATCGCGCTCAGTCACTTCGTAAATGCTGCGCTTGCCGAGCCTGGGTTCGATGTCGCGCTCGTAAATCTCCAGCTTGTCGCTGATCGTCCGAGGCTTGTTGGGCCGTTTGGCGCGGGAGGAGCGCCCTTCCCTCACGGCGATCATATAGAGGCCGTGAGCGCGCGCGACGCTCATTTCAGCGCGTATCTTCTCTTCCCGCCGCGCTACTCGCGGATCCACCCCGGCTTCGATTTGCTCGTTCAACATGCGCGCCCATTCGCGGGCATCTGCGATCGTCTGCGAGGGGAACGGTTTTCCGTATAGAGTGACGATGGTGTTTTTTCTGGCAAGTTTTCGTCGATAAAACCACCGCTTCTTTCCGCTCTTAAGAACTTCGATCGCAAGCCCTGGTGTTTGCAGGTCAGAGAGCAAACCCTTGTGAAGATTGTCGATTGTTGCCGGTGTAAGCGCCATTTTTCGTGTCATGAACGAACTCCACTCGGCGTTCCGGGCAGACAAAAATCATGGCATGAATCCTGACACTATAGCCGTCTATTCCGGTCTATCTGAGACAAACCCGGTCCAACTATCTGAGCTAAGATTTGCGCCGTAAGTCACTGCACAGAAACCGAATCATAGGGACTCGGTTGGCTGGGGCGGCAGGATTCGAACCTGCGAATGCCGGTACCAAAAACCGGTGCCTTACCACTTGGCTACGCCCCAGCAGGCGCTCCGCATATGCGGGGGAGCGGCGCTTATAGCCGCCGGAAACAGACTTGGAAGCGCCTAGGCGTTCGGGATCCGTCCGTTCACCAGGTCGTCGTAGTCCTTGGACAGCTGGCGGGTCAGCTCGCCGACCTCGAAGTTCCACGGACCCGCGGACCTCACCGGTGTCACCTCGACAGCGGTGCCGGTGAGGAACATCTGCTCGAAGCTCTCAAGTTCCTCCGGCCAGATCGCGCGTTCCTTGACCGCGACTCCGCGCCGGTCCGCGAGATCCATCACCGTCCGCCGCGTGATCCCGTCGAGGAAACAGTCGGGCGTCGGGGTGTGCAGCTCATTGTCGCGGACAAAGAAGACGTTGGCGCCGGTCGCCTCGGCCACCCGCCCGCGCCAGTCGAACATCAGGGCGTCATTATAGCCCCGCTCTTCCGCATGCTGTTTCGACAGCGTGCAGATCATGTACAGGCCCGAGGCCTTGGATTCGGTCGGCGCCGTATACGGAGCGGGCCGCCGCCACGGCGCGATGTCGAGCCGGATCCCGTCATGCGAGATACGCGGATCGTAATATTTGCCCCACTCCCACGCAGCGATCGCGAGATGCGGCTTGGTAATTCCCGGCGAGACGCCCATCGATTCGGACCCGCGCCAGGCGATCGGCCGCATGTAGGCCTCGGTGAAGCCGTTGACCTTCAGGACCTCGATGCAGGCCGCCTCGATCTCCTCGACCGTCCACGGCAGCTCGAACCCGAGCAGCTGCGCGCTCCGGCGCAGGCGCTCCGTATGCTCGTGCAGCTTGAAGATCTGGCCGTTGTAGGCGCGCTGCCCTTCGAACACGCTGCTCGCATAATGGAGTGCATGGGTGAGGACGTGCACGCGCGCGTCGCGCCACGGAACCATCTCGCCGTCGAACCAGATCCAGCCGTCGCGGTCGTCAAAGGTCGCTTGATTGGGGGCAGCCATCAACCGCGCCTAGGCCAGCCCAACCGTTTCAGCAAGTTGGACGCCAGAGCCTCGGCCCGGCGTCAGACAGCAGTCGCGGTTTTGGCTTCTTCGGCCAGCTCGGCTCCGCGCTTGGCCGCGGCCTCGATGGTGAGCGCGAGCAGCTTGTCGAGCACGCCGTCATGGTCGAGCAGGGCAAGCCCCGCTTCCGTCGTGCCCTTCGGGCTTGCGACGCGGCGCGCAATCGAGTCCATGTCCTCGCCGGTCGTCGCCGCCATCCAGGCGGTCCCGAGCACCGTCTCGCGCGCGATGGTCGCGGCGATCTCCCGGCTGAGACCCCGCTGTTCCCCGGCCTTGGTCAAGGCGGCGATGAACCGCGCGACATAGGCGGGGCCGGCTCCGGCCACGGAGCCCAGCGCCGCGAGCTTCGCCTCGTCGGTCATCCAGATGGCGAACCCGAGCGCGGAAAAGAGGTTGTTGATCTCGTCTTGCGTCGTCAGATCGGCGTCAGCGCTGTAGAGGCCCGTCACGCCACGCCGCACCGCCGCGGGCAAGTTCGGCATTGCGCGGACGATGGCCGCTGCACCGGGAAACCGCTGACGCAGGCTCGCGACCTCGACCCCGGCGAGCAGGGATAGGACGACCGTGTTCGCGCTGAGGAACCGGCGCAGATCGGTCGCGATCTCGTCCAGCTTCTGGGGCTTGAACGCGAGGACCAGCAGCCTCGGCGGAGGTCCTGCTTCGGCGAAGCTCGTGATGCTGCGCGCGCCTTCGACCCGCTTGCCGCTGGGGCGAATGACAGTGACGGCACCGAGGTCCAGCCCGCCGGTGCGCCAGCCATCGAGAATCGCGCCGCCCATATTGCCGCAGCCGACGAACCAGGTGGGTGTGGGGATTTGAAGCATCATTCCTCCCTATCGCGGAGCGATGGGGAGGGGAACCAGCGAAGCTGGTGGAGGGGTGACTTCTTCAGCGGCAGAACCCCTCCACCATCCAATCTGCGTTGGATGGTTCCCCTCCCCACGAGCGAGCTCATGGGGAGGAACTTAGATTTCATGCCTCCCCGTGCGTATCGATCAGCGCCGCGGCGATGGCCTCGCCCGGCGACTTGCCGCCCCACAGCACGAACTGGAACACCGGATAGAATCGCTCACACTCCTCAACCGCGGCTTCGGCGATCGCTTCGGCTTGTTCGAGGCTGAGGCCCTCGCCGCCACGTCCGTCGAGAATGGTCGAATGGCGGAACACCACCAGGCCCGAGCCGGACCACATCTCGAAATGGCCGAGCCACAATTGCTCGTTGATCAGGCTCAGCGCCTCGAAAATCGCCGAGCGCTTTTCCGCCGTCACCTTGATGTCGGGAAAGGCGAGGAACTGGAGCACCTGGTCCTCGGGCCGCCAGACGCCGCGCAGCTCATATTGCGCCCAGCTGCCGGTCGCCGAGGCGACGATCTCGCCGTCACCGGTGCGCTCGCAAGCCCAGCCGCGCGCCTCGAAATATTGTTCGAGAACCTCGATCGGAGCGCCGTCGTCGCGCTCGTCCTGGATTTCTTCCTCGCTCAGGTTCACTTCCTCGGGCTGGCCTTCTTGCCGCTGCGGCTGGTCGCGCCCGCCGGAGCACCGCCGACCTTTGCCTCGATTGCCGCGATGCGAGCCTTGAGCGCCTCGTTCTCGTCGCGCGCGGCGGCGGCCATCGCCTTCACCGCTTCGAACTCGTCCCGGCCGACGAAATCCGCGCCGCCCATCCACTCGCGCATTTTCTCGCGCGCGCTGGACTCGGCCTCGCGGCCCATCCCGGCGAAGGTGCCGGCAAAGCCGTTCACCATTTTCACGAAATCGTCGAAGACCTTGTTCTCGGACTGCATCCGAAAAATCCTCCCTTTCGGCGCGGAAATAGGGACTTGGTCCGGGTTCCGCCACCCTGAGAGGCGCAGCTATCCCCAACTGCCTCAACTATCCCCAGTTTTCTCCGCTCCGAGCAGGAACTCAATGTTGCCTTCGGGGCCGGTGATCGGGCTGGGTGTAATGCCGCGCACGGTCCATCCTTGAGAGACGACCCATTCGGCAGCCTCGGCGCAAACGCGTACGTGGACGGCAGGGTCGCGGACGACGCCGCCTTTGCCCACTTCCTGGCGCCCCGCTTCGAATTGCGGCTTGATCAGCGCGACCAGCTTCGCGCCGGGTTTCGCCAGCTTCAGCGGCGCTTCGAGCACCTTGGCAAGGCCGATGAAGCTCGCGTCGCAAACGATGATTTCGACGAGTTCGGGAATGATGCTGGAGTTTAGGGTGCGCGCATTGGTCTGCTCATGGACGACCACGCGCGGATCCTGCCGAAGCTTCCAGGCGAGCTGGTTGGTCCCGACGTCGACGGCATAGACCTTCGCCGCGCCCCTGGTGAGCAGCACATCCGTAAACCCGCCGGTCGAGCTCCCCACGTCGAGCGCCACCGCGCCGGTCACGTCGAAGTCGAAATGCGTCAGCCCGTGGTCGAGCTTGATCCCCCCGCGCGACACCCACGGATGGTCCTTGCGGCGGACCTCCAGCGGCGCGTCCTCGGGGAGCCTATCGCCGGCTTTCGCCACCTTCCGCTCCCCGGAGAAAACCGCCCCAGCCATGATCAGCGCTTGCGCCCGCGTCCGGCTGTCGGCGACCCCGCGACTCACCAGCAGTTGATCGGCTCTGAGCTTCTTCATGTTTCACACGAAGGCACGAAGGCACGAAGAAGAACAAGGGAAATGGTTCACGCGGAGGCGCGGAGACGCGGAGAAATAAAAGAGCCGCCAACGGCGGCTCAGAGAAAAACTTGGGACAGGTCGGAGGCCGACCGTCATTGCGCCCATCTTCGTGCCTTCGTGCCTTCGTGTGAAATCTCTTGTTTCTTCTCCGCGCCT
>JBQCCG010000218.1:0-19748 GCA_051962455.1 Sphingomicrobium sp. | reverse complement strand
CGGCGCGCCGATCATCAGCGGCACGAACCAGTTGCCGAAGCCACCCATCATCGCCGGCATGATCGTGAAAAAGATCATGATCAGAGCGTGGGCGGTGATCAGCACGTTCCAGTGATGGGTCCACTCGTCGAAGTTCGCGGTTCCGGCGCCGATCGGCCAAGCGCGGTTGAGGACCTGGATGCCCGGCTCCATCAACTCCCAGCGCATGATTCCGGAGATTGCGCCGCCGATGGTCCCGGCAAGGATCGCGAAGATCAGATAGAGCGTCCCGATGTCCTTGTGGTTCGTGGACATGAACCAGCGGACGAAGAAGCCAGGCTTGTGGTCCGCCCCATGGTGCGCATCGTGGGTTTCGTGCGGCTGGAGATGGAGCGAGTCGGCAGTGGTGCTCATGGGGCTACTGGTCCGTTACTTGGCTTGGGTGGCATTGGCGGCAGTTGGGGACGTCGCCGCCGGCGCAGCGGCGGCAGTCGCGGCAGGCGAAGCATTGCTGACCGGCGAGATTGTCGTGCTGTCGGGAGCCGGCGGCGCCGCGCCCGGCATGTGGCCGCCCTTCTGGGCCACCCATTGCGCGAACCTCGCGGGGGTCGTGGCCTCGATGACGATCGGCATGAACCCGTGGCGGGCGCCGCACAGCTCGGAGCACTGACCGAAATAGACGCCCTGCCGCTCGATGTACGCCCACGTTTCGTGAAGCTGCCCGGGGTTCGCATCTTGCTTGATCCAGAAAGACGGCATGGCGAAGCTGTGGATCACGTCGTCGGCGGTGACGATGAATTTCACGACCTTGCCCGCCGGAAGCACGAGGCGGTTGTCGACCGCGAGCAGCGGCGGACCATCGGCATCGGTCCGTGCGCGCTGGTCCTTCTGACGGGTCGGATCGTTCTTCTCCTTCAGCATATAGCTGTCGAAGCTCACGCCATAGTCGGGAAGCTCATAGGACCAGTACCATTGGTGTCCCGTCACCTTGACCGTCAGGTCGGCTGGCGGCGGCGAGTAAGTGTGCCTCAAAAGCCGGATGGACGGGATGGCGATTCCGACCAGGATGAGCACCGGAACCAAGGTCCAGATCACCTCGATCGCGGTATTGTGCGAATTGCGCGACGGCACCGGGTTGGCGCCCCGCCGAAAGCGGATCATCGCGATGATCATCAGGACAAGGACGACGATGCTGATGATGGCGCATAGCGGCAGGAGCCAATAATCATGGAAACTCGCGGCTTCCTGGCCGATCGGCGTGACCTGGGTTTGCAGCCCCTCACGGCCGTCGGGCTGACCGATATGCGGCGTAGGAAGGGCATGGCCGACGCTTCCGGGAACGATTGCAGCGGTCTGGGCGACGTCCGGCTGGCCGGAGTTCTGCGCGGTTCCCGCGGGCGGAGTGACATTTACCGATGGCGCGCTCGCCGCGGAACTCGACTGGTTGGGCGCGCTCGCCGGCGTCTGCGCGGCTGCAGGTGTAAGCCCGGCCGCGGCCAAGGCAATCGCCCATCCAATCAGTCTCATCTTCACCCCGGTTCCGGTTCTTTGGAGCCCTTGAGGCGCGGGACTGCGCCGCAGGGATTTGGCCGCTCTATAAGCGCGGCTTTCCAGAGCCTCAAGGGCAGTTCCCGCAGGTGTTGAAGGCGGCAAGCGCGGGGCCTAATGCACTTGCTCGATGCCAAGCGACGAAGACATCCTCGCCGAGTTCCGCGATGCGGGAGCCCTGCTCGAAGGCCATTTCGTCCTGTCCTCTGGCCTCAGAAGCCCCAAATATCTGCAATGCGCGCGGGTGCTGATGGACCCAGCGCGCGCGGAGCGGCTGGCGCGCGCTCTAACGGACAAGCTGCCGAAAATTGTTCGCGATCAAATCAACGTAGTGGTCTCGCCGGCAATGGGCGGCGTGATCATCGGCCATGAGATGGGCCGGGCGCTGGGTAAGCCGGCGGTGTTCCTCGAACGGCCGCAAGGCGTGTTCGAGCTTCGTCGCGGCTTCCGGCTCGAGCCCGGCGCGAAGGTGCTGATGGTCGAGGACGTCGTAACGACCGGGCTTTCCTCCCGCGAAGCAATCGACGCCGTCCGAGCCGCGGGCGCAGAAGTGATCGCGGAAGCAGCGCTGGTCGATCGCTCCGCGGGCGAAGCGAACCTCGGCGTTCCCTTTTATCCGCTGATCCGCATCGATGTTCCGACCTACGAGGCAGACGCGGTGCCGGCGGAGCTCGCCGCCATCCCCGCGGTCAAGCCGGGGAGCCGGGCCGCCGCGTGATCCTTCGACAGGCTCAGGACCGCCTCCGCCTCGGCGTCAACATCGATCACGTCGCGACCATCCGGAATGCGCGCGGCGGCGACCATCCCGACCCGGTGCGCGCGGCGCATATCGCAGCCGAGGCGGGCGCGGACGGGATCACCGCTCACCTGCGCGAGGACCGGCGCCACATCACCGACCGCGACATCGACCGGCTGATGGCCGAGATAGACCTCCCGCTGAACCTCGAGATGGCGGCGACCGAGGAGATGCTCGCCATCGCTCTTGCGCACCGGCCGCATGCGGCCTGCATCGTGCCCGAGCGGCGCGAGGAGCGCACAACCGAGGGGGGCCTCAATGCGGCGGGCCAACTTGAGCACCTGCGACCTTTCGTGGACCGCCTGGGCGAAGCCGGCATCCGCGTCAGCCTGTTCATCGAGCCGACCGAGGAGCAGGTCGCCGCGGCGGTACGTCTTGGAGCTCCGATCGTGGAATTTCACACCGGCCGCTACGCGCATGTCGAGGGCGAAGAGCGCGTCTCCGAGCTGAAGCGGATTTCCGACTGCGCCGCGCTCGCGGCCAAAAATGGCATTGAACCGCACGCCGGCCATGGGCTCACCTACGAAAACGTGATCCCGATCGCGGCGATCCCGCAGATCGCGGAACTGAACATCGGCCATTTCCTGATTGGGGAGGCGATCTTCACGGGCCTCGATGCCAGCGTCCGCCGCATGCGCGAGCTGATGGACGAGGCGCGCGGATCTTCCCCCTCTCCGGCGAGCGGGAGAGGGCCGGGGTGAGGGTTTTCTGTTCTTCCGCAAGCCAGACCCTCACCCTCCCACAGCTCCGCTGCGGGTCCCTCCCTCTCCCGCGAGCGGGAGAGGGGCATTGATCCTCGGCATCGGCTCCGACCTGTGCAACATCGAGCGGATTCAGAAATCGCTCGACCGCTGGGGCGACAAGTTCCTGCGGCGCGTGTTCACCGAGGTCGAGCAGGCCAAAGCCACGTCGCGTCCCCACACCCGCGCCGGCACCCTCGCCAAGCGCTTCGCAGCCAAGGAAGCTTTCTCAAAAGCGGTCGGCACCGGGTTCAAGCGCGGTGTCCATATGAAGGACATCGGAGTTGTTAATCTTGCGTCGGGGGCTCCCACGCTACAACTGACCGGTGGAGCGAAGGCGCGGCTTGACGCCCTTGCGCCGGAAGGCCACGCCATCGACATACATCTGACGATGACCGACGATCATCCCTGGGCGCAGGCATTCGTGATCCTGACCGCCCGCAAGCTGGAGCAATAAGCTGAACGATTCCATCCCCACTACGAGCGAGCAGGTGAGCCCCGAAGAGCCGGCTGCGCCCCCTGCCGACACAAAGAAGGAGACCAAGGGCTCCGCGCTGTGGCGCGAGATCAAGGGCCTGTTCTGGGTGCTGGTCGCGGTGCTCGCCTTCCACAGCCTGATCGCCAAGCCCTTCTACATTCCATCGGAATCGATGATGCCGGGGCTGCTCACCGGCGACCGGCTCGTGGTCAGCAAATATCCCTACGGCTGGTCCTGGGTCAGTCCGAGCTTCCACGTCATTCCGCCGATGAAGGGCCGGCTGTTCGGCCGCATGCCCAAGCGCGGCGACATCGTCATCGTTACTCCCCCGGGCACCCGAACCGACTATATCAAGCGGGTGATGGGCCTCCCGGGCGACACGCTGCGGATGGTCAATGGCCAGCTGTACATCAACGGGCAGCCGGTGAAGCGCGGGCCGCTGAGCTACGACATGGTGCCGATCGACATCAATTCGCCCTGCGGCTCTCCGACTGATCCGGCGCTCCGCGACTTCCGGGTCCGAGGTGCGGACGGCAAGATGTATTGCAAGGTGCCCGTCGTCCGCGAAACGCTCCCCAATGGCCGCACCTACGAGACGGTCGAGCTCGGCCATTCTCCCGAAGACGATTTCGCGCCGATCACCATTCCGCCCGGAACCGTCTGGCTGATGGGCGACAATCGCGACGATTCGGCCGACAGCCGCGTGCCCGAATTTGAGGGCGGGCTCGGCGGCCCGGTGCCGTGGGAGAATATCGGCGGGCGCGCCGAATTCATCACTTTCTCTCTCGACGGGTCGGCCAAATGGTGGAACCCGATCAGCTGGATCGAGGCGCTCCGCCCCGGCCGCGCCGGGCGATCGCTGCGCGACAATTAGTGCACCGATGACGTCAAAGCCGCCGACCACCGAGCCGCACGTCGAGCGGCCAGGTCCGGCGGAATTTCGCGATCCGCTCGTCCGCCGCGAAATGCAGAAGGCCGCGGTGTGGTTCGGAATGGCGCTCGCCATCGCCGGGGTGATCGTGCTCGGCCAGCCGCTGCTGCTCATCATCGGCGGAGCGATCTTCGCCGTCTTCCTCGACGGCGGCGTCCGCCTGCTCGGTCGCTATTTCCCGATCCCGCGCGGCTGGCGGCTGGTGATCGTCCTGCTCCTCGGTTTCGGCTTCATTGGCTGGGTGTTCTGGTTCGCGGGCACGACCATCGCCGCCCAGTTCGAAGCACTGCGCACCGTCGTTACCGCTCAGTTCGATCGGCTGCTCGCCTTCGCGAGTTCGATGGGCCTGATGCCCAAGGGCCAACCGACCGACCTCGGAAGTCAGCTGCTCGGCGGAGTCGGCCGGCTGACGACCGCGCTCGGAAGCGTCATTGGCGCAATCGCAAGCGTGATCGCGATGATCGTGATCGGCATTTTTCTCGCGTCGGAGCCGCGGCTTTACGACCGCGGAATCGCCTGGATGCTCCCGCTCCGCTCCCGTGGGGGATTCTACCGGATAGCCGAGCATGTCGGCTTCACCTTGAGGCGTCTGCTGTTCGGCCGCCTGATCGCGATGATCTTCGAAGGAGCCTTCACCTGGTTCATGCTGACCGTCGGCGGAGTCCCGATGGCCGGACTCCTCGGCCTCGTCACCGGCGTCCTTGCCTTCATCCCCAATATCGGCGCGATCACCAGCGGAATCCTGATGATCGCGGTCGGCTTCAGCGCCGGCTACGGCCACGGCATCTGGTGCATCATCGTCTACTTCCTGGTGCATAACATCGACGCCTACATCGTCGTGCCCTATGTCGCGCGACGGACGGTCGACATCGCCCCGGCGGTGCTGCTGGCGATGCAGCTATTGATGGCCGCACTGTTCGGGATCCTCGGCGTGCTGTTCGCCGATCCGATCCTCGCGACGTTGAAGGTGGTGCTGATCGATCTCAGCAATCAGCAAGCCGCGCTGGAAGGCGAAGGGCCGGAGGCGGTTACTCCCGCCGACAGCGCTATTGCTGCGGAGCCTGCTGCTGTTGTTGCTGCTGCTGCGCCTGCATCTGCTGCATCTGCTGGAGCATCTGGGCGCCGCCGCGGACGATCTTCCGGACGCGGACCTCGAAGGTAAGTGCGCTGTTCTTCGGGAAGTTGGGCGGCGGCGGGTTCGACCCGAAGGCGAGCTTCTGCGGCATGCTGAAGCGGTACTCGCCGCCTTCCTGCATCCGGGTCATTGCCTCGGCGAAGCCGGGGAATACCTGGTCCATCGCGAAGGGCTGCGCGCCTCCATGGCTCTCGCTGCTGTCGAGGACCGTGCCGTCGTCGGAGGTCAGGATATAGTCCATCAGCGCAGCGTCATCGTGGCCGATCACGGCGCCATGGCCGGACTTGATCGTGCGGAACTGGAGCCCGCTTTCCGTGACGATTGGGCGAAGCGAGCCCGCCCCGATCCAGGCGAGGCCAATCCCGGCGGCGATTACGATCAGGAACGCGAACCACAGCGCGGCCGTCCGGCCGGCTCGGCTGGGGCGGTGGGCGGCTTCGGCGACGGACACTTTGGTGCTGGTCGGCTAAGGTCTAGCGCGAGCCTTCGCGCTCGGCGCGCTTGCGCTCGAGCTTGCGGGCGCGGCGGATCGCGGCGGCGCGCTCGCGGGCGCGCTTCTCGCTCGGCTTCTCATAGTGGCGGCGCAGCTTCATCTCGCGATAGACGCCCTCGCGCTGCAACTTCTTCTTGAGCGCGCGCAGCGCCTGCTCGACATTATTGTCGCGAACGATGATCTGCATAAACTCCCGTCACTCTCCTTGGCGTTCACTTCGCCTTGATATTCGCTTCGCCTGCCCTAAATATCTGAAAGAACAGGGTTTTTACAGCAACACGCTGTCGTCCTCCGGAGGCATGCCTGCGGCGGAGCGCGCCCCATAGCAGCGCGTCCGATGTGGTTCAAGGCATTGCGATCCGATGAACGGCAAGACGAACCGTTCAAGGCGCGGGACGGGCCGCGAAACCTGAACTGATGGGTTATCGGCCATTAACCCATTGAATGTTAGAGAGACATTTGAGCGGAGGGCATTGGGAAGTGGGTTTCAACCGCAGGGAAATGTTGCGTATTGGCGCCGCCGGCGCCACCGCTGCGATCATTTCGACCGCCGCGAGCTCGAGCGTGCTGCAGTCGCTGGCTGCTCAGCCCGGGCCCGATCCTCTGGCACCGCTTGCTCCGCAGCCACAGGCGCAGGTGCTCACTCCATCGGCTCCCGCGGGCATCGATCCGCAGCTGTTCGCCCGAGCGAAGGCCGCGCTCGACCAGCACCGGATCTACGCCCGCGACTCGATCGGGATCGTCGATTTCTCGAGGCCCTCGAGCGAGCCGCGCTTCTATGTCGTCGACCTCGCCAGCGGCAATGTCGAGAGCCATCTCGTCTGCCACGGCCGAGGCTCCGATCCGGCGCACTCGGGCTATCTCGAGCGCTTCTCCAACGCGTTCGGCTCCTACGCGACTTCGAATGGCGCCTACACCACGACCGATTATTACCAGGGCAAGTACGGTCTGTCGCTGCGCGTTGCGGGGCTCGACTGGAGCAACTCCAACGCCGACGCGCGGGCGATCGTGATCCATAACGCCTGGTACGCCGAGCCGGAGATGATCCAGCTCCACGGGCAGCTCGGCCGCTCCGAGGGATGCTTCGCCATGCCGAAGACGAGCCAGTACGCCGTCATGCGCAAGCTCGCTGGTGGACGGATGATTTACGCCGACAAACTGGCGTAACGCCGGTCTGTACCCCATCCTGCGGGATCAGCTGTCTTCCGGCACCTGGACGGTCCACGTTCCTTCGGCGTTGTGCACCTCGTTGCAGGTGTAAAAATCAAGCGTGCTCTTTGCATATAGCGCTGCTTCAAGGCTCGTCGGCCACGAATTTCCTGCGGGCATCCAGCATACGACGGCGACGTTCGGATCGCCGATGACATTGAACACCTTCGTGGGCTGGCCATTCGGAAAACCGGCGCTCCGGGCCTGAGCGACAATCTCCTTTGCCAGTGGTTCCGGTGCCTCTTGAAGCTTGGTGACGCGACCGAGCCAAAGGCCATCACCGCTGGAGTGCCGCGCTTGAACCGCAGCGACATCGGCATCGAAGAGAACAGTGCCACGGTCGAGGCACGGATTGTTCCAGCAGGTTGGATCGAACTTCCCGATCAAGGTCACGTTAGAAAAGCGTAACACCTTCTCTTTCTCGTCCCCGCCGAATCCCGTTCCGGGAATCAACGGTCGGAAATCGAGGGCCAGACACTGCTTCGCATCAGCCGTTGCCGTCGTCATCGTCGCAGGGCACAGCGAGCACTCCCACGAATAGCATTCATCGAGCTTGCCACCGACCCGGACAAGCTTGCCGGCGTATTTTGCGGGTGCCGACCTTAGGCTTGCGATATCCGTGCTAACGACGCCTTGCGCCTGCGCCTTGCCAGACAGGCGCACACCCGCGGCGGTACCGATCAGGACGCCGCCAATCAGCGCAACCAAGGCAAGAAGCAGCTGCTTCACCACAATGTCATCATCGGTGCAGTTTCAAATGTCCGCAATGGGTCGAATTGCGGAGTGCACGTCTGGGCCCACTCCATTACAATTTCCGACCCGGTAACCTCTCGGCAATCCCTCGGGCCTACCCTTCTCACCTCACCAATGGGTGGAGCGGGGTTCATGTCCAACGTCCTGGTGTTCGAACGGGCAGCGCCGTCCTTCGCGGCCGGGCTCGCCAAGCGCGGGCATCACATCGTCTATCGCGCCAATTCTGCGAACCATTGCCCCGGCTGCGGCCGGTCGCACTGGTATATCGGCCGGGTCAGCGCCGAGTGCGGCTTCTGCGGCACCGCCGTTCCGCTCGCGGAAACCTCAGTGGTCGAAACGGTTGCGCCGTCACACAGGCCGCGAAATGTCTCACCCACCGCTGACCAGCGCCAGTTTCCGCGAATGCCGACGAAGGGCCGCAAGCTGAAGCTGCTGGTCGACGGCTCACCAACCAATTTCGCGATCCACAACATCTCCGAAGGCGGAGTGATGGGCGATCACGTTGGCGAGCTGACGCCGGGCGCGAAGGTCCACGTCCGGTTCGAAGGCGGAGTCCTGGTCCCGGCCGTCGTGAAGTGGGCCGAGGACGGCATGGTTGGCCTCGCCTTCATCGATCCGATCATTCTCGACCGCTCAGCCGAAGCCGCCAACTGACGCCTAGCGCGTCGCGACCTGATCTGTCGGTTTCGGAGCCGCTTTCTTGGCCTTGGGAGTGGCGATAATCGCTTTATCCTTGGGCGTGACCATCGACGCGCCGCCGTCCTTCATCTTGAGCGCGGCCAAAGCCTTCGGATCGCGTCCGTAGAGATCCTTATATTCGATGATCCGCCCGTCGAGCAACGCGGCATCGCTGAAGTAGACGATATAGACCGGCACCGGCTTCACGAAGTTCGCCTGCACCGTTTTGCTGCTGTCGAGCGCTGCCTGAATGCGATCAGGAGTCCAGTCGCCGCCGTCGTCGCCGAGCAACTGGGTCGCCAAATCCATGATGTGCTCGGTGCGAACGCAGCCATGGCTGAGCGCTCGCGCATCGCTGTTGAAGCGGCTACGCGCGTTGGTGTCGTGGAGATAGATCGCCTGCGAATTGGGCATCACGAACTTGATCTGGCCGAGCGCATTGGTCGGCCCCGGCGGTTGACGCCACCGCTGAATCTCGCCGTCCGGTCCCTTCACCGGCACGAATCCCTTCTTACCCGCGGCCTCATGCTCGATGCTCTTGGGCACCTCCCACCAGGGATTGAGGATCACGCCCGTCGCCATCGCCGAGAGCTCGGGAGTCGGGGTCGACAGCTTCCCGGCAATCGCCTTCTGCTTCCAGCGGTTGACGCCGTTCTCGACCAGCGTCGCGTGGAAGCCCGGAACGTTGACGATGATATATTTCTCGCCAAGGTCGCGCGGCAGCCAGCGCCAGCGATCCATGTTGAGCCGGATCTTGTCCCTGCGCGCCTCGTCGCTCGCCGGAGTCGCAGCGAGCGCCGCCTTCAATGCGGCATATTGCGGGTGAGTCGGGAGGAGACCGTTCAGCGCCGCGGTGAGGTCGTGCTCGGCAAGCGCGCTCCGCAACAGCGCGTCCTGCTTGGCGGCATTGAGATCCTTGTCGACGAGGTACCAGTCGATCCGCGCGGGCTTTTTCACATGCCCAAGCGCGAGGTCGGACGAGACCAGGTCGAAACGGTCGGTGGCGGCAGCCGACATTGCCGCGATATTGCCGGACTGGATCGCCGCCTGCAGGCCCTCGGGATCGTAATCCTCCGGATTGAGGCCGTCGCCCCCGATCTGATTGATGTAGGCGACCAGCTCCTGAGCGCTGGCGACATCCCATACGGCGGGCGGCAGCGGCGCCGGAACGGGCGCCTGCTGGGCCGTCTCCGGCTGATCCGCCTTGAAGTCGGGGTTGCTTGGCGCGAGCGTATCGGGGCCCGCTTTCGGAGTTCTCACGACGGAGACCGGGGGCTTGGCCGTCGGCGTTCTCGTCACGGGCACGGTCCGCTTCGGCTGGTTGGCTGCCGCTGACGGCGGGACCGCCATCGGCTGGACCTGCGCGAGAGCCGGACTGACTGCCAGCGAAGTAAGCGCGGTGAACCACAAGAAGGAGCCAGAAAGCCGCTCCGTCGGCCGCATCAACCTGTTCATTTCAAAAGATAACCCCGCTTCCCGCAACAGCCATACATCGCTTCGTTTCCGACCGCCAGCGGCCCAGCCGGCAATCGCTCCGATTTCCAGCGATGTGTGTCGCAAACCAATCCTTAAGCGACGCTTGCTAAGTTTCCCGGGCCGTCGTGGGAGGCAGTAAGTGGCGTCCAGTTTTTTCCTTGATGGGTCGATGATCCCGCGCACCGAGAAGCGCACCATCGATGAGCGAACCGAAGTTCGTCACCCCTCGCTCTCGAACACGGCAGTGCTCGAGTTCAGGGCCCGCAAGCATGTGGTGCGTTTGGTCAATATCTCCGGTTCGGGTGCGATGGTCATCTTTCCTCATGTTCCCAACATAGGTGAGCGACTCCTGCTTCAGGTTCTTGACCGTGGTCCGGTCTGGGCACAGGTGCGCTGGGTCAGGGACGGGCGCATTGGCCTGTCCTTCGCGGCGCAGTCGGAATAGCCGCCCATGGAGATGAGCTTCGTGAGCATAAGGGCGCGGATCGCCGAGGACCGAAGCGACGAGCGCCGTCAGGTTCCGCGTCTTTCGATCGAGCTGGACGCCAAGATGCGCGAGCTTGGCGCCAATGGCGTCGAGGCCAAGGTGCTCAATATCTCCGAGCGCGGTTTCATGGCCATCGCCGACGGCCATTTCGAGGTCGGCTCACGCGTCTGGCTGATGCTTCCCGGCCGCGAGCGCGCCAACGCGGTCGTCAAGTGGACTGCCGGCGACAAGATCGGCGCCGAGTTCGCCGAGCCGCTTTCGCTCGACTCCTTGGGCCGCTGAACTTCCGCTCGTCCGGTTCGCGCCTCATTCCGCCGCAACCGGAAGTCCTTCCGGGCATGAAACCCCGCCCTGCTCCTGCAACCGCGCTCCGGCTTGCTCGTTGGGGTGGCCGAAAGGAAGGACCGCCATGCCGCTCTCGTCAGGCGAAGGTTGGAAGCCTTATCAACGCGGCTATCACGCCGTTTATCGCGAGCATGAGATCAACCATTGCCCCGGCTGCGGGCGGACCCAGTGGATCATCGGCCGAGTCTCTGCCGAGTGCGCCTTTTGCGCCACCGCGCTGCCGCTGGCCGAGGCGAGCATGCGCTCGCACAACGGCCCGGTCATCATTCAGCACAAGAACCGGGAGACGCACCTCTGGGCGGCCTAGACCCGCGGCGTCTTCCTGACCGGCACCTGGACATTGCATAGATCGACCCCGCCCGCGGGCCGGGTATAGAAATCGTCGTGCCGGTTTGCGCGAAGGTGCAGATACTCCGCGAACGCCGGGCTTCCGGTGTCCATATATTCGTATGAAGGCCGCGCGGTCAGGGCCATGTCGCTGGCAAGGCGGACCGAGGCAATCGGAAGGTCGAGCGCCTTGTCGGTATAAAAGCCCATCGGCGCAGGCCCGCGCGGCAGTGAACTCAGCCGATCGATCCCGTCGATGACTCGTCCAACCAGCGCGATGTTGCGATCGAGCTGGCGGGGCGCCTGCCCGATCACCGCGTAAAGCTCGCCGCCCGTGCCGGTGTCCGGCGCCAAATCGCGGCCCACGCCCACGCTGGCATAGCAATGGGCGAGGTTCGCCCAACCCGCTTTGGCACTGTAGGCGACTGGCCATCCGTCGGCGAAGCCTGCCCCGGGAGCGTAGGCATCGGGAGAGCCGAGCGACGTGATCTTCAACCCCCTCAGCGCGCGCATGTACTCTGCGGGTGGTTTCGCGACGACGCCCGCCGGCCACGGCTTGTCGCTGTCGTTGAGGCCCCATTGCGCGACATAATCGTCCTGCACGCGGTAGACCGTCGCCCCATCCCAGTAGCGGCCGCGCGCAAGCGCCTTGATGTTCGCCACGTGGACAGGTGCGAAGCCCGGCGCGAGCTGGATGACGATCCGGCCGCCGTTCTTGAGATCGATGATCATGAGATCGTCGGCGCGAATTGCCTTCCAGGCGCTCGCCGGCGCCTGAGCGACGATGTCGTTAGGGGTCGGCAGCTTTGCTGGAGCGGCTCCGGCGAGCATCGCGGCGGCGGTGAGCAGGAAGAGAGTTCGCATCTCGGCAGTTCAACCCTCTTCGTCATTCCCGCGCAAGCGGGAATCCCGCTTCTCTTTAAGGCAGCGGGACTCCCGCTTTCGCGGGGGTGACGGAGTCGCTATCCGCTCTTCATGTACATCGCCACCTTGATGCTGCTCGGCTCGGGCGAGCTCGGCCGCGAATTCGCGATCGCCGCGAAGCGCCTTGGCTGCCGCATCATCGCCTGCGACCGCTACGCGAATGCGCCCGCGATGCAGCTCGCCGACGAATCCGAGGTGTTCCCGATGCTTGACGGCAAGAAGCTTCGTGCCGCCGTCGAGAAATACAGACCCGACGTGATCGTGCCGGAGATCGAGGCCATCGACACCGAGACGCTCGCCGCGCTGGAAAAGGACGGCTGGCGGGTCGCACCCTCGGCGAGGGCCGTGCAGCTGACGATGAACCGCGATGGAATCCGCGACTTCGCGGCGCGCGAGCTGGGGCTTTTAACCTCGAAATATCGCTTCGCTGAAAGCCGCGAGGAAGCGCTTGCCGCCGCGACGGAGGTCGGCCTTCCGTGCGTGATCAAGCCGGTCATGTCGAGCTCGGGCAAGGGCCAGAGCACCTCGGAGTCTTTGGAGGAAGTCGGAGCGGCCTGGGACTATGCGGTCGAGAAAATGCGCGGTGACCGCCCGCGGGTGATCGTCGAGGAGTTCATCGACTTCGACAGCGAGATCACGCTTCTGACGGTCGCGACCAAAGACGGAATCCTCTTCTGTCCACCCGTCGGTCATCGGCAGGAACTCGGCGATTATCGCGAAAGCTGGCAGCCCGCCGCTCTCTCGGAGGGTGCGCTCTATTCCGCCCGCAATCAGGCGCGGAAGGTCGTCACCGCGCTGGGCGGATACGGTATTTTCGGCGTCGAGTTCTTCGTCCGCGGCGATCAGGCGATCTTTTCGGAGCTCAGCCCACGCCCGCACGACACCGGCATGGTGACGCTGATCTCCCAATATCCGAACGAGTTCGAGCTTCACCTCCGGACGATCCTCGGTCTGCCGATTCCGTCGATCGAGTTCGCCGGACCGTCCGCTTCGGCAGTGATCCTTGCGGATCGCGAGAGCGACGGATTCTTGTACGAAGGGATTGCAGACGCGCTCTCCCTCGGAGCGCCGGGGAGGCCCGTCGACATCCGCATTTTTGCCAAGCCGAACACGCTCAAGAACCGCCGCATGGGCCTGGCGCTCGCTCGCGGTCAGACGGCCGAAGAAGCGGTCGAGCGCGCGCGCTTTGCAGCCTCTCGCGTCAAGATTCGTTATCGGGACTGAAGGAGGAACTATGTCGCCACGCTGGTGCCTTGCCCTGCTCGCGGCGCTCGCCGTCACCGGCTGCAACAAGCCGCAGCAGGCCGCGACCAATCAACCGCAGATCAGGGTCGTCGGCGAGGAGCAGAAGCAGCTTCACCAGCTGGACGCGTTCAATCTCGCGGTCGCTCTCAAGCGCGCGATCTATGACGCGGGCTACACCTGTCAGCGGATCACCGACGCGGGCTTCGTCGGCACCTGGCAGAATCTCGATGAGTGGACGGCGCATTGCGAATACGCCAAGGGCACACCGCGCGATTGGGCAATTTTCGCCGGTCCGGACGGAAGCGCGCAAGTCCGCGACTGCAAGGATATTCCCGGCACGGGCCTTCCCGACTGCGTGATCAAGCAGCGGCCGAAGGGGAACTTCAATCCGGTGAAATAGAAGCGCTCGCCTGCCGCCTTACTGCGGCTTGGCGGGATTGCACTCGCGGGATTCCTTGTATTCGCCCGCTGCCGAGCGCTCCTTGATGGTCACGCAATTGCCCTGGCGAAGTTCTTCACGCCAGCTTCCGTCCGCGTTGGTCACCCGGTTGCCCTTGGGAACGCGCTTGCCGTCCTGAATCTGATAGCTCCAGCCCTTCGGCGTTTGCTCGACCGGCGGCTTTGGCTGAGCGACTGCGGCCGTTGCGAAGGATGCAAGGCACGCCGCGCCAATCCCCAGCACTTTCCTGACGTTCAGCTTCATTGCCTCGATTCCCATTGCCCTTCTGTAGCGCAGCGGACGTTAATCCGTGCTGACCGGGCCGGCGCTCAGCAATCCATGTTGGATCGAGACGACCGAATCGCAATGGGCCAGCGTCGACGGCCGGTGAGCGACGACCAGCGCCGCGGGCCGCGGCTCGAGCGCTTTCAGCTGTTCGATCAGCGCCGCCTCGCTCTTCGGATCGAGTGCAGCCGTCGCTTCGTCGAGGATGATCAAGCTGGGGCTCCTGAGGAGGGCGCGCGCGAGCACCAGCCGCTGTCTTTCGCCACCCGACAAGGCGCTGCCGCGATCGCCGACGCTCTCGTCGATGCCATTGGGAAAAGCGCGAACGCGCTCGCCAAGCCCGACGGCATCGAGTGCTCGCCAAAGATCGGACTCATCGGCGCTGGCGCCCTCCGCCAGGAGGTTGCCGCGGACGCTGTCGTTGAACACGTTTCCGTCCTGGCCGACGTAGGCGAGCGCTCCTCGCCAGCGTTCGAGAAGGTCCCCCTCCAGATCTCTTCCATCTAGCCCGATGCTTCCTGCCTGCGGGACGAGCAGCCCGGCGATGAGGTCAAGGAGCGTTGTCTTGCCGCCCCCCGAGGATCCGCTGATCCCGAGCCACTCTCCACGCTTGAGACGCAAGGACGCCTGTTCGATGCCGAGACCCTGCTGATGCAGATGTCGGACGTTCTGAAGCTCCAATTCGGTCCATTCGACGGAGCGGAGACTTTTCTCTTCCGGCACCGTCCAATCGAGGGGACCAAGCCGCCGCTCGATCGCCGCGAAAGCCGGAGCGAAGGCGGCGGTCCGAACCAGGCTGTTCTGAAGCTGCTGGGCGGGGGCGCTCATTCTCGCAAAAACCACGAGGCTGGTGACCAGAACGGGAAATGGAAGCACGAGCACCCGCACGCCGATCAGCAGAAGCACCGCGGCGACCAGCGCAGCCCCGAGCGATGCAAGCTGCTGCGCGAATGAATAATCACGCGCGAAGCTCACCATCTGGGCCGCATTTCGCGAGAGGCTCGCACGATATTCCGCGAGGAATGCCGGTACCGTGCCCTGCGCCAGCGCGGCCTTGAGACCGGCGTGGAGCCGAAAACCGGAGTCGGCGCTGTCTTCCATCGCATCAGTCATCGCGAGTCCTCTCCGGACGCCGCGCTGGACGACACGGACCGAAAAAAGCAGCCCGCCCGCGAGGAAAGCGAGTGCCAGCAAAGTCAGCGCCGGCGAGAGCAGGAAGGCGATCGCCAGTTGCACCACGAGCATTGTCGCAGCGACCGCGATCTGCTGCATGAAGGCGGCCGCCTGCCCGGCCCGCGGCACGTCGTTGAGGAGCAGCGACTGCATGCCCGCCTGCCCCATTCGGCTGGCGAATGGCCACCCGCGCCGCGCGAGCGTCGCCGCGGATCGCAGGCGAAGGCTCGTTTCGTAATCGGCTTCGACCCGGGCCAGCAACGTGTCGCGCGCGAGCAGCAGGAGAGAGCGCACCGCCATCGCGCCGACAAACAGCCCGAGCGCCGCGAGGAATCGTTGTTCGCTGGTCCAAGAGGCCGCGAATGGAGTGAAGCGGAGGAGCCGGGACTCGCTGCCGCCGATGGCGATGGTCGCCAGCGGGACGATCATCAGGAGGCCGAAGCCCTCGGCGATGGCGCCGAGAATCATCAGCGCAAGCGACAGCCACAGGCGGCTGCCCGCGAACCTCGAATAATCCCGGAATAGAGCGGCGATGCCGCTCGGCTGTCCCCGGCTCATGACCGGGGCATAGTTTATCCCTGACGCGCCTTGAAGCGGCGGTTCGTCTTGTTGATGACGTAGGTCCGGCCGCGACGACGGATCACGCGGCAATCCCGGTGGCGCGTTTTCAGCGACTTCAAGCTGTTGCGAATCTTCATGGCCGGGCGCCTGCTCGTGTCTCGTTGTTAGGATGTTGGATTGGTCCTTGCGAACCGGCGGCTCACCTAGAGAGCAGCATGCGCCAAGTCAAGGCTGCTGGCACTTAGCGGCGGGTCCGCCGTTCTCCGCCGGTGGCGCTCGACATCCTCCTCTTCCTGATGGGCTTCGTCCTTGCCGCGATGACCCTACTGGACGTGTTCGAGACGGTCGTGGTCCCCGGCGGCAGCCGCGCCTCACTCAAGGTTGCGCGGCGGCTGGTCCTGATCCTGCTCCCGGCCTGGAAGCTGATGCGCGGCAAGCGCCACGGCCTCTCCGGGACCTTCGCGCCGCTGATCCTGGTGGCATCGTTCGTCATCTGGATGAGCCTGCTCGCGTTCGGCTTTGGCCTCATGGCCTACGCATTACGCTTCCATTTCCGCCCGCCGCTGAGGAGCATCCCCGACGCGATCTACATGGTCGGAAGCTCGATCGTCACGATCGGCGTCAGCGAGGAAGACGCGCTCGGTTTCGGGCGCTGGATCGTCCTCGCCGCCGGCTTTTGCGGGCTGGCGGTAATCACCATGGCGGTGACCTATCTGCTCGAAGTCCAGGGCAGCGTCTCGCGCCGCGACACCGGAATCATCAAGCTCAACACCGCTGCCGGGGAGCCGCCATCTGCCGTGACCCTGCTCCAGCGCTTCGCGGCGATCGGCAATGAACCCGAGCTGGCGGATGTGCTCCGTGAAGGCCGCACCTGGTGCGCGACCGTCCACCAGAGCCATTCCAACCATCCGTCGCTGATCTATTTCCAGTCAGTCGGGACCGGCAGCGGCTGGCCCGCCGCTCTCGGCACGCTTCTCGATCTCGCGCTGCTCAGCGAATCGTGCCTCGCCGATGGTTCGCTGCGAGGCCCTGCAGCGCTGCTTCGCGACGAAGGCACGCGCATGGCGCGCGGACTCGCCGCCATCATCGCGTTGAAACCCGCCGAAGTCCCTCCCGACGAGCCGGAGCTGATACAGGCGGCGGAGCGGCTGAAGAGCTCTGGTTATGTGCTCCGCCCCGAGATGGATTTCTCGGCGATGGCGCAGCAGCGCGCCGACCACCTCGCCTGCGTGCATGCGCTCGCCCGTCATCTCGGCAAGCCGACGACCATGCTGGTGCGCCAGGACTAGGTGGCGGCGGCGTTGAGTTCGAGCAGCTTGCGCTCCCAGCGCAGCGCGTCGCCGACGATCCGGTCGATGTCATCGTATTTCGGCTTCCAGTCCAGCGTGTCGAGGATCCGCTGATTCGCCGAGATCAGCATCGGCGGATCACCGGCGCGGCGGCCTTCCATCACCCGGTCGATCGGAGTCCCGTTGGCCCGATCGACGGCATCCAGGACTTCGAGCACCGACAGCCCGCGACCGTAGCCGCAGTTCATCACCAGATCCTGGTCCGGGTTGGCGATCAGATACTCGAGCGCCGAAACATGCGCCGCGGCTAGGTCGCTGACGTGGATATAGTCGCGGATGCAGGTGCCGTCCGGCGTCGGATAATCGCTGCCGTACACCGCGACTTGGTCCCGAAGGCCGACCGCCGCTTCGCAGGCGATCTTGATCAGGTGAGTCGCGCCCTTGCCGCGCTGCCCGGCGCGGCCCTGAGGATCAGCGCCGGCGACGTTGAAATAGCGGAGCGCGCCATAGTTGAATGGATGCGCCGCCGATGCGTCCGAGAGCATCCGCTCGGTCATCAGCTTGGAAGCGCCATAGGGATTAATTGGAAGCTTCGGGTCCCCTTCCTCGATCGGCACACGCTCCTGCGCTCCGTACACCGCAGCCGTCGACGAAAAGAGGATGTGCCTGATCCCGGCGTACACCGCCGCGCTGATCAGGGCGTGGCTCGCGAGCGTGTTGTTGGCATAATATATGAGCGGCCGCTCGACCGATTGCGGAACGACGATCGAGCCCGCGAAATGCATGATCGCGCCGATCCCCAGCTCGTCGATGATGCTGTCGACCAGCACCCGCTCGGCGATCGAGCCCTGGTAGAAGGGTACGCCGTCGGGCACGGCCTCGCGCGATCCATTGGAGAGGTCGTCGACGACCGCGACGTGCCATCCGGAGTCCTTCAGCGCGAGGACCGCGTGGCTGCCGATGTAGCCGGCGCCGCCGGTAACGAGGACTGGGACCTTGCTCATGTGCGCGGGCTAGCGAAGCGCGGCGAGGAAGGCCAGCGGGGGCAAGCTAATGGCAGCTTTCGACCCGTTGCGGACATTCGTTCAACGACGCGTCACGCCTCGAAGCAGGAACCAACCCAACACAAAATAGATAAGCAGCCCAATCGCCCAGATAACTAAGAAGCTGTGGTATCTGTGGGCGTCGCTGGGACAAACATGCTGCGATGTAGGAAAGCAATCGCCCATCATTGGAATGAGCGAAACGAAGCCGACGAGCGCGAAATACAAGACCGATGCGATTGCAGCGAGCACATATCTCATCGTCAGCAATCTGCCTCACCCAATGTCTGCTTTCCACCCATTGCAGACATTTGTTCGCCGGCGCAGACTATTCGTATGGGAATCCAACCGCCGATTGCCCAACGCGCCGGCTTAGCCATCCTTATCCTATTCGCACTCGCCTGGTACGCATTTGGGCGAACGCACAAGCCAGTGCCCGCACTGGTGAATGGAACGTACCGCAATGCATGCTGCGGCGCGATTACGTTCAGGGACGGGGCGATCCTTGGTGAGACAGCCCGCGTGCCGTTCACATTAGAGAAGATGAAGTTCGGTCTGACGGCCTACCTGCCGCACCCTGTTGTGGTGAGGGATAATCAAGTGGTCATGTTGGGAGCGCAAGCTGACGGGAGCATTTCGTTCTCCAACGATGGGAGTTCGTTCACACTCTGTGGCCCATCTGACTGCGGCCACGAGTTCAAGTTCGTGAGAGCGTCACGAAGTTAGGCAGCTTTCCACCCATTCCTGCCATTAGCTCGACATCGCACCTCCCCGTTTGCCTGATCCGCACCAGCACTCTATCAGCGCCGCGACTTTCCGACGCATCCGGGTAGAGGCGCATGGCATTCACGATTTCGAATTCGTTCGACGCGGGCAACATCCGCGTGGTCAAACAGCAGGGCGACAGCGCCGAGCTGGAGATCGTCCACGATCACATGAGCGATTTCTACCAGTGGTTCTATTTTCGCGTGGCGGGCGCGGCCGGGCGCGAGATCACTCTGCGGATCACCAATTGCGCGGGTTCGGCCTACCCGAACGGCTGGCCCGACTACAAAGGCGTGATGAGCCTCGACCGCGAGGAATGGGTTCGCATCACCGATACCAGCTACGCCGACGGCGTGCTGACGATGAAGCTGACTCCGCCGCAGGACCTGGTCTGGATCGCTTACTTTGCGCCTTATTCGATGGAGCGCCATCACGATCTCGTGACCCAGACCGCCGCGCTTCCGGGTGTCGGCTATGCATCGCTCGGCAAGAGCCTCGACGGGCAGGACCTCGACTGCCTGACCATTGGTGACGGACCGCTCAACGTGTGGCTCTACGCGCGCCAGCATCCGGGCGAGAGCATGGCCGAATGGTGGATGGAGGGCGCACTCGAAAAGCTTACCGATGACGATGATCCTATCGCCCGAGT
>JBQCCG010000217.1:0-5116 GCA_051962455.1 Sphingomicrobium sp. | reverse complement strand
GGGCGTGTAGCTCAGTGGTAGAGCACTGTGTTGACATCGCAGGGGTCGCAAGTTCAATCCTTGCCACGCCCACCATTTTTTTCTCAATGAAATCATACGTATAGCTGATAGTGCTGGCGCTCGTGACCGGGAGTTCGGCTGGGCTGCTTGAATTGCACGTCAAAGCACGCGTTCGGTCAATTGCGAACCCGTCCTAGCGAACGCGTTTCATCGTATGCGGAAGACCAGCCTGGCCACTGCTCCGGGTCCGGACTCAAAAAGCAGCTTGCCGTGAAGTTGGCCCGCAAGACTCTGCAGAATCCCTTGGCCGAGGCTGTCCTTCCTGGTCTTGCCGAAGCCATCCGGTAGGCCGGGCCCATCGTCCGCAACCGACAATGTGTAGACGCCCCGCCTGCCGGTGACGCTTATTGCAATGAGCCCTTCGCTGCGCCCGCGGAATGCGTGCTTCAGGCTGTTGGTCACCAATTCCGCGACGATCAAAGATAGGGACATAAGCGCGTTAAGGCTCAAGACCACGATCGGGCATTCGACGCTAAGGCGAACATTGGGTGTATCGCTTGCCGTGATCAGGTCCGTGCACAGCGTCTCGAGATAGGTTTGCAGAGGCTGACTGAGAGACGCCGGATCGTGCAGCCGGCGGTGGACTCGGGACATCGTCTCGAGACGGGTCTGCGCTGCTGCCAGCGCGTCCGCACAGGCGAGATCGGATTTGAGGAGCTTCCTCCGGCGCATCAACAGTGCGGCGACGAACTGAAGATTGTTCGCTACTCGATGCTGTAATTCGCGGAACAGCACGTTTGACCGTTCACGCGCCTCCGACAGATCGGCGATCGCGACATTGAGGGTTCGGATGACGTAGAGCTCGAGCAGAGCTGTCAGTACGAATATCGCCATCGCGATGATGTGCGGCGTCGCCAAGGTGAAGGTGCCGTATGGCGGATAGAACATCACCCACGCTACCAGAGTACAGATGATCGCGATCGCAACCCCGATGCGGATTCCGCCGAACAGTCCCGCGAGCAAAATTGCCGGCAGGAACGTCATGGGCCCGAAGCCTTCGCTCATGCCGCCCAGCTGCCACCGCAGAATCGATGCCACCGCGAAGAACGCAGTACCGGCTATTACGCCCAGTGCTGGACGATCTCGCGGCAGCTTGCGGAATGCGGATGAAATCTTCGTCACGAAGCTCAGGCTCCCCCGCCCGAAACTCCACGATTTATCGGCGAAAAACAATCGATCGAGAACGAGTGGACGATTCATTCTCGTCATCCGCTCGAAGGTCGTGCGCTTCCTTCAGCCCGCTCCATCTCTGACAGGGCGATGATCGAGTGGGCATAGCTTCCTCCGGCGCGCATTTCGGCGGCGACCCAGATGGCTTCCATGATTTCGGCCTCCGATGCCCCTGCCCGAAGCGCTCCGCCGGTGTGCCCCTTGATGCAATAGGGGCATTGCGTGACATGCGCGACCGCGACGGCGATGAGCTGCTTTGTCCTGGCCGGCAACGCACCGTCGGCAAACACCTGCTTGCTGAATGCTGCAAACGCCGCCGCGGTATCGGGCGCGAGCGCGCGGCGCTTTCGCGACAATTCGGGGTTTGGCGAGGGATAGAGCTCATCGGGCATTTTCAATCTCCTTCATCGCCGAAGCTCGCCCGAGCAGCACATCCCGCAGCACGATGGCATCGTTATGAAGTTCGTCGCGCGCGGAATAGACGAGCGTGACCGGACCCTCGCGAGCGAGCTTACGAAGGTGCGCGAGGAGCTCGGGATGGCCGTGGATCTCCTCTGCATAACGGCGGCGGAACTCGTCCCATCGGTCGGGGTCGTGACCGAACCACGTGCGCAGCTCTGTGGTGGGCGCGAGGTCCTTCAGCCATTCGTCAATGGCGACGTCGCGTTTGGAGATTCCTCGCGGCCACAGCCGATCGACGAGGATACGGCGGCCGTCGTTGCGTTGCGGCGGGTCATAGGCGCGCTTGAGCCGGACATCGGCGGCTTTGATCCTCTCGCCCATGATCATACCGAGTGGATGTCAAGAAGCGTGGGGGCGGTCGATCGCCGTCCCTCCGCAGACTTCATATGAGATCCGGTGAAGGATGATGACGAAGACTGCCAGGCGACCATTCGCCATTCGCCGGCTCGCTCGCGCCAGATGCTGATGCACCGGAAATGAAAGACCTGCTGCTCCCCATCCAGGCGCGAATGGCCGAGCATGACGCCGACGAGAATAACCAGACCATCGAGGACGCGGAAGTCGGTTTCGTGGACGTCGAAATCCTTGTCGTACGCCAAACGGTGGCTTTCGAGCGCGTGCAGATAGCGCTGCTTGTCGAAAACGTCCCCAATGCTGTTGATGTAAATGAGATCATCATCCAGCAGCGGCTCGAGCGCGGCGACATCGTTCTCGCCCGTGGCTCGGACGCGACGGCACTCCAGCGTTCGTACGGTTTCCAGAGGGGTCAAATTCAGATTCCTGGCGGTCATGGTTCGACTCTCACGAAGCTATATCCTTCCTGCGCTGCGGTTCGTTCGATGGCTCCGCCTTCGTTCACCCATCGGTCGATTTGTCTCCACCAGTCAGAGAGGACGTCAGATGCACGCTCTTCGGACGGTGGCGGCGCAATATTGCGCGGAAGGACACGATATTCTTTTGTCATGGCGAACTCCGGCGCGCGAATAAGATCGCGCGTGGCGCTGGCGATGACGCGCGCTCTCAACAGCTTTGATGGAAGTCCGCGATTGTCGCATCGCGGCGAATTAGAAGCCCGATGACAGGCCGATATGCCGGCCGGGATCGGGCCTAATGACGTCCCGTACTGCTGCCCGGATGGACTTCTGACCGTCGAAACCAGGGCGCTTCAGTCATGCAACGGATATGGAGCGGACGAAATATTGTTCAAGGCAAGATTTCTCAGCCTTTAATGATAATTGCAAGCAATTTTATTTATACAAACTAACAATTCTATTCATTTGTGTGTAGAAGACGAAGACATCATATCGAAGACTGCTCACGGAGCAGCCTAATTGCCGAGCTCCGTAGACGGGAGTTCGAAATGTCATTCCTCAAAGAAACAAATTATCGGGGAGGACGCACTTATGACGGCGAGGGGGCTCAGAATTCCGTAGATTATTTCCGCTTGCGCGTGTCGCTGACCATTGCCTGGGTCAGGTTGAAGATCGAAAAGCTTCTGCACCTGCGTGCTGCGCCGTCCCCGATTTCGTCGCACGTGCATCTCGGCGGAAAGCATTTCACAGTTCTTGGAAGCCGCCGCCGGCCGCTTCCCGCCCGTCGCCCCATCAGCGACATCTTTCCAATCTCCAGCTCCAACGATCGTCCGCGCCGGAAGTAAGTTGCACTTCCCTGGGTCTTGCTTGCGGCAGCTGGCCTTGCAGCTTTGGCGGAAGTCATCGGCCATCCGCTATGACACTGGTCTACCGTGGTGAGCGCTTCGTCCGCGAATTCGCTTGGCTATACGGCGCACCGGCCCGAGCGGTCCCATTCCGCCGACACTCACAAGCCCGGCTTCTTCGTCCGCTGGTTCATGTCCACGAACCACAAGGACATCGGAACGCTCTATCTGATCTTCGCCATCATCGCGGGCGTGATCGGCGGCGCAATCTCCGGGATCATGCGCTGGGAGCTGATGGAGCCCGGCATTCAGGTCCTCAACCGCGCGTGGCCGATCGGCGCCGGAACCGCCAGCTTCGACGAGTGGACGCATCACTGGAACGTGCTCATCACGGCGCACGGCCTGACCATGATCTTCTTCACCCTGATGCCGGCGATGATGGGTGGCTTCGGCAACTGGTTCGTGCCGCTGATGATCGGGGCGCCGGACATGGCCTTCCCCCGTATGAACAACATCAGCTTCTGGCTGCTGGTCCCCGCCTTTTGCCTGCTGCTCGGGTCGACCCTCGTCCCCGGTGGAAGCGGCCTCGGCGCGGGGACGGGCTGGACGCTCTATGCGCCGCTGTCGACGGCCGGCTCAACGGGACCTGCGGTCGACATGGTCATCTTCTCACTCCATCTGGCGGGCATCAGCTCGATCCTCGGCGCGATCAATTTCATCACGACCATCTTCAACATGCGCGCGCCGGGCATGACCCTGCACAAGATGCCACTCTTTGTCTGGTCCGTTCTGGTTACGGCCTTCCTGCTGCTTATGTCGCTGCCTGTGCTGGCCGGCGCGATCACCATGCTGCTCACCGACCGGAATTTCAGCACCTCATTTTTCGACGCGAGCGGAGGTGGCAACGTCGTACTCTATCAGCACCTCTTCTGGTTCTTCGGCCACCCCGAGGTCTACATCCTGATCCTGCCCGGCTTCGGCATGGTCAGCCAGATCATCTCGACGTTCTCGAAGAAGCCGGTGTTCGGCTATGTCGGCATGGCCTACGCCATGGTGGCGATCGGCTTCATCGGCTTCGTCGTGTGGGCGCACCACATGTACACCACCGGCCTGTCGCTCAACACGCAGCGCTATTTCGTCTTCGCCACCATGGTGATCGCGGTGCCGACCGGCATCAAGATCTTCTCCTGGATCGCGACGATGTGGGGCGGCTCGATCTCGTTCAAGACGCCGATGCTCTGGGCGATCGGCTTCATCTTCCTGTTCACGGTCGGCGGCGTCACCGGCGTCAAGCTCGCCAATGCGGGTCTCGACCGAGTGCTCCACGACACCTACTACGTCGTCGCGCACTTCCACTACGTGCTGTCGCTGGGAGCGGTCTTCGCGATCTTCGCGGCGTGGTACTACTGGTTCCCGAAGATGTCCGGCTACATGTACAACGAGACGATCGGCAAGATCCATTTCTGGATGACTTTCATCGGCGTGAACGTCCTGTTTTTCCCACAGCACTTCCTCGGCGCCGCTGGCATGCCGCGCCGCTATACGGACTATCCAGATGCGTTCGCGCGCTGGAACTTCGTCTCGTCGATCGGCTCGTACATCTCGGGCGTCGCGCTGCTGGTCTTCCTCTACGGCGTCTACGAGGCCTTCGCCAAGAAGCGGCTGGCGGGCGACAATCCCTGGGGCGAGGGCGCGACGACGCTCGAATGGCAGCTGTCCTCGCCGCCGCCCTTCCACCAGTGGGAAGAGCTTCCCCGGATCCGGTGA
>JBQCCG010000216.1:0-7865 GCA_051962455.1 Sphingomicrobium sp. | reverse complement strand
AAATGTTCGCCATGTCGACGCTCCTCCCTACGCCGGTGCGACCCGGATCAGGTTCTACGGGTCGCGATGCTCCTGCATCGATCTCAGCTGCGGGTCAGCAGCTCCCCAGGGAAGAGTCGTCCTTAGGCCTGGCGACCGCCGAGCGCTAGGCGGCCGGTCTCCTATTTCCGTCCTTGCGCCGCCTGGAGCTCCTGCGGAGTCACCACGCCGTCGTGATTGGTATCGAGCGCGTTGAACTTGGCGATTTCGGACGCCCGGAACTCTTCGAGGCTGATCTTGCCATCATGGTTCGTGTCGTACTTCTGCAGGATCTGATCGGGAGTCTCGCTGGGGCGTATCTGCGGCTCGGATGCCATGAACTCTTCGAGGCTGAGCTTCCCGTCGTGGTTGGTGTCGAGCCGCTTGAACGCATCCTGCAGCTGTTTCGCCATCGCGGCCTTGGCCTTCTCCACGTCGCGCTGCTGTGCGGCGGCGATTTCCTCGCGCGAAAGCTTGCCGTCGTGATTGGTGTCGATGCCGCTAAACCGCGCATCCACGCCCTTGATATAGTCGGCCCGAGTAACCGGCTTGGGTGCGGGCGCGGCGGTTTGGGCGACGCCTGCGGACGAAACGACCAGCATCGCCGCAGCGGAAGCGAGCAACAGAGTTTTCATGGCATCGATCTCCCGAAGTCCCCAGCCTAAGTCATGGGGCGCTGGCCGCAAGTGACAAGTTCGAAGGAAGCGGGCAAATCGCTGTTCCAATGAGCGCCAGATTGACCCATCTCGACCGGATCGAGGCCGAGAGCATCTTCATCCTTCGTGAGACGGTCGCCGAGGCGGAAAAGCCGGTGATGCTCTATTCGATGGGCAAGGATTCTGCGGTGATGCTGCACCTGGCGAAGAAGGCCTTCTTCCCGGGGACGCTGCCGTTCCCGCTGCTCCACGTCGATACGACCTGGAAGTTCAGGGACATGTACGCGATGCGCGACAAGGTCGCGGCGGAGCCAGGCATGGAGCTGATCGTCTACCGCAACCCCGAGGCTCTCGATAAGGGCATCAACCCCTTCGACCACGGCCCTCTCCATACCGACATGTGGAAGACCCAAGGGCTGCGGCAGGCGCTCGACCAACATGGCTTCGATGCGGCGTTCGGCGGCGCCCGCCGCGATGAGGAGAAGAGCCGAGCCAAGGAGCGGGTGTTCAGCTTCCGCGACCGCAATCACCGCTGGGACCCGAAGCGGCAGCGGCCGGAGCTGTGGTCGCTTTACAATGTGAGGAAGAACCGGGGCGAGACCATGCGGGTGTTTCCACTGTCCAACTGGACCGAGCTCGACGTGTGGCAATATATCCTGCGCGAGGGGATCGAGATCGTTCCGCTCTACTTCGCCGCCGAGCGGCCAACGGTCGAACGTGACGGGCTCCTCATCATGGTCGATGATGAGCGGATGCGGCTCGAGGCTGGCGAAGAGATGGTGAGCCGCAAGGTGCGGTTCCGGACGCTCGGCTGCTATCCGCTGTCGGGCGCGATTGAAAGCGACGCCGAGACCATCGAACAGATCATCGCCGAGATGCTCGGCTCAGTCACCAGCGAGCGGCAGGGCCGCGCCATCGACCGCGACGCGGGGGGCGCCTCGATGGAGAAGAAGAAGCAGGAGGGTTACTTTTGAACGCCCCTCCTGACGTGAAATCGTGGCTTGCCGCGCAGCAGGACAAGGAGCTGCTCCGGTTCATCACCTGCGGCAGCGTCGACGACGGCAAGTCGACGCTGATTGGCCGGCTGCTGTACGAGACGAAGCAGATTTTGGACGACCAGCTCAAGGCGCTGGAGAGCGACAGCAGGCGGCACGGAACGCAAGGCGAGGCGATCGACTTCGCGCTGCTGGTCGACGGCCTGTCCGCCGAGCGCGAGCAGGGAATCACGATCGATGTCGCCTATCGCTTCTTCTCGAGCGAGAGGCGCAAGTTCATTGTCGCCGACACGCCGGGGCACGAACAATATACCCGCAACATGGTGACGGGCGCGTCGAGCGCTGACCTAGCCTTGCTTCTGATCGATGCGCGCAAGGGCGTCCTGACCCAGACTCGGCGGCACAGCTATCTTGGCCACCTGCTCGGAATCCGCCGGTTCGTCGTCGCGGTGAATAAGATGGACCTCGTCGATTACGACAGGCAAGCGTTCGATGCGATCACTGCCGATTATCGCTTGTTAGCGGAGCAGATAGGGATTGAAGAATGGATGGCGATTCCGGTTTCAGGGCTCAAGGGCGACAATGTCGTGGACCGGAGCGAGGCCATGCCATGGTACGGCGCCCCGACCCTTCTCGGCTATCTCGACACACTCCCGCTCGACGCCGATGCGGACGCCGCCAAGCCGATGCGGCTTCCGGTGCAATGCGTCAGCCGCCCGAACCACGACTTCCGTGGATTTGCCGGGCAGATCGCATCGGGCATCATGGCCACCGGCGATGAGGTGCGGATCCTTCCCTCCGGACGCGTGACGCGCATCGAGCGGATCGTCACCGCGGATGGGGATTTGCCCGAGGCGGCCGCCGGACAGTCCGTCACCGTGACTCTCGCCGACGAGGTCGACTGCTCGCGCGGCGACGTCATCGCCGCGGCAGCCGATCCGCCCGAAGCCGCCGACCAGTTCGAGGCGACGATCGTGTGGATGGCCGACGAGCCGCTGCTGCCCGGCCGGGGCTATTGGTTGAAGCTCGGGACTCAGACGGTGACTGCGACAATCCACGAGCCCAAATATGAAATCAACGTCAACACGCTCGATCGGCTGGCGGCGAAAGCGCTGGCGTTAAATGCCATTGGCGTCGCCGAGATCGCCGCAGACCGCGAAATCGTGTTCGAGCCTTATTCGGTCGACGGATCGAGCCCGAACCGCATGCTCGGCGGGTTCATCCTGATCGACAAGCTCAGCAATGCCACGGTCGGCTGCGGCATGCTGCACTTCGCGCTTCGGCGCGCGCAGAACATCCACCGCCAGCATCTCGATGTCGGCCGCGAGACGCATGCGACGCTGAAGGGTCAACGGCCCGCAGTGCTGTGGTTCACGGGATTGTCGGGGGCGGGCAAGTCGACGATTGCGAACCTGGTCGAGAAGAAGCTTGTCGCGCTGGGGCGGCACACCTTCCTGCTCGATGGTGACAACGTGCGGCACGGCCTCAACCGCGATCTCGGATTCACCGATGCCGACCGGATCGAGAATATCCGGCGTGTCGGCGAGGTCGCCCGGCTGATGACCGACGCGGGCCTCATCGTGATGACTGCCTTCATCTCTCCGTTCCGCGCAGAGCGCGAGATGGTCCGCAAGATGATCCCCGACGGCGAGTTCCTCGAGATATTCGTCGATACGCCGCTCGCCGAGGCCGAGAGGCGGGATGCGAAGGGGCTTTACGCCAAGGCGCGCGCCGGAGAGCTCAAGAACTTTACCGGGATCGACAGCCCATACGAGCCGCCGGAGACGCCCGAAATTCACATAAACACGACGAAGCTGAGCGCCGAGGAAGCCGCCGATGCGATCGTCGAGCAGCTGTTGAAACGACGCTGACCGGCAAAACCGAGAAGGCGCGAGCGCGAATGAGCCGGCAAATTGGCGCGGCGATACGCAACCAAGACTGGCGGGCGGCGGTTACCGCACGAATGAAATATTTGCTGATTGCCTCGATCGCGATCCTACCGGCGTGGGGCACCGCTGAAGCGCAGGAAAGCCCCGACATTCGGATTCGGGTCGGACTCGGAGCGGAGCTGCAACCCGAGTATATCGGAGCGGATACGACGTACGTATCACCGCTGTTCCACGTCAATACTGCTCGCGGCACGCATGAATTCGGCTTCGGCGCACCGGACGACGCCCCGAGCTTTACCGCAGTTTCGACAGACGGTTTCTCGTTTGGACCCTCGGGTAATGTCCAATGGAAACGTAAGCAGTCGGAAGTCGGTGCTCCCATCGGAAATGTCTCAACAACGTTCGAGGTAGGAGCGTTTGCCCAATATGAGGCAAAGGACTCCTTCCGGCTTCGCAGCGAGCTTCTCAAAGGCATCAACGGCCACGAGGGACTGCTCGGCAGCATCGGCGCCGACAAGATTTGGCGCGATGGCGATCGATATGTGTTGTCGATCGGTCCGCGCGTCCTCTTTTCCGATAGCCGATATCAGCGCGCCTATTTCGGAGTCAGCCCGGCTGCATCGCTGGCATCGGGACTTCCGGTCTACCGTCCAGGCGGCGGTGTGTACGCGCTCGCGATGACAGGCGGGTTCTCCTATCAGCTCGATAGCCGTTGGGGCCTGTTCGGCTTCGCGCGCTACGAGCGACTGGTCGGAGACGCCGCCAAGTCGCCGATCGTCCGTGAGCTCGGCTCGCGCAACCAGCTCTCGGGCGGTCTCGGACTGAACTACACTTTCACAATGCGGCGAGGAGCGAACGCCCAGCCGCGGTGAGCGGTCGGCTAGTCGCCGGCGCCCGGATCGGGCGTGAAATATTTGTCGTACTTGCCCTCTTCGCCCTTATGCTCATCGGCGTCGGTGGGGCTGTCCTTCTTCCGGGTGATGTTCGGCCAGTCCGCCGAGAAATTCGAGTTGAGCTCAAGCCATTTTTCGAGGCCGCTCTCGGTATCGGGCAAGATCGCCTCGGCGGGACATTCGGGCTCGCACACCCCGCAGTCGATGCACTCGTTGGGGTTGATGACCAGCATCACCTCGCCCTCGTAGAAGCAATCCACCGGGCAGACCTCGACGCAATCCATATATTTGCATTTGATGCAGGCGTCGGTGACGACGTAGGTCATTGAAATTCGCTCCCTCTTGGCTGCTCGCTAAGAGCGCGGGCTTGGCTCGTCAATTCCCACTTCCTCGTAGCAGGCGCGCGCCTCCGGGGCGGGGCCGCGGCGGCTCGGCAGACTGAGCACGCGCAGCACCCGAACATGTCCGTGCAGCGGGAGGGCGATCACGCTTCCGGCGCGCACTTCCTCGGAAGATTTCTCGACTCGCCTGCCGTCAATGCGAACGTGACCTTCGTCGATGATAGCCTGCGCGAAGGTGCGGCTCTTCGCCAGGCGGATGAAGAAGAGGAAGCGGTCGATCCTCACGTTTTCTTGAGCTTCTCCAATTCGGCGAAGGCGTGGGATGGGGCAGCGCGGCGCTCGACGCGAGGTCCGCGTCGCCCGCGCCACTGCCATGCCTCGCCCGAGCGGGTGAAGCCGACCTCCTCCATCAGCCGCGCAATCGCGTCGTCGGACAGCCCGATCGAGATCGCGAGTTCAATATTGACCGGATTGTCGCCACCGACGGAGCGGACCTTGCGCGCATGGCTGGCGAGCCGATCGGCGAGGTCGATACGGATCCAATCGCGGCCGACGCGCCGATAGGCGAGCGCCGCGCCGCGTGCATCGGCTTCCGAAGTGAGGGTCGCAGCGCCGGGAGGCGGAAGCTTCGGCATCGGCTGACCGGTGCGCACCGACAGCAGCGCCGCGCGCCAGAATTGCGCCGACGGCTTGAGCAGCGAATCAACGAAGACGTCAAGCGGTCCGAGCCGCACCCGAAGCCTGTGCAGCGCCTGGCGATCCGCCTGCTCCAAATGAGCGATGGCGCTCAGCACCGACTTTCGCGGCAGCACGCCGCCCGCGTCGGCGAGCATCGCCGCCAGCGCGCGGACTCCCGGAGCGCTCTCGCGGTCGGTCGCCGCCGAGGCAAGCTTCTTGAGCGGACGGAGGTGCCGGTCGATCTGCGCGTCGATCCAGCGTTCGAGCCGTTCACGAAGCGCGGCACGGCTGGGCGCGGAGAGACGGTCGAGCGGTCGTGCGGTGCGCAGAGCCGGTTCGAGCGGCGAGCGGCCGGACGAGAGGCGAGCAAGGACGTTGCCCTGCCAGGTCACTGCGGGCGCGCCATTCTCGTCGGGCTTAAGCTCAAATGCCTGATCCGGCGCATCGACCAGCTCGCGTGCCCTCCGGTCGAGCTCGTCCCCGAGGCGCCGCTCGGCGGCAGCGAGCAGCAGGCGCTTGTCGGCGAGCCGCGCATTGGGGTCGACGCGGAATTCGAACCCGCTCAGGTGCCCGATCGGCTCGGGTCCGATGCTGACCTCGCCGTCGGTGGTGACGGTCATCGGCAGGACGTCGGCACCGCGCGCGCCGACGTCGCGGACCAGCACCGCGGTGCGGCGGTCGACGAAGCGCTGGGTCAGCCGATCGTGCAGCGCATCCGACAGCCGCGCCTCCACCTCGCGCGTGCGCTCGGCCCATTTGGCCGGCTCTTTCAGCCAGTCGGAGCGGTGCGCGATATAGGCCCAGCTGCGAATTCCGGCGAGCCGGTCGGCGAGCGCTTCGATGTCGCCGCTCATGTTGTCGAGACGGGCAACCTCGGCGGCGAACCATTCATGCGGGATGTGCCCGCCCTCGCCGATGTAGCTGTAGAGGCGGCGGACCATCCGCGCATGGTGCATCGGCCCGACCTTTCGGAAGTCGGGAAGGCCGCAGACCGCCCACAGCCGCCGCGCCTGCGCTCCTCTCCTGACCGCAATCGCCGGGTCCTCAGCCAGGAGCTTGAGCACGGCGAGGTCGATCGCCTCGGGCGCGGAGCGGAGGATCGGATCGTCGCTCTTCGTTTCGAGGCTGCGGATCAGCGTCTTGATGTCAGAAAAATCGAGCTCGGCGTTGCGCCAGTAGACGAAGTCGAGCGGCCGGAAGCGGTGCTCCTCGATGGCATCCACCTCTTCCTCGGAAAATCCGCCGGTCTCTTCGGTGAGGCCGAGCGTCCCGAACGTGCCATCCTTCTGGTGCCGCCCTGCGCGGCCGGCGATCTGCGCCATCTCGGGGATCGTCAGGCGCCGATCGCGGCGGCCGTCGAACTTCTCCAGACCCGCAAAAGCGACATGGGCGACATCCATGTTGAGGCCCATTCCGATTGCGTCGGTGGCGACGAGATAATCGACCTCGCCGCGCTGGAACATCGCGACCTGGGCGTTGCGGGTCGCCGGCGAGAGCGCGCCCATCACCACTGCCGCGCCGCCCTTGAAGCGGCGCAGCATCTCGGCGAGCGCGTAGACCTGCTCGGCGGAAAAGGCGACGACGGCGGAGCGCGGCGGAAGGCGCGAGAGCTTGACGCTTCCGGAATAGCGCAGGGTCGAAAAGCGCGGGCGGCTGACGATCTCGGCTTCCGGCAGAAGCTCGCGAACCAGCGGCTTGAGCGATTCGGAACCGAGGATCAGCGTTTCTTCGCGGCCCCGTGCGCGGAGCATCCGGTCGGTGAAGACGTGGCCGCGCTCAGGATCGATGCCGAGCTGGGCTTCATCGATTGCGGCGAAAGCGAAATCGCGTGGCTCCTCGCCTTCGTTTCCGACCGGCATGCTCTCGGCTGTGCACAGGAAGTAGCGGGCGTTGGGCGGAACGATGCGCTCCTCGCCCGTGAGCAGGGCGACCTGCTTCTCGCCCTTCATTGCGACGATCCGGTCGTAGACCTCGCGCGCCAGCAGCCGCAGCGGGAAACCAATGACTCCGGAGGAATGGCCGCACATCCGCTCGATCGCGAGATGGGTCTTGCCCGTGTTGGTCGGACCGAGGATGGCCCGGACCGGAGCGTCTGAACGCGGCGCCATAGCTTTGAGTGTGGCAGCGCGCGGGGCGAGGGCAAGTTCCGTTCGTCGAATTTAAGCCGGTCTTAACCTCGATTCGAGACACCCGCGCTGATGTTGACGTCACGAAGCCACGCGCACCCGCTGCGCCGGTCGCTCACGCCTGCCTGGCCGAGGCCCGGGTGGAAGAGCGCCGGCGTCTTCGCGCTGCTCTGCAGCACAGTTGCCTGGGCGTCGCTGCCGCGCGCAACCGAGCTTCCGAACGACGACCAGCGCCAGTGGGAGGCATTGGCGGTCGCGCCGCTCTCGAA
>JBQCCG010000215.1:0-47224 GCA_051962455.1 Sphingomicrobium sp. | reverse complement strand
TGCGCCGGCGCGCCGGGCCCGGCGGGCGCGCCGAAGCGCGCGACCGGACCGCGGGCGCGATTTACCTGCGCGCCGACGCCCCTCACCCAAGCTTCTCTAGGCTCATGCTTCGCCAAGAGAAGCTATCCCTCTCCCGCAAGGGGAGAGGGGCTGTTAGGACATCCCAATGCCTCTTCCCACCGTCGCCATTGTCGGCCGCCCGAACGTCGGCAAATCGACGCTGTTCAACCGTCTCGTCGGCAAGCGCCTGGCGCTGGTCGACGACCGGCCGGGAGTGACTCGCGATCGGCGGGAGGGCGATGCCAGCCTGCTGGGACTCGACTTTCGGGTCATCGACACCGCGGGTTTTGAGGACGAAGACCCGGAGAGTCTTCCCGGCCGGATGCGCCAGCAGACCGAGGCCGCGGTACGCGAAGCCGATGCGGCGTTGCTCCTGATCGATGCGAGACAGGGCGTCACTCCGCTCGACGAGGAGATTGGCCGCTGGCTCCGGGCGGAATCGACGCCGATCATCGTAGTCGCCAACAAGGCCGAGGGAAACGCCGGCGAGAGCGGCATCCTCGACGCCTATCGCCTGGGTCTCGGCGAACCGCTCGCGATGAGCGCCGAGCACGGCGAAGGCGTTGCCGACCTGTTCGAGGCGCTCCGTCCGCACGTCGAGCACGACCACTTCGATCCCGAAGAGGGCGAGCATGCCCCGCTCAAACTGGCGGTCGTCGGCCGTCCCAACGCCGGCAAGTCGACCCTGGTCAACCGAATGATCGGCGAGGAGCGAATGATCACCGGCCCCGAAGCCGGCATCACCCGCGATTCAATCAGCATGAAATGGGAATGGAACGGCCATCCGGTCCAGCTGGTCGACACCGCGGGCCTGAGGAAGCGAGCCAAGGTGGAGGACAAGCTCGAGCGCTTGTCCGCCGCCGACACGCGCCGGGCAATCGATTACGCCGAGGTGGTCGTACTCCTTCTCGACGCCACCCGCGGCCTCGAATCGCAGGACCTCAGGATCGCGGCGCAGATCATCGATGAAGGCCGGGCGCTGATCATCGCCCTTAACAAGTGGGACGTCGCCGAGAATGCCTCGGCGCTGTTCAACGGCGTCAAGGCAGCGCTGGGTGAAGGTCTGGCGCAGCTCCGCAACGTGCCCTTGCTCACCGTGTCCGCGAAGACCGGGAAGGGGATCGACACGATCCTCGAGGTCGCGTTCGAGCTGCGCGATGCGTGGAGCCGGCGCGTGCCGACCGGAGAACTCAACCGCTGGTTCGAGAGCGCGATCGAGGCCAACCCGCCACCCGCGCCCAAGGGCCAGCGGATCAAGCTTCGCTACATCACCCAGGTGAAGACGCGCCCTCCGAGCTTCGTCGTGTTCGGCAACCGCACCGATGAGCTGCCGGAGAGCTACCGTCGGTATCTGCTGAATGCGCTGCGGCGGGAGCTGAATCTCGGCCCAGTGCCGCTCCGGCTCGACTTCCGCGGGCGCGCGAATCCATTTGATCGGAGCCGCTCCGCACGCGGACGCTAAGGCAAAGTTTACTGTTTCGGACCTATTGCGCTCCTGGTGCAACCGTGGCCGCCGTTGCGGCGCCGCTTGAGGAGCTTGTGGTGAGCGACGAGGCTCGTGAGATCGTCGACTGGGCGCATTTCGAGAAGAGCCGCGTCGAGCTCGGCGCCGGCTTCATCCGCATCCTGAGCTATTTCAGGGAAGATGGGGTCAAGTCGATCGCGCAGATCGAGCAGGCCATGCACGAAGAGAATGCGACCGCGCTCGTGCTGCCGGCGCATACGCTGAAGGGCGAATCGCGCCAGCTCGGCGCGGAGCCGCTGGCGAAAATCGCCGAGCTGATCGAATCGACGGCGCGCCTCTGCGTCGAAACCCACCGCTTTCCTGACGAGCTCGTGCCCGAGGTCGTGCAGCTGAGAAAGCTGTTCAACGAGACCGTCGAGCTGTTCGACAAGGCGACCAACCCGCTGGTCCAGCGCACGCCACCCGCAGGCTTCGGCCGCAAGATCTCCAACCAGGGCTTCGGGCGACTTTAGCCAAGCTCCTCCCTAGCCGACGGCTGGGGAGGGGGACCGCTCAGCGCAGCTGAGTGGTGGAGGGGTTCGCCCGCTCGGCACACAACCTGATGACTGCATCCGCGATGTCATCCGGATCTGCCAACACTTCCTTCGCGGGAATGCGCAGGACTTCGACACCCTCACCATTCAGCCACTCCGTGCGCCGATTGTCTCTTTCCGGCCGATCTCCGAAATCGTGAGCCGCGCCATCAACTTCGATCGCCAGTTTCGCCACAGGACAGTAGAAGTCGAGCACGTAGTTTCCGATCGGATGCTGTCGTCGAAAGTTTAGCTCATTGCGTCGAATCCGCACCCACAGCTGCTTCTCAGGCAACGTCAGTTCGCGCCTGAACCTTCGTGCGTTCTTGTAAGCTCCGTCACTCGCACTCACCGGTGAACCCCTCCACCATTCCGCTTCGCTGCATGGTCCCCCTCCCCACGAGCTGCGCTCGCAGGGAGGAGCGTGTTCGGGGATTAGAACTCCGGCGTCAGCTCGCTTCCCATGAGCTTGGGGAAAAATCCCTCGTGCGCCGCGCGCAGATCGGCGAGGGGGATTTCGGTTTCTTGCACTTTGATGGAGCGACCACCGGTCGTTCCAATTCGCCGGTGTGCGGGAAAGCTCCAACCGAGATTGTGCTGTAGCTGCGGCTCGTCGCTTGTCGTCACCACATAAAGACCTTGGTCTTCTGCGAAGGCCCACGTGGAGAGCGGTAACTCGCTTTCGAATTCCAGGCGCGCACCAATTCCGCTCGCCAGCGCCATTTCAGCGATAGCCACCAGCACGCCACCGTCCGAGACGTCGTGCACGGCAGAGACGCTCCAGCTAGCGATTAACGCGCGGACGAGCGTGCCGGTCTCCGCTTCCATGTTGAGATCCACTCGCGGAGGCACGCCGCCGGACATCCCGGCTATTTCGCGAAGCCAGAGAGATTGATCGGGCTTTCCGAGTTGGTCACCGATTAAATAGATCGCCTCGCCTTCACCCTTGAACCCAATCGTCGCGCTTTTTTCCCAATCGTCGAGCAAGCCCACACCGCCAATTGCCGGCGTCGGCAGGATCGCGAGGCTGGAGCCGTCCTCGTTCTTCGTCTCGTTGTAGAGGCTGACGTTGCCGCTCACGACGGGAAAGTCGAGGACACGGCACGCTTCGGCCATGCCTTCGATACAGCCGACGAACTGGCCCATGATCTCGGGCCGCTGCGGGTTGCCGAAGTTGAGGCAATTGGTGATCGCCAGCGGCTTCGCGCCGACGGCGCAGAGGTTGCGGTAGGCCTCGGCGACCGCCTGTTTCCCGCCCTCGACCGGGTCGGCGTAGCAATAGCGCGGGGTGCAGTCGGTGGTGATCGCTAGCGCCTTCTGCGTGCCGTGGACGCGCACGACTGCCGCGTCGCCGCCGGGGCGCTGGACCGTGTCGCCGCCGACCTGCTGATCATATTGCTGCCACACCCAGCGCTTGCTCGCGATGTTGGGCGAGGCCATCAGCTTCAGGAGGTCCGCGGCGATGTCTGTGCTTTCGGGAATGTCGGTCAGCGGCTCGGGCGCCTTCGGGATGGCATAAGGCCGCTCGTAGCAGGGCGCCTCGTCGGCAAGCGGTCCTAGCGGAATGTCGGCGACCGTCTCGCCGTTCCATACCAGCTCCATTCGTCCGGTATCGGTGACCTCGCCGATCACCGCGAAGTCCAGCTCCCACTTGCGGAAGATCGCCTCGGCCTCGGCTTCGCGGCCGGGCTTCAGCACCATCAGCATGCGCTCCTGGCTCTCAGACAGCATCATCTCGTAGGGCGTCATGCCGGTTTCGCGCTGCGGCACCTTGTTCATGTCGAGCCGGATGCCCGCGCCGCCTTTGCTCGCCATCTCGACCGACGAGCTGGTGAGGCCCGCGGCGCCCATGTCCTGGATCGCGACGATCGCGTCCGTGGCCATCAATTCGAGACACGCCTCGATCAGCAATTTCTCGGTGAAGGGGTCGCCGACCTGGACGGTGGGGCGCTTCTCCTCGCTGTCCTCGGCGAAATCTGCGCTGGCCATGGTCGCGCCGTGGATTCCGTCGCGGCCGGTCTTGGACCCGACATAGACGATCGGATTTCCAACGCCGGTGGCTGCCGAGTAGAAGATCTTGTCGGTCTTCGCGACGCCGACCGTCATGGCGTTGACGAGGATGTTGCCGTCGTAGGCGGCGTCGAAATTGACCTCGCCGCCCACCGTCGGGACCCCGACGCAATTGCCGTAGCCGCCGATGCCCGCGACCACGCCCGCGACGAGGTGCCTCGTCTTCGGGTGATCGGGCCGCCCGAACCGCAGCGCGTTCAGGTTGGCGACCGGCCTCGCGCCCATCGTGAACACGTCACGGAGAATGCCGCCCACTCCCGTCGCCGCCCCTTGGTAAGGCTCGATGTACGACGGGTGGTTGTGGCTCTCCATCTTGAAGATCGCGGCGTCGCCATCGCCGATGTCGATCACGCCGGCGTTCTCGCCGGGCCCGCAGATCACCCACGGCGCCGCGGTCGGCAGCTTCTTCAGGTGCACGCGCGAGCTCTTGTAGCTGCAATGCTCCGACCACATGACCGAGAAGATGCCGAGCTCGAGCAGGTTGGGTTCGCGACCGAGACTTTTGAGGATGCGGCCATATTCTTCATCGCTGAGCCCGTGCTCGGCGACGATCTCGGGCGTGATACGGGAAGCTTCGAGGACGTCCATGGCCGCGCCTTAGCGGGGGAGCCGAGTGGGGGCTAGTTCCTCCCCATCGGCCGATGGGGAGGGGAACCATTCACCGCAGAGTGAATGGTGGAGGGGTAAAGAGGTCGGCGCCAGTTACCCCTCCACCAGCTTCGCTGGTTCCCCTCCCCAAGCAAGCTCGGGGAGGAATCAGATGTCGTGCCGCGCGAACCTGACGCCGGAGAAGACGAACGTCTGCGGGCGGCCATCGAGAAGGTCGGCAAAGGACGCGCGTTCGGGCGACCAGCTTTCCTTGCCCACGCGCCAGAGATTGTCGCCGATCTTCGTCATCGGAGTCTCGGTGCCGATCCACAGCTTGCCGCCGCGTTCGACCACCGGCGACGGCGGGAACCAGGGGTCGTCGTCGATGTAGCGGCCGGCGAGCCTTGCCAATGCGGGATCCGCCGGCGCTAACGTTCCGCCGGCTCCCTCCCGCAGATAGGAGTTCGGGCCGAAGTAGGCAGCGGTGACGGCGCCGCCGCTGCGATCGAACATCAGGCTGTACTGCCTGAATGAGGGATGCGCCGTGCGGAACACCTCATCCTGCTCCGGCTCCAGTGCAGCCGCCGTGCCGCTTGCGACGATCGACAGAGGGTTCCCGAGCCTCACCTCGAACGTGCCCGCAGGTCCCGCGTAGCGGCCGACGTAGGATGCGGCATTGCCGAGCTGGGGCTGCAAGCGCATCGGCGCAGGCAACGGCCGCCCGGCACTGGCGCTGGTCAGCGCATCGACGGCGAAGAGCGTCAGGAGCCTTGGGCGATATTCGGCAAAGGCGCCGATCGACGCGCTGGCGAATGCCCCGACTCCGCTCGCCACATCGACATGGAATGAGGAGGAGAAGGAAAGCATGCCACCGGTATGATGGAGATAGGCGCGGCCCGCTTGTCCAACGTGCATCAATCCATTGCCGTAGGTCATCCCCGGCGTGTCGGTGGGCACGGCATGAGTCGCGAACAGCCGCGCCTGCTGCGCCGAAAGACCCAGGCCGCCGCGGCCCTGCGCGGCGCCCGCGAGGCTCAGCAGCAGCGCCATCATATCGTCCGCTGTCGAAGCGACGCAGCCCGCGCCGAAGGTCACATCGACCCAGGGAGCCGGAGCGAGCGGTACACCGCGCGCAAAGACGGCGACCGGGTCCGCGGCTTCATAGCCTTGTGCGTACAGCGGCCGGTCAGCACCGATGATCGCGCCGCGCGTCCGGCTCATGCCAAGCGGGGCGAATATCCGCTCGCGAAGCAACTGCCGCAGCGGCTTGCCGCCGACATGCTCGGCGAGCTTGCCGAGGATCTCGTAGCCGGTGTTCGAATAATGCCAGTGCTGCCCGGGCGCATAGGCGTTCCAGAGACCGCCCGGCGCGAACATCGGCGTATCGGATGGCAGGCCCGCGACGTGATCGAGCAAGTGCTGGACCTCGATCGCGTTTCCACGAGACAGCGGCACTTCCGGCAAAAGCGTACTCACTCGGTCGGTAAGGCGGAGGCGCCCCTCCGCAGCGAACTGGTGGAGCACCGCCGCGACCATCAGCTTCGAGATCGATCCCACCTGGAACAATGTAGCGGCGGTGATCGGAGTCCTTGCGTCGGCATTGGCGTAGCCAAAGTTCAGCACAGTGCGGCCGCCGTCGGCCGTGACCACCCCGAGCGTCATTCCCGGAAGTCCGAAATAGGCCCGGTGCGCTTCCCCATAAGCGCGGATTGCCGCGAGCGCGGCGGCTTCGTTTCGTCGATTCTGCGCCAGCGCTGGCAGTGCGAGCTGAGTACCGAGCGCTGCGCCAAGCGCGCCGCCCGTAAACGCTCGCCTGCTGATGTTCATGCCCGGGTTCCTTCGCCGATCAGAGGCCGAAGGAAGCAAGTCCCCAGCGTCCGACGCTTAGGCTCCCTTGCAGCTTTGTGCCGGATGTCCGGGAACGGCGATCTTGGCCGATGAGGCGGTCGCGCTGCCTTCGAGCGAATAGCCGCCGGCAGCGGTCATCGGCTTGCCGGCCGCGGGCGCCGTCACCTGGGTGGGACTACCGCCGCTCTTCGTCCGGACGTTCGCGCTCTTGCCGTCCGACAGCCAGTCGACATAAACGACATTGTTGTCGGCGCAGCGGTAGACCTTGCTCGCGGTGATCGACGGCGGCAGCGCCACTGGCGCGTTTGCAGTCTCCGCCAGATTGTCGCCCGGGGGACCGCCGGCGACGATCGTGTGGTTCTCCTTGTTGCAACCGGCTAGCGCTGCGGCCGCCCCAAGCATGATGAGCAGAGGGGTGCGAGTCATGTTCAGGCCCCTTCGCCACCTCAGCGGCCTGCGTCAAGGGCATGTCCTTGCATATTGTCGAACTGGGACATAGCTTCGTCGACATGAGGGCCATGCCCTGATGCCTCATCAAGCCGGAAGCAGCGCGCAGCGGATCCGTATCGGACTGACGGGTCTCGCAGCTGCGTTCATCATTGTCCTGTTCGCATCGGCGATCAGCCGATCGAGCCGCGACAGTGCGAGCAATGCCGCGGCGCAGGCGGCGGCGAACGAGCCGAGCGAACCGCTCGCTGAGCTCGGTGTTGCGCCAGGCGCCTCGACCACCAACACTGCGAGCAACACCAGCAGCCAGAGCAAATGAGCGGCGCGCGCCGGCGCGCCCTCGTCTTTGTCCTTACCGCGGTGATTTCCGCGATGTTGATTGCAGCTGCGCTGTGGCCCCGCGAGCCGGCACTTCCGCTGCGGCCGGAGACCGAGCGCCCGGCGCTGCTCCTGCTGACCAGCCTGCCCCTGATCTTCGACGAAGGCTTTTCGCTGAATGGCGGCTCGCCCGCCGTCAAACGGCTGGATACCCGTTACAGGGTGCTGCCGATCAGCGTCACCGATCCGGGTGAGCTTGCCAAAGGCCGTCTGCTGCTGATTGCGCATCCGCTCGCACAGCCGGCTGAGGACCTGGTCGCGCTCGACGATTGGGTGCGCCGCGGAGGGCGTGTGCTTCTGCTCGCCGACCCGATGCTCGAATGGCCGAGCAAGCGGCCCCTCGGTGATCTGCTGCGGCCTCCGCCGATGTTCATGGACACAGGTTTGCTCGCGCACTGGGGGTTGAGGCTCGATGCGCCCGACCGGCGCGGGCCGGCAATGCGCAAGCTCGGCGGGTTCGATGTTCTCACCGTTTCACCCGGCAGGCTGAGCGGCAGCTGCAACATCAGCCCGGATGCGCTCGTCGCGGACTGCAAGATCGGGAAAGGGCAGGCGATCGTCATTGCCGATGCCGATTTTTTGAACAGCGCTGAGCTTGGGCCGAGAGCCAGGCACAACCTCGACGGGCTGCTTGAGGAACTCGCGAATCTTGAATCCCACTGATTCGCTCATCACAGACTTATCCACAGGGTTATTCCGACGCGCTGAGTCCCCGAACGCGCCATGCACAAGGGATCATAAGCCGCAGAAATCCGCCATTTTCCATCAAATCCCATAATAACCCATAGAATCCCGTTGTATCCCGCACCTGGTTGAGTTACCAACACAGGCTGTAGCGCGGGGGGCTAACCCGTCGATTCTAAGCGGACACGGTGCGTGCGACGGCACGTATTTCCGTGAACGCCGCCGCTCGCGCTGCAAACGGGGAGTGATTGGACGTGGCGCTAGAGCATCTGTTTCAGGGCAGCGCTTTGAACGCGGTCGATGGGAAGGGCCGCGTCTCCATTCCGTCATTCCTGCGCGGCGTCATTGAACGCCGTGGCGACGCCCGCACCATTGTCCTGGCGAAGCACGAGGCCTTCCCCTGCCTCAGCGCCTACGACCCTGCTTACGCGGGCTTAAAGCACGCCAAGCTCGAGCGGCTTCTGGAAAAGGAAGAAACCAGTCCCGACGCGCAGCTCGAATATCAGCAGCGCAACCTCATGGCCTTCGCCGCCACCGAGGAAGTCCCCTACGACAGTTCCGGCCGCATCCTCATGCCCCCGATGATGCGCCGCAAGGGCCAGATCGGCGATCTGGCCCTGTTCCTCGGCACCGGCGAGACGTTCCAGATCTGGAACCCGGACCTTCTGCTGAAGGACCCTCGCATTCCCGAGGACCTCAAGGACATCGCGCGCTTCCGCCTCGAAGAAAGGGGCGGCTCATGACCAGCACCGGCGCAACGTCGGCCCCACATGTGCCGGTGCTGGTCAACGAAGTGATCGCCGCGCTCGCGCTCCACGGCGGCGAGACGGTGGTCGACGGCACGTTCGGAGCAGGCGGCTACACGCGCGCCATGCTCGCGGCGGGGGCGGGACGAGTGATTGGATTCGATCGCGACCCCGACGCGATCGAAGCGGGAAGGTCGCTCGTCCCGGACCCGCGCTTGACGCTCGTGGAGGAGCGATTTTCGCAGATGGACCGGGTGCTCGCCGAGCGAGGCATCGGCCTCGTCGACGCGATTGCGCTCGATATCGGTGTCAGCTCGATGCAGCTCGACCGCGCCGAGCGCGGCTTCTCATTCCAGTCGGACGGTCCGCTCGACATGCGCATGAGCAAGTCGGGCCTGAACGCCGCCGAGTTCCTGAATTCGGCCGAGGAGGCCGAGATCGCCCGGGTCCTGCGCGACTATGGGGAGGAGCCGCGCGCCCGGGCGATCGCCCGAGCCATCGTTGCCGCACGCCCGGTCGAGCGCACTGCCGAACTGGCCGCGATCGTTCGTCGCGCCGCCGGCTTCCGTCCCGGCCAGAAGAGCGATCCGGCGACCCGAACCTTCCAGGCAATCCGCATCCATCTCAACGCCGAACTCGACGAACTCGAACAGGGTCTCGAAGCCGCCGAGCGAGCGCTGAAGCCCGGAGGCCGGATTGCCGTCGTGACCTTTCACAGCCTCGAAGACCGGATCGTGAAGCGCTTCTTTCGGGAGCGGAGCGGCGGAATGCCTGCCGGCTCTCGTCACCGGCCTGCCGTGGCCGACCATGTCGAACCGACCTTCTGCCGCGTCGCCAAGCCGGTGTCCCCGTCCGAGCGGGAGCTGGCTACCAACCCGCGCGCCCGCTCGGCCCGGCTTCGCTCCGCCGTCCGCACCTCAGCTCCACCGCGCAAGGAACGCCTGCAATGAGTAGCCGCAGCTTCCGCTCCGTTTTCATGGTCGCCAGTTGCGCCACCGCGGCGCTCGGCTGTTATCTCGTCTCACTCCGAGTCGCCTCCGAGCGCGCGCAACTGGAGGATGTCGAGAGCAGGATCGTTGTCGCGCAACGCGACATGCGGGTGTTGCAGACCGAGATCGGCACGCGCGGCCGTCTGTCGCAGCTCGAGCGGTGGAACGCAGGCGCATTCGCCTTGTCCGCACCCAACGCAGATCAGTTCCTCAAGGGAAGCTTCGAGCTCGCGCAGCTCGTTCGCCCCGAACACAAGGTCCAGTTCCAGGCGCCCGTGGTGCTTGCCTCGGCACCTGCACCGGCGCCGCAGACGCCTTTGGGCAAGCCTGAGGTCGACGATTCGGGAGCGCCCGCCGCGGTTGCTCCCGGTGCCCTGCTTCATGAGGCCAGCTTGAAAATCGAAACGCGCGAGGTCCCGGCGCGAACGGTCGTTGCATTGCCCCAAACGACCGCCGGATCCACCGACAACCCGGCTACGGCGGCTAAGCCGGTAAAGGAAAAGTCGGTGGGGAAGCCGGGCCTCGCGGCCGCCCAGCCCGCAAGGAAGGCAGCAGCAAAGCATACGGCTTCAATAGCAAAGCCATTGGCGAAGAAATCGGTGGATAAGCCGAGGGTTGCGACCGCCAGGCCGGTGACAAAGCCGGTGCGTCTTGCGAAAGTCGATCCGCTCGCGCCGCTTCCGGCGAAGCATTCAAACCACTCCAAGGAAATTGCCGCCGAACGATGAACGCACCGACGCCCGCTCTCGTCGCGCCACGGCCCGAGCGGCTCCGACTTGTCGGACAGCGGCGGCAACTGCTCGCGCTGATGCACCAGCGCCTGATGTTCGGAATGCTCGTTTATGCGGGCATCGTCGCGATCATCGCGCTTCGGATCCTCTATCTCGCCGCATTCGGCGATCATGCCGGTGCCAAGGAAGAACTGACCGCCTATATTCCCGACCGTGGCGACATCGTTGACCGCGACGGAGTTCCGCTCGCCCGGACGATCGATGCGTGGACGATCGCGGTCCATCCAAACAAGGTGATCGGCGACAAGCTCGCGCTCGCACAAAAGCTCGCGCAGCTGATGCCGGAGCGTTCGGAGGAGCAATATTTCGCGCTGCTCCGCTCGGGTAAGACTTTCTTTTACCTGCGCCGGCGCGCCTCGCCCGAACTGGTTGAAGCGGTGAACGCGATCGGCGAACCCGGCCTTGCGATCGAGCGCGAACCCGACCGGCTCTACCCGCAGACGACCCTTGCGGCGCACGTTCTCGGCTTCACGAACATCGACGGGCGCGGGGCGGCAGGCGTCGAGCGCGCGTTCGATTCCTACCTCTCCGATCCGAATACCCGCGGCACTCCGTTGGTCCTGTCGATCTCGAGCAAGGTTCAGCAGGCGCTGCAGGCCGAGCTCGGCGACGCGATGCAGCATTTCTCGGCGATCGGCGCGGCCGGCGTTGTCATGGACGTACACACTGGCGAAGTGCTGGCGATGACCTCGCTCCCCAGCTTCAACCCCAACGCGCCCGGGCAGGCGACGCCGGATCAGATGTTCAACCGGGCGACGCTCGGCGTGTTCGAGCTCGGCTCGACCTTCAAGCCGTTCACGCTGGCGATGGCCATGGATTCGGGTGTCGTTTCCGGTCCCAGCCAGATCATGAACTGCCCTGAGGTCCTTCCCGCCTACGGGCACCTCGTCCATGATACGCATCCGTTCGGCCGCCGGTGCTCGATTGCCGAAGTGATGATGGAAAGCTCCAATATCGGCATGGCGCAGATCGCCGACTGGCTGGGGACGCAGCGGCAAAAAGCCTGGCTTAAGAAGATGGGCTTTCTCGACAAGGCCGACATCGAGCTCAAGGAAGTCGGCCGTCCGCTGAATCCGGGATCACGCTGGGGTCCGTTCGAAACCATGACGATCGGATTCGGACAGGGCATCGCCGTCGCGCCGCTGCAGCTGGCCATGGGCTACGCGACCCTGTTCGACGGCGGAATCTATCATCATCCCACGATTTTGAAGGTCGGTCCCGACCACCCGCTCGCCCCTGGCAAGCGCGTCTTCAGCGCCGACACGAGCTATCGGATGCGCTCGCTGCTTCGCCTGGTCGTGATGAAGGGAACGGGCAGGAAGGCTGACGCACCCGGCTATCGGATCGGTGGCAAGACAGGCACCGCCCAGAAGCTCATCAACGGCCATTACAGCCAAAGCATCAACCTCACGAGCTTTGCGGGTGTGTTCCCGATGGAGGACCCGCGCTATGTGATCGTCGTGATGCTGGACGAACCGAAAGCAACTCCAGAGACTTACGGTTTCACGACGGCCGGGTGGAACGTCGCTCCGGTCGTCAGCCGGACGGTCAGCCGCATTGCGCCGATGCTCGGTATCGCACCGGACCTCGGGCGCGAACCCAACATGAGCGAAGTGCTGCCGTACGTTCAGGACCCCAAAAAGAAACAAGATTCGAGCAAGGACTGACCGGGCGTGAGATTGCGAGACATCGCCGAGGTCGACTCCGATTCAGAAGTGACCGGTTTCGCCATCGACCATCGCAAGGTCGTGCGCGGGAGCGTCTTCGGCGCGTTCAAGGGCACAGTGTTCAACGGCGAGGACTTCATCGGCCAGGCCGTCGATCGCGGCGCCGTCGCGGTTGTGGCGGGACCCGAAGCACAGGCTAACCGGGTCCCGCTGCTCGCCGACCCAGAGCCGCGCCAATTGTTCGCCGCGCTCGCCGCCAAATTCTACGCGCCCTATCCGGAGACGGTCGTTGCCGTGACCGGCACCAACGGAAAGACCTCGACGGTCGAGATGGCTCGGCAGATGTGGCGCATGTCGGGCCACCGCTCGGCCTCGATCGGTACCCTGGGCGTCACCACCTCGGACGATCAGGTGAAGACCGGCCTGACCACGCCCGACATCGTCACCTTCCTCAACAATATGGCCGGCCTCAAGAGGATGGGTATCAGCCACGTTGCTTATGAGGCGTCGAGCCATGGACTGGACCAGCATCGCTGCGAAGGCGTTTCGCTCGCCGCCGCGGCCTTCACCAACTTCAGCCGCGACCATCTCGATTACCACGGGACGATGAAGGCCTATTTCGAGGCCAAGATGCGGCTGTTCGAGGAGCTGCTTCCGGCGGCCAAGCCCGCAGTAATTTGGGCTGATGACCCGAAATCCGATGAGGTGATCGAGCGCGTTGGCAACCGGCGCCATCCGGTCCTGAGCGTCGGCCGCAGAGGCGAGACGATCCGCCTCGTCGACCAGAGCCCGACCGCGCTGGGCCAGACTCTCAAGCTCGAGCATGGCGGCAGGGCATACAAACTCGCGCTTCCGCTCATCGGCGCTTACCAGGCCTCGAACGTGCTGACGGCTGCGGGCCTCGTGCTCGCGACCGGCGGCAGTTGGGACTCGACCTACTCGGCGATGCAGCGCGTCGCGCCGGTCCGCGGACGTCTGGAACGGGCGGTGATCAGCCGCTCGGGAGTCCCGGTCTACATCGATTATGCCCACACTCCGGACGCGCTGGAGGCGGCGATCGCCGCGCTCCGCCCGCACGTCGAGGGGAGGCTCATTACGGTCTTCGGCGCCGGCGGCGACCGCGACCAGGGAAAGAGGCCCCAAATGGGCGCGGTGGCGATGCGCCTGTCCGACGTGGTGATCGTGACGGACGACAATCCGCGTTCCGAGAATCCCGCAACCATCCGCTCGGCGATCATGGCCGGAGCGCCGGACGCCACCGAAGTGCCGGGCCGCCGCGAAGCCATCGCCGAAGCGATCCGCATCGCCCGGGAAGGGGACATCGTGCTCGTCGCCGGCAAGGGGCACGAGACCGGGCAGATCATCGGCGACAAGGTGCTGCCGTTCGACGATGCGCTCGTCGCCCGGGAGTGCGCGGCGTGAGGGTGCCGTCGATCCTCATTCCTCCCCATCGCCAGATGGGGAGGGGAACCATTCACCGCAGGGTGAATGGTGGAGGGGTAAACGGCGCATGGGTCCGCTACCCCTCCACCATGCTGCGCATGGTTCCCCTCCCCGCGAGCTGCGCTCGCAGGGAGGAACGGCAATGAGCGCGCTCTGGACCTCCGACGAAATCGCCGCCGCGACGGGCGGAACGTCAAGCGAGCCGTTTGAAGTGACGGGAGTCACCTTCGACAGCCGCGAGGTGCAGCCGGGCGACCTCTTTGTTGCGATGCCGGGGACGGTTCACGACGGCCATCGCTTCGTCGAAGGCGCGTTCGCCGCCGGCGCGGCCGGCGCAATCGTCTCGCAGCCGGTCAGCGGCGCCCATGTGCTGGTCGAGGATACGTTCGCTGCGCTCCAGGCGCTCGGCCGTGCTTCGCGCGAGCGCAGTCGAGCGACGATCTTCGGAGTCACCGGTTCGGTCGGGAAAACCAGCACCAAGGAAGCGCTTTATGCCGCGCTCGACCGCAATCGGCCGGGCAAAGTCCATCGTTCGGTGAAGAGCTACAACAACCACACTGGAGTGCCTTTGAGCCTCGCCCGGATGCCGCGCGACAGTGAATTCGCGGTGTTCGAAATGGGCATGAACAATGCCGGAGAGATCCGGGCGCTGGTGGCGCAGGTCCGTCCGCACGCGGCGCTCATCACCGCGATTGCCCCGGCGCACATCGAGAACCTCGGGTCGGAGGAGGCGATCGCCGATGCCAAGGCCGAGATTTTCGAAGGGCTCGAGCCTGACGGCATCGCCATCGTGCCCAACGACACGCCGCACCGCGACCGGCTGGTGAAGGCGGCGCGGCGACATGCTGGGAGGATCATCACCTTCGGCGGCGGCGACGCCGACGTTCACGCCATCCACGCCGTCGCTGCCGAGAACGGGGGCAGCCTGATTAGCGCGGCCCTGCTCGAGCGCGAGCTGACCTTCACCATTTCCCAGCGCGGAGAGCATTGGGTGTCGAACGCGCTTGCGGTCCTCGCGGCGATTGAGGCGGTCGATGCCGACGTCGCCCGCGCCGGGCTTGCACTCGCCGACCTCAGCGGACTCAAGGGCCGGGGCCAGCGCCATCTGATCGGGCTCGACGGCGGCGAAGTGCTGCTGATCGACGAGAGCTATAACGCCAATCCTGCGTCGATGGCCGCGACGCTCAAGAGCCTCGGTGAGGAGCGGGACGTCACGCGCAGGATCGGAGTGCTCGGCCCGATGCGCGAGCTTGGGAGGCACAGCAGCGCGCTTCACGCGGGTCTCGCGCCTGCCGTGCTCGATGCGCATGTCGACCGGCTGATTCTGATTGGCGAGGAAATGCGGCCGCTGGATGAGGCGCTGGACGATCGCGTGCCGATCGACCGGGTGGACAGCGTCGAGGAAGCGACCGAGACTCTTCGCCGGATCATCCGACCCGGTGACGCTATACTGGTCAAGGCAAGCAACAGCGTCGGCCTGGCGAAATTGGTGGAGAGCATGGCAAAGGAACTGGCATGCTCTACCTGATCGCCGAGCATCTCGGCTTTCCCGGCGTCCTCAACCTCATCCGCTACATCAGCTTCCGCGCCGGAGCGGCGAGCGCCACCGCGCTGCTCATCGGTCTCTTGCTCGGCCCGAAGTTCATCAGCTGGCTGCGGACAAAGCAGGGCAAGTGCCAGCCCATTCGAGAGGACGGGCCGCAAAGCCATCTGGCCAAGCGCGGAACGCCGACCATGGGCGGCCTCCTGATCCTGACCTCAGTCGCGATCTCGGTCCTGCTGTGGATGGACCTTCGCAACCAATATGTCTGGGCGTGCCTGCTGGTGACTGGCGGCTTCGGCCTGATCGGCTGGCTTGACGATTACGACAAGGTGAAGAAGGCGCACCATGCGGGATTGTCGGGCAAGACCCGGCTTCTGCTCGAATTCCTGATCGCCGGCGTCGCCACCTGGATCATGGTGCGGACCGGAGGAACCGGCCTGCACCTTCCGTTCGTCAAGGAGACGGTGGCCGACCTCGGCTGGTTCTACATCTTGTTCGGCGCGTTCGTGATCGTGGCGTTCGGGAACGCGGTGAACCTCACCGACGGTCTCGATGGTCTCGCGACCATGCCGGTGATCATCGCCAGCCTCGCGTTCGTTTTGTTCGCCTATCTCGTCGGCAACGTGAAGTTCGCCAATTATCTCGGCATCCCGCACGTGCCCGGCGCTGGCGATCTCACCGTGCTCCTGCTCGCGATCATCGGCGCAGGGCTGGCGTTCCTGTGGTTCAACGCTCCGCCGGCGGCGGTCTTCATGGGCGATACGGGAAGCCTGGCGCTCGGCGGCGCCCTCGGGGCGGTATCGGTCGCGACGCACCACGAATTCGCTTTGGTGATCGTCGGTGGAATTTTCGTGGTCGAAGCGCTATCCGTGGTGATCCAGGTGATGGTCTATAAGCGGACCGGCAAGCGCGTCTTCCTGATGGCGCCGATCCACCACCATTTCGAGCATCTCGGCTGGTCTGAGCCGACGGTCGTGATTCGCTTCTGGATCATCAGCTTCGTGCTCGCGCTGGCGGGTCTCAGCACGCTCAAACTGCGGTGACGGCGAAGCAGGAACCGCACCCCTGCGCAGGCAGGGGTCCAGTCAAGAAAACTGGTCTGGGCTCCTGCCTTCGCAGGAGCACGGACGCATTGTGATCACCGCACGCGCCTTTGCGGGCAAGCATTACGCCGTCTACGGTCTGGCGCGGTCGGGCCTCGCGACGGTTGAGGCGCTGCTGGCCAGCGGCGCGCGGGTAACCGCGTGGGACGCGAAGGAGGAGGCGCGTTCCTCCCTGCGAGCGCAGCTCGTGGGGAGGGGAACCAGCGAAGCTGGTGGAGGGGTCACTCCCTCCCGGGCATCACCCCACCACCATCCTGCGGATGGTTCCCCTCCCCATGCGTTGCATGGGGAGGAACTTCGCATCGTCAACCTCGACACCGCCGATCTCTCGCAATTCGACTCCCTCGTCGTCACGCCCGGCCTGCCGCTCAATCGCCACCCGATCGCTCAGCGTGCGCGTGATGCGGGGCTGGAGATCATCGGCGACATCGAGCTGTTCGCCCGCGCCCGGCCAGAGCTTCCGCCGCACAAGGTCGTTGGCATCACCGGCACCAACGGAAAGTCGACCACGACCGCGCTCGTTCACCACATCCTCAAGACGGCGGGCGTGCCGACGACGATGGGCGGCAATATCGGCCTCCCGATCCTCGCCCAGGACCCGCTGCCGGAGGGTGGCGTCTATGTGCTGGAGCTGTCGAGCTACCAGATCGACCTGACGCAGAGCCTCGATTGCGACGTCGCGGTGCTGCTCAACATCACGCCGGATCATCTCGACCGCTACGAGAGCTTCGAAGCTTACGCGGCGTCGAAGGCGCGGCTGTTTGAGATGCAATCTTTCGAACACGTTGGCTTCTTTGGTGGCGATGACGTGGAAGCGAGAAAGTTGCTGAACAGCTTGAGCGAGGCCGAGGAACCGCAAAAGTATTGGGGAGAGTTGCCGGTCAGCAGGTTCGGACCATCTTACGCCGGGATGTTCAGAGATGATGGACTATCGCAGGCTGATTGGCCGACTCTGCAGGGTCCCCACAATGCTCAGAACGCAGCTGCCGCGGTTGACGTTTGCTTGAGTTTTGGCATCGATTTAGACGCAATCGAACGAGGGCTCAGCACGTATCCCGGCCTCCCCCACCGGATGGAGCGGGTCCGCGAAAAGGACGGCGTCGTCTTCGTCAACGACAGCAAGGCGACCAACCCCACCGCGACCGCTCCGGCGCTCGCTGCGTTCGACAGGATCCGCTGGATCTGCGGCGGGCTCGCCAAGACCGACAATCTGGACGAATGCGCTCCTCAGTTCGGCCACGTCGCCAAGGCCTATACCATTGGCGAAGCGGGCGAATTGTTCGCTAGGCTCTTGTCCCCGCACATGGACGTGGCAGAGTGCGAAACGCTCGAACGAGCGGTGGGAGAAGCTGCGGCGGAGGCCGAGCCTGGCGACACGGTCTTGCTGTCGCCGGCCTGCGCAAGCTTCGACCAGTTCCGCGATTTCGAAGACCGGGGGGACCGGTTCCGGGCGCTGGTGGAGGGACTATGATCAAGAGCATCTCGGGCCAGATCAAGGCCAAGGCCGCGCTGCTCGACGCCGAGCGCTACGGCCGGTCCGACACCAGCGCGATCGGCCGCTGGTTCTGGGAGATCGACAAGGTCCTGCTGCTGCTGATTACCGTGCTCATCTCGATCGGGCTGATCGCGGTCGCGGCAGCCTCGCCGGCCGCCGCCCAGCGCTATTCGGGCGGGAACGTCCGCTTCAACGAGCTTTATTATTTCTGGCGCCAGCTCGCCTGGATCGCGCTCGGAATTCCGGTGATGATCGCGATTTCGATGATGCCGAAGGAGCGCGCCCGACGATTGTCGCTGTTCGGCGCGGCGTTCTTTTTCGTGCTGCTGATCTTCGTTCCGATCATCGGGCCGGAGGTGAACGGCGCGCACCGCTGGATCAATTTCGGCTTGGGGCAGGTCCAGCCATCGGAGTTCCTGAAGCCCTTCTTCGTCGTCTCGATGGCGTGGCTGCTGAGTCTCAGGGAAGGCGACAAGTCCCTTCCGGTCTACTGGATCTCGGCCGCGCTGACCGGCGCGACCGCCTACCTGCTGATGAAGCAGCCCGACTTCGGAAGCACGATCATCTTCTGCGCCGTATGGATCGCGATGCTCGCGCTCGCGGGCGTGTCGATGCGCGTGCTCGGCGCGCTCGCCGCGGCGGGCCTGATCGGGGTCGTGCTGGCTTATTTCTTCTATCCGGTCGCCACCCAGCGCATTGACGAGTTCCTGTTCGGCACCGGCGACAATTTCCAGGTCGAGAATGCGATGCGGACGCTGACCGCCGGCGGCCTCTTCGGCATGGGCCCCGGGGCCGGAACCCGGAAGTTCGGGCTGCCGGAGCCGCACACCGATTACATCTTTTCGGTCATCGGCGAGGAGTTCGGTCTGATCGCCTGCCTCGCGATCGCCTGCCTCTATCTCGGGATCGTCGCCCGCGTGCTGATCAAGCTGCTCGACGAGGACAGCAGCTTCTCGATCCTCGCGGCGGCGGGGCTGGCGATCGAATTCGGACTCCAGGCGCTGATCAACATGATGGTCAACGTCCAGCTCGCGCCGTCGAAGGGGATGACCCTGCCGTTCATCAGCTACGGCGGCTCGTCGATGCTGGCGCTGTCGATCGGCATGGGCCTGCTGCTCGCCTTCACGCGCCGGAACCCCTATCTCACGCGTTCGCCCTATGTCGTGAAGTGGAGCGGGGAGAGCCTGACGGCATGAATTTCGTCCTGGCCGCTGGAGGAACCGGCGGACACATGATTCCGGCGCATGCGCTCGCCGCGGAGCTCAGGAGCCGCGGCCACGGCGTTGCGCTAATCACCGATGAGCGCGGCGCGCGCTTTCCCGGCCTGTTCGATGGCCTGCCGGTCCACATTCTGCCGGCTGGGCGGCTCGGCGGCGGTCCGATCGGCTGGGTCAAGGCATTGGGCTCGGTGGTGAAGGGCAGGGGCGAGGCCAAAAGGCTATATCGCGAACATACGCCTGACGCAGTGGTCGGCTTCGGCGGCTATCCGGCGTTTCCGTCTCTGCTCGCCGCCAGCTCGATGCGCATTCCGACGGTACTTCACGAGCAAAACGCCGTGATGGGACGGGTCAACCGGCTGCTTGCGGGGGATGCGGTCGCGATCGGCACTGCATATGACCAGATCGACCGGCTGAAGCCGAAATATCAACGCAAGTCCGTCCTCGTCGGTAATCCGGTTCGAGAGGAGATCGCGCGGCTGGGCGAGCTGCCGTTCCCGGCATTCGACGAGATCGCGCCGCTGAAGATCCTCGTCACCGGCGGAAGCCAGGGCGCGACCGTCCTTAGCCAGGTCGTTCCGGAAGGTCTCGGGATGCTCGAGCCGTCCTTGCGCCGCCGTCTGCAGGTGGTTCAGCAGTGCCGCCCGGACGATATCGAACGGGTCCGCGCGCAATATGCGGAACTCGGAATCCCCGCTGAGTTGATGACCTATATCGAGGATATGGCCGCCAAGCTCGCCGATGCGCATCTGTTCATCGGCCGCGCGGGGGCTTCGACGATCGCCGAGCTGACCGCAGCGGGGCGTCCGGCGATCCTGATCCCGTTCGCCGCCGCGACCGACGATCACCAAACCGCGAATGCGCGTGAGATGGTCAAGGCCGGCGGCGCGCGGGCAATAGCCCAGGCGAACTTCACGCCCGAGCTGTTGGCCCGGCAGATCGAGGCGCTGGCGATCGACCCGGTCGCGCTCAACAATGCGGCGGCCCGTGCGCTGTCGGTCGGGCGTCCGCACGCCGCGCGCGATCTCGCCGATCTCGTCGAGCGGGTCGGCCATGGTGTCGCGCCGGTCGCGGTCGGTCCCGCGCTCACTCCTCGCGTCACCGCCGAAGCGCCCGCGGGCGGCATGCCAGCATGATGAAGGCTTTGGGCACCGACATCGGCACGATCCACTTCGTCGGCATCGGCGGCATTGGCATGTCGGGGATCGCCGAGGTGATGCACCAGCTCGGCTACAAGGTGCAGGGCTCCGACGCCGCCGACGGCTACGTCGTCGAGAAGCTTCGCAAGGAGGGCATTCCCGTCGCCATCGGCCACTCCGCCGACAATCTCGGCGATGCCGCCGTGGTCGTCTGCTCGACCGCGATCCGGGAGAGCAATCCCGAGGTTCAGGCCGCGGCCGAGAGAAGGCTGCCGCGGGTCAAACGGGCCGAGATGCTCGCCGAGCTGATGCGCATGCAAAAGACCATCGCCGTCGCCGGGACTCACGGCAAGACCACAACCACGTCGATGGTCGCGGCGCTGCTCGACAGCGGCGGGCTCGACCCGACCGTCATCAACGGCGGGATCATCAACCGCTACGGCTCGAACGCGCGGCTGGGCAAAAGCGACTGGTGGGTGATCGAGGCCGACGAGAGCGACGGCAGCTTCCTTCGGCTCGACGGGACGATCGCGGTGGTCACTAACATCGACCCCGAACATCTCGAACATTATGGCGGGTTCGACGCCGTCAAGGATGCGTTCGTCGAGTTCGTGGAGAACGTGCCTTTCTACGGCCTCGCGGTTCTCTGCGTCGACCATCCCGAGGTGCAGAATATCATCGGCCGGATTCGCGACCGGCGGATCGTCACCTATGGCTTCTCGGCGCTGGCGGATGTGCGTGCGGACAACGTCACGGCCATTCGCGGCGGCAGCCGCTTCGATGCGCTGATCCTCGATCGTGACGGCGAGCGGCGGACGATCGAGGGCGTTCATGTGCCGATCCCCGGCCGTCACAATGTCCAGAATGCCCTCGCTGCGATCGCGGTCGCGCTCGAGATGGGAATCTCGCCCGACGCAATCGTTGCCGGATTCGAACGGTTCGAAGGCGTCAAGCGCCGCTTCACCAAGGTCGGCGAGGTCGACGGCGCGGTGGTCATCGACGATTATGCGCACCACCCGACGGAAATACGGGCCGTGTTGGCGGCGGCGCGCGAAGGCGTGACTTCGCTGCCGGGCGACGACGAAGCCGCGGGCGGCGGCCGCGTGATCGCCGTCATGCAGCCCCACCGATACACTCGGCTCCAGTCGCTGATGGATGACTTCCAGAGCGCCTTCAATGACGCCGATGTGGTCTTCGTGACGCCGGTTTATGCGGCTGGCGAGGAGCCGATCGAAGGCGTCAATTCCGACGCTTTGGTCGAGGGACTCCGTGCACACGGGCACCGGATGGTCCGCTCGGTCGAGAGCCTCGACGAGCTTTGCGAAGCGCTTCGCGATCTCGCCGCCGACGGCGACATGGTCATCTGCCTCGGCGCGGGCGACATCACCAAATGGGCCGCCGCAATCGCCAACGGCATTTGCGAGGCGAGGGCGAAGAAATTATCCCTCCCGCGTGCGGAAGGGGTTGGGGGAGGGCCTTCCTCTTGAAGAACCAAACCCTCACCCCAGCCCTCTCCCGTGCACGGGAGAGGGAGTTCCCGGAAGTCCGTGGTCGCTTGACCGCCAACGCGCCGCTCGCGCCGCTCGTCTGGTTCAAAAGCGGTGGCAGCGCCCAATGGCTGTTCGAGCCCAAGGACGAGCAGGACCTGATAAACTTCCTGAGTGAGCTCGATCCCGACATTCCGGTGATGGCGCTCGGCCTCGGCTCCAACCTCATCGTTCGGGACGGGGGAGTTCCTGGTGTGGTCGTGCGGCTCGGAAAGGCGTTCGCGAAGGTTGAAGCGGCAAGCGATTACTACATCACGGCAGGTGCCGGAGCACCCGGCATTGCGGTTTCAAGCGCCGCGCGGGACGCCGGAATCGCGAATCTTGAATTTCTGCGTGGAATTCCCGGCACCGTCGGCGGTTTCGTTCGGATGAACGGTGGCGCCTACGGACGCGAAGTCAGCGACATCCTTGTGACCGCCAAAGTCGTCATGCGTGACGGTGAGGTCAAAACGATCGGTATGACGGACCTCGACTATTCCTATCGGCATTCAAATTTGCCTCCTGGCGCGATCGTCGTCGAAGCGCTCTTTCAAGGCGAACCCGGCGATCCTGCTGCGATCGGTGCGGAGATGGACGCCATCGCCCGCGCCCGCGAGGAATCGCAGCCGCTGCGCAGCCGCACCGGCGGCTCGACCTTCAAGAATCCGCCCGGCCACAAGGCCTGGGCGCTGATCGATGCAGCCGGCTGCCGCGGCCTCCGCCAGGGCGATGCCCAAGTCTCGGAAAAGCATTGCAACTTCCTGCTCAATCTCGGTAGCGCGACAAGCGCCGAGATCGAGGCTTTGGGCGAGGAAGTCCGGCGCCGGGTCGAAGCGAAAACCCACATCAATCTCGAATGGGAAATCCAGCGCGTGGGAGTCGAGTCGTGAATTCCTGTCTCGTCACCCCTGCGAAAGCGGGGGTCTCGCTGCCTTCAGCGGCCGCCGAAAAGAAACGCGGGATTCCCGCTTGCGCGGGAATGACGAACGATGGGTATCCGAATGGATAAGTCCCTCCACGTTGTCGTCCTGATGGGCGGCTGGTCTTCCGAGCGTGACGTGTCGCTGACCAGTGGGAAGGGTGTCGCCGCCGCGCTGCGCGAGCGCGGCTGGTCGAACGTGACCGAGCTCGACATGGAGCGCGACGTCGCCGCCCGGCTCGCCCAGCTCAAGCCCGACGTGGTGTTCAACGCGCTCCACGGCACGCCGGGGGAGGACGGCACCGTTCAGGGGATGATGGACCTGATGGGGCTCAAATATACCCATAGCGGGCTCGAAACGTCGGTCATCGCGATCGACAAGGAGCTCACCAAGATGGTGCTCGTGCCGGACGGCATCCGGATGCCGGCGGGCCGCATTGTCTCGAGCGAGAGCCTGCACCAGGAAGACCCACTTCCGCGTCCCTATGTCGTCAAGCCGATCAACGAGGGCTCATCCGTCGGCGTCGCGATCGTCACCGAGGACGGCAATTACGGCAATCCGATCGGGGCTGATGTTCCCGGTCCCTGGAACGAGTTCGACGACCTCTTGGCCGAACCGTTCATCAAGGGCCGCGAGCTGACCGTCGCGGTTCTGGGCGCCGATCCACTCGGAGTCACCGAACTGAAGCCGAAGGCCGGTTTCTATGATTATGCGGCCAAATATACCGACGGGCTGACCCAGCACATCTGCCCTGCGGAAATCCCCTACGAGATCACCGCTTCGATGATGGACATGGCCGCGCGCGCGCATGCGCTGCTCGGCTGCAGGGGCGCGTCGCGATCCGACTTCCGGTGGGACGACGAGCAGGGGGAGGACGGAATCTATCTGCTCGAGGTCAACACCCAGCCGGGCATGACTCCGCTCAGCCTCGTTCCCGAGCAGGCGAAGTTGAAAGGCATCAGCTATGGCGAGCTGGTCGAGCGCCTGATCGCTGAGGCTCTCGAATGAGCGCCGCGCACGTCCGGCGTGGCGGCTCCGCCCGCGCGAAGGCGAAGAAGCCCTCGAAGGTCGCCGTCCCGAAAAAGATCGCCAAGCGCCTGCCGGTCGACCAGGCGCGGGTGAACAAGATCGCCGCACTCGTCTTCGGCGCGTTCATGCTGGCGATCGGCCTCGTCGTCCTCGTCGCGCTCGATATCCCGGCGAAGGCGGAACGCGCGGCCGGGGCTGCAGTCGGAAGAGCGGGCTTCACGGTCAGCGGCTATCAGATCGTCGGCATCAACCACATGAACCGGGCGCTGGTCGACCAGGTGGTCACCGACGAGCTGCACCGCGCGTCCGCCGAGGCCGACTGCGACAAGGCGCCCCAGGCGTTGGTCGACGTCGGCGCAATCCGGCGGCGCCTGCTCGCGTTCGGCTGGGTGAAGGACGCACGGGTGTCGCATCGGCTTCCGGATTCGCTGGTGATCGACATCGTCGAACGCAAGCCCGCGGCGCTTTGGCAGAACCAGGGCGAGCTTGCGCTGATCGATGGAGACGGAGTGGTTCTCGATCACGTGCCGGTGGACAGGATGCCCGATCTGCCCTTGCTGATCGGCCCGGGCGCCAATGGCCAGGAGCGGCAGCTGAGCCAATTGATGGCCGCCGTGCCGACTTTGAAGCCGCAGCTCGCCTCCGCGACATGGGTCGGCGGCCGTCGATGGGATCTGAATTTCCAGTCCGGGGAAACCGTTGCACTTCCCGAAGGCGAGGACGCAGCAATGACCGCGCTGTCGAAATTCGCACGTGCCGACAAGCAATCCGGCCTGCTCGGCCGCGGCATCGTGCGGTTCGACTTGCGGGTTCCCGGAAAGATGATCGTGCGCCTTCCGCGCGCGCCGGGCGAGCCGATCGAGCCGTCCGCAACGGCATCCCGGGAGGGCTGATGTCCCAGCCGTTGGATCAGCCGCTGATCGCTGCCCTCGACATCGGATCGTCAAAAGTGAGCGCGATGATTGCGCGGCCCGAGCCCGACGGCGGGTTGCTAGTGCTCGGCACCGGTCAGCGCGAGAGCCGTGGAGTCAAGCGCGGCTACATCACCGATATGGCGGCGAGCGAATTCGCGGTCCGCGAAGCGGTCGAGCTCGCCGAGCGAATGTCCGGGCTCACGGTCGAGGAAGTTTGGGCGAGCTATGGCGCTGGCGAGCTGGTCAGCGACGTCGCCAACGTCGAGGTCGAGCTTGGCGGCCACCCGATCGAGCAGGGAGACATCGACGAGCTTCTGAAACACGGCAAGGAGGCGATCGACCGCAACGGCCAGGTCGTTCTCCACGCGCATCCGGCGCTGTACACGATCGATCGCGCGCAAGGCGTACAGCAGCCGATCGGGCTTCACGCCAACCGTCTCGGCGTCGATATCCATGTCATTGCAGCCGATCCTTCGCCGCTGCGCAACATCGACACGGTGATCCGCCAGGCGCACCTCGGCGTTCGTGCGATTGTCGCGTCGCCGATCGCCGCCGCACTTGCCTGCCTCAGCGAAGAGGAACGCGAGCTCGGGGTCGCGCTGGTTGAGATGGGCGCCGAGGTAACGAATGTCTCCGTCCATTATGGGGGGATGCTCGTCGGCCTCCGTTCCATCCCGCTTGGAGCAAAGGACATCACCAACGACATCGCCGGCGCGTTCGCGGTTCAGCGGCGCGACGCCGAGCGGCTCAAATGCTTCTACGGATCGGCGATGACGAGCCCGCGCGACAATCATGAAATGATCGAAGCGACCCAGATTGGTGCCGAGGCGGGCGCGGAGCCGGCGAAGATCACCCGCGCCCAGCTGATGATGGTCATCCGCCAGCGCATCGAGGAGCTGACCAACGAAATCGAGGCGGCGCTGAAAGCCCTCGGCTTTACCGGCCCCGTCGGGCGGCAGGTGGTCCTGACCGGTGGCGGCGCCGAGCTCAAGAATGTCGCGGATTACATGCAAGGGGTGCTCGGCCGCGCGGTCCGCCTCGGTCGTCCGCGGCAGCTGACGGGACTTCCCGATGCCCATAGCGGGCCGGCCTTTTCGACGCTGGTCGGTCTCACCCTGCTCGCCGCGTCGGGCCGCGGGGACATCCGCGACATCGCAGGACCCGTGGCGCGGGCATCGAAGAAGGGGATGATGGGCCGCCTCATCGATGCGATGAAGGGCGGCTATTAGCCCCAGCAGAGCCGTGTTACTGTCTGGGTGAGCGGAGGGGGCTGCTGATGGCGACGCTTGCGAGGCGAAGTGCGCTGAATCCGGCTGCCGCGCTCGTTCTCCTCCTCGGCGCGTCTGTCCTCCTCAATTATATCGATCGCGGGGCGATCGGCGTCGCCGCACCGCTGATGAAGTCTGACCTTGGACTCTCCGCTACCGCGTTTGGACTCGCCGTCTCCGCCTTCTTCTGGATCTATGCGCCGGTCCAGCTTGTGCTTGGATGGTTGTGCGACCGGTTCTCGGTTTACCGGCTGCTCGCGCTTGGCACGGTCCTGTGGTCCGCCAGCACGATTTTGATGGGCGCGGTCGACGGATTCGTGTCGCTGTTCCTGCTTAGGCTCCTGTTGGGCGTTGGCGAAAGCATCGCCTTTCCGGGCAGTTCGAAGATCATCTGCCGCCATGTCCCGCCGGAGCGGCGCGGTCTGGCGAACGCGATCGTGGCGGCAGCGATCGCGCTCGGGCCCGCTGTCGGAACCTTCGCCGGCGGATCGATTACCGCAGCGTTCGGATGGCGGATCATGTTCGTCGTGTTCGGCCTTGCGAGCGCCATCTGGCTGCTGCCGTGGCAGCGAGTGGTGCGAAATCTCAGGTCCGACGGCGCCGCGTCGGGCGACCGCTTTCCCGTCAGAAAGCTGCTTCGCCGCTGGTCGTTGTGGTCGATGGGTGTCGCCCATGCGACCTCCAACTACGGGTTCTATTTCCTGCTCGCTTTCCTGCCGCTCTACCTCATTCAGCAACGCGGCCTGACGATCGTCCAGATGACCATGCTCGCGACGCTCGGCTTCGCGATTCAGGCCGTGTCGGGTCTGATGCTCGGTTTCGTGTCGGATCGCTGGACCCGAGGCGGACGTTCGGAGGCGTTGTTCAGGCGCACGACAATCAGCGCCGCCCACCTCATCTATGGCGTCTGCATCATCGCCGTGCCGCGGGTGCACAGCCTCACTGCCGTGGCCGTCCTGTTGTGCGTCCTCGGCGCGTGCGGCGGGTCGATGGCGCTCAACATCTATGCAATCGCGCAGATGTTCGCCGGCCCGCGGGCATCGGGAACCTGGGTCGGGATCCAAAATGCCGTCGGGAATATCTCCGGCATCGTCGGTCCGGCGATTTCGGGCCTGATCATCGACCGTGCCGGTTACGGCAGCGCCTTCGGCCTTGCCGCGGCAGTCTCGATCTTCGGGGGCTTGTGGTGGGCGTTCGGAGTGCCTCGTATCCGCCAGATCGAACTCGACTAGAGCGCCCAAAAAAGGAGCGGCCCGGCACCTATTGGGTCCCGGACCGCTCGGCTTGTACAGGCCCGCCTCCAGGAGTGCTGGGGAGAGGGGAAAAGGCGGGCGAGGCAGTGGCTAGCCGAACAAAACTGTCGGGTAGATGAACCTGTACGGACGCGGTTCGAAATTCATGTTCGGCAGCATCGCTATTCGGCAGCGACGGCAATTGGCGCGACATGCGCATCGCTCCCGACCAGCCGCCTCAGCACCGCGGCCAGCCTCGTTTCGAGCGAAATCGCGATCGAGAAATAGGACGGGACCAGCAGCAGCGTCAGCACCGTCGAGAAGATCAGGCCACCGATCACCGTGATCCCCATCGGCGCGCGCCAGCTGTTGTCTCCCGAGATCGAGATTGCCGTGGGGAGCATCCCGGCGACCATCGCTACGGTGGTCATGACGATCGGCTGTGCGCGCTTGTGGCCGGCTTCCCAGATCGCCGCATTCTTCTCCATGCCGTGATTCATCATCTCGACCGCGAAATCGACCAGCAGGATCGAGTTCTTCGCGACAATCCCGAACAGCATGAGGATGCCGATGAGGACGAACAGCGACACCGGCTGCCCCGCGATATGCAAGGCCACCGCCGCGCCCAGCGGTGCGAGCAGCAGTGATCCCATGTTCACGAACGGCGCGAGGAATCGGCGGTAGAGCAGGACCAGCACCGCGAAGACCAGCAGGATTCCGGCGATCAGCGCGACCGCGAAGTTGAACAACAGCTCCGCCTGCCATTTCTCATTGCCGAGATTCATCTTCTGAACGCCCTGCGGCAGGTTCTTGACCGTCGGAAGCGCATTGATCTTGGCCCACACATCGCCCTCGACCACTCCCGGCGCCAGGTCGGCGCCGATCGAAAGCCGGTGGAGCTGGTTCGACCGGTTGATCGTCGTCGGGCCGGAGCCGAAGCCGATCTCGGCCACCGCTTTTAACGGAACCGAGCCGCCGGACGCCGTCGGAACCGGAAGATTCTCCAGCGTCTGGATGTCGCGGCGGGCGTTTTCCGAGAGCGAGACCTGGATCGGCACCTGCCGGTCCGACAGCGAGAATTTGGCGCTGTTCTGCTCGATGTCACCCAAAGTCGCGATCCGAATCGTCTGGCTAAGCGTCGCGGTCGTCACTCCAAGATCGGCTGCGAGGTCGAACCGCGGCTTGATGGTGATCTCGGGCTGCGCCAGCTGGCTTCCAACCCGCGGCGCGCGAAGGCCGGGGACCGTTTCCATCTCCCTGGCGATCTGATCGGCCACCGCGGTCAGCTGCGCCGGGTCGTCACCGCCGAGATAGAGCATGATGTCGCGTGAATCCGGGTCGGGGCCGCCGCCATTCTGGCTCTGGAAGCTGACGCGCGCGTCGGGGAAGGCCGACAAGGTCGGGGCGAGCCCGCGTTCGAATTGCGTGCTGGTGACCTTTCGATCCTTCTTGAGCACGATGTTTACCCGTCCCGTGCCGACGTACACGCGCTCGAACACGCGATCGACGCTCGGGTCGCGCGATACGATCGCCGCCACGCGATCCGTCACCGATTCGGTTTGCTTGAGGGTGGTGCCGGGCGGCTAGGTGATGTTGACTCGAGAATAATCGTCATTCTCCGGCGGGAAGAAGGACTGCGGGAGCATCGCGAACAGCACGACGCTCAGCATCAGGGTTAGCAAGCCCGCCCCGACCATCGCCATCCGGTGATCGCGGAAGTGAGACTTGACCCAACCCCAGGCGCCAGGGTGCTGCAGGCGATAGGCCACCGCCTTGCTCGTATCGAGGCTCCAGTTCAGCACCTTCAGGTAAATGTCCATCCACTTCCACGCCGCATGGGGTTGCTGCCCCTTGGAGCGCAGGAAGTAAGCGGCGATCAGCGGCGTCACCATTCGGGCGACGAGCAGACTCATCAGCACCGAAATCACCACGGTAAAGCCGAACGCCTTAAAATATTGGCCGGCGATGCCGGGCATCAGCGCGACCGGAAAGAACACCGCAACGATCGACATGGTCGTGGCGAGCACGGCCAGCCCGATCTCGTCCGCGGCATCGAGCGCGGCCTGGTAGCCGGATTTCCCCATACGCATGTGCCGGACGATGTTCTCGATTTCGACGATCGCGTCGTCGACGAGCACGCCCGCGACCAGGCCCATCGCCATGGTCGACATGAAGTTCATGGTGATGCCCATGAGGCTCATGAACCAGAAGGCGGGAATGGCCGACAGCGGGATCGCGAGTGCGGAAATCGCCGTCGCCCGGATGTCTCGAAGGAAGATCAGCACCACGAAGACGGCCAGGATCGCGCCTTCGATCAGCCCCTCCATCGCCGAGCGATATTGGGCCTTGGTGTAGTCGACCGAGTTGAAGACCTCGGAGAAGCGGACCTTCGGGTTCTCCTTCTCGAGCTGCTTCAGCTGCTTCCAGGCATTGTCATAGGCGGTGACCTCGGACGAGCCCTTGGACCGCTGGATGTAGAAGGTGACGACCTGCCGGCCGTTCATCTTGGCCAGCGAGCGTTGCTCCGAATTGCCGTCCTTGACCTCGCCGAGGTCGGCCAGCTTGACGAACCGGCCGCCGGGGAGGGCGATCTGCATCTGCGAGAGTTGATAGGCGTCCTCGGCATTGCCGAGCACGCGCACCGACTGTTCGGAGCCCGCCACTTCGGCGCGCCCCCCGGCGCCGTTCATATTGCTTGCCCGTAGCTGCTGATTGACCTCAGATGCCGTAATTCCTTGCGCTTGCAGCGCGGCCGGATCGAGGATTACTCGAATGGTTCGATCGACCCCGCCGACGCGTCCGACAGCGGCAACTCCAGGTTGACCCAACAGGCTCTTCGTAACGTTGTTGTCGATGTACCAGCTGAGCTGCTCGAGCGTCATGTCGCTGGTCTGGGCGGCGATGTAGGAGATCTCCTCGCTGTTGGCGTCCACTCGGGTGATCTGCGGTTCGAGAATGCCGTCGGGGAGCGTGCCACGGATCTGCGCGATTGCATTGCGCACGTCATTGACTGCTCGGTCCGTGGGAGTGCCGAGCTGAAACTGGACGAAGGTGTCGCTGTTGCCCTCGGTGACGGTACTGCTGATTTCTTCGACGCCGTTGACCCCGCGGATCGCCGATTCGACGCGTTGGGTGACCTGAGTCTCGAGTTCGTTCGGAGCCGCGCCGGGTTGTGAGACGGATACATCCGCCGCAGGAAAGTCGATGTCCGGGTTGTTGTTCACCTGCATGCCGGAAAAGGCGATCAGGCCCGCGAGCATCAGGCCGGCGAACAGTACGATCGGGAAGACCGGATTACGGATGCACCAGGACGAAATGTACCGGAAGTTCATTTGGGCTCGACTTCCTTCCTGGTTCCAAGCGGATAGCAGCCTACCGAAGGCTGCGCCGGTGCCGCTATATGTGTATCACTCAACTAAGACACTGAGTCAAGCAGGAGAGAGGTCGCTCAGAAGTGAGGGGGCAGCAATCGGATGGGCGCGAACCGGCGCGCCCGCTCGATACGTCGACGGATGCGCTTTTCCCGAGTGACGAACGGCCAACGGCCGAGGTCAGTTTATCCCGAGTGCCTGCGCGCGAGACGGCAAAGCGGGAGCAATGGCCGCCGCCGCGTCGAGGTCGGTCTGGCTTGCAGGATCATTCTTGTGCCGTCGCGCCAACCCACGACCATACAAGCTCCACGCGATCTTGGGGGCAAGCCTGAGCGCCTCATCATAGTCCGCGATTGCGCGGTCATATTGCCCCATCCGAAGCTCGACCAGGCCGCGGCTGTCGAAGTAGGCGGGAGACTTTTCGCGCCGCAGGGCCGCGTCGCAATCCTTCAGTGCGAGCGGCAGGTCCCGACCGGAGAGCGCCCGGGTCCAGCAGCGGCCGTTCAGCGCAACCGACTGCCGGCTGTCGTCGGGATGCGCTGCGATCCATTCATCGTAATTAGCTATGGATTGATCGAACTTGTCGAGTTGCTCGTCGAGGCCGGCGAGGGTCAGGCGCTGGTCGGCCTGGCGCGGCAAAGCGGCATCGACCATTGCCAATTCGGCCGCGGCATCGGCCTTGCGCTTTCGCATCAGAAGGGACTCGCCGCGTGCGAGCCGAATTTCGGGGTCCGACGGCGCCACTTGCACCGCCAGGTCAAGATCGGCGAACGCCGCGGGCCGGTTCTGCACCAGATAGTGCGTCCGCGCACGCTGAAGCAGATAGCGCCCGTTGTGCGGGTCCATTTCGACCGCGCGGTCGAGGTCGGCTAGTGCGGCCTTATAGTCCCGAAGCGATGTTTCGGCGGCGCCGCGGCGGCTGAAGCCGGCGGCGTCGGTCGGCTCCGGGGCCTTGTCGGCGGCGATGGTTTGCGGAATCCCTTGCTGATCGAGGATTTGGGTTGGCAGCACGTTGAAGATCGGCCCGCCATCGTAGGTGAAGTACATCCTGCGCAACCCATTCGCCACATAGACTCGGTGTGACAGGAAGAAATCGGCGCCGACGATCATGTCTGCATCGCGAAGGTCGATGTCGGCCATGCGCAGCTTGGTGTTGCGAATTTCTTCCGTGCCGATCTTCACGCTTTGAATCGGGGCAAGCCATGTCTGGACGACCGAGCGGCCCAGGCCCCGCGCAGTCCCGGCTGGCACCACGCCCGGGCTCGACGGCGTCAGTCCGACCCGCTTCGCGGCGCTCAAGGAAAGCATCGAGGTCGATGCCCCCGTGTCGAACACCGCTCGGACCTTCACGCCGTCCAACAGGATCGTACCAATGGTATGCGGATGCGCGGCGTCGCGATAGTCGATTGCGAGATCGGAGACGGGCTCCTGTCCGGCCCAATAGGCAAGGCTGTTCTTCGCCGAGCAGCCCATTGAGCGCATCAGCCGGATCGCTCCGTGACCGAGGTCATATTCCACATCGCCGATGCCGAGCACGTTCTGCCCGAGAAGCCCGGCAGTTCCGACTTCGCTGCCGCCGACGATGAATTGGATGTTATGGAGCGGAAGGCCGGCAAGATCGACCGATTTGACGTGGGCTATGTAGGTTCTGCCGGCTTCGCCCCCGATCCCGCGCATTTGTATGGGCGACGGCTCGAGAGGCAGGCCCAGTTCCGCCGCCGTCCCAGGGGAGATGCTGCTGAAGAATGCACCGCTGTCGACGGTAAACGGAAGCGATCGCCCGTTGATGCCGACATCGGCAAGCGGCCGGACACCCTGCATCGTGACCTTGAACTCGAGGAGTTTGCCGACCTCGCATGTGGCGTCGGCCGAAGACGAGATGATCAAGGCGGCAAACAGTGCGAGGAAGATCTTACGCATCACGGCACCCCCACTACTTTCGCGTCGAACCTATCCTATCGGCCCTCGCGCGGTCCGCAATGGGTGGGAAACGGACGTCTTCACGCGTAAGACCATGATCATGCTGCAGCTTTTCTGGATGATTCCCGTGGGAGCGGTCATCCTTTACGGTCTGTTCCGATTTGTGACCGGGACGGGACCTCGAAAATTGCAGACTCGCGAGCAGGACGAACAGGATATCCAGAGCGGCCTCGGAAGCGGTCAATGAGTTCGATCGGCATGAACGGAGATTATGACCGGCAGCGAAGACGATTTCGCTGTCCTACAAACCCGAAGCTGTGCTTGGTTCGGGCGCATGGTGCGCGTCTGGTCAGGGCTGTCCTCGAAAGCGGGCGGGCCATTGCCTAAAGTCACGCAAAAGACGCCGCGCTCCGTGACGTTAGTGACAGTAAGGCAACCGTCCGATCGCGCTTCGGGCCATCGGCTGCTCCAAAGTGAGTCTTTCGAGCGACACTTTCCCCATGTTTTTTCGCCCCCGTTAACTTTTCTGCTTGGCTTGCGACTCGCAATGATTCAAAGATTCTTCCCGAAGGCTCAACGCGTTGCAGTGTTTGGGGGAGGTTTAGGGACATGAGCATCGATTTCGTGCGGCCTGAGGTCGACGAGCTACGGCCGAGGATCAGCGTCATCGGCGTCGGCGGCGCCGGCGGGAACGCCATCGCCAACATGATGCGCGCCGACGTGCAGGGCGTGGACTTCATTGTCGCCAACACTGACGCGCAGGCGCTCAACCATTCCGAGGCCGACCGGCGGATCCAGCTCGGTCTCAAGATCACCCAGGGGCTTGGCGCCGGGTCGCGGCCCGAGATCGGCCGCGCCGCGGCCGAGGAGACGATCGACGAAATCGTCGCTTCGCTCGAGGGCGCGCACATGTGCTTCATCGCAGCCGGAATGGGCGGAGGCACCGGCACCGGCGCTGCTCCGGTGATCGCCAAGGCGGCGCGCGACAAGGGCATCCTGACGGTCGGTGTGGTGACCAAGCCGTTCGCGTTCGAAGGCGCACGGCGCGGCCGCTCGGCCGACGCCGGCATCGCCGAGCTCCAGCAGCACGTCGACACGTTGATCGTAATTCCCAACCAGAACCTGTTCCGGCTCGCCAATTCGGAAACGACCTTCAAACAGGCCTTCGAAATGGCCGACGAGGTGCTTCAGCAGGGCGTCCGCGGGATCACCGACCTGATGGTCATGCCCGGCCTCATCAACCTCGACTTCGCCGACGTCCGGTCGGTGATGAGCGAGATGGGCAAGGCGATGATGGGCACCGGCGAAGCTGATGGCGACAATCGCGCGATCGAAGCCGCCGAGAAAGCGATCTCCAACCCGCTCCTCGACGGCGTCTCGATGAAGGGCGCCAAAGGCGTGATCATCTCGATCACCGGCGGCGAGGACATGCGCCTGATGGAGGTCGACGAGGCCGCCAGCCACATCAAGGAGCTGGTCGACCCCGACGCGAACATCATCTGGGGCTCGGCTTTCAACAATGATCTCGGCGGCAAGATTCGTGTTTCGGTGGTCGCGACGGGGATCGAGGCCGAAGTCGGCGCGCAGCCGGCTCCCGCGAAGGTGTTCAGCTTCCCGGCACGGCAGACCGCGGCGCCGGTCGCCGCGAAAGAAGTCGAGGAAGCGCCAGTCGAGACTGCCGTCGAAGAAGCAGACGAGGAGCTGCTGCTCGGCGCCGACGACATCCTGACAGCGCCGGGCGGCGTTCCGCCGATCGATACGCCCCCGGACGAAGAAGAGAGCGAAGCTCCAGCGGCTAGCGGCGGCGGTACTTTGTTCGAGCGCATGTCGAACATCGCGCGCGGCGCTCCAAAGGCCCAGATCGAGGAAGACGAACCGAGCTACAAGCGCGAGCCGATTGACATTCCGCGCTTCCTCAACCGCCAGAACAACCAATAATCCTTCACGAGATTCAGACGAAGGGCGGCCCTTGCGGTCGCCCTTTTCGTTAAACGGGGCGGGCAAATGCCCACCTCACCCGCTCGGCGGCACGGCTCATCGTAAAGCCTCTAGGCAGAAAGCTTTGCGCAAGATTCTCTGCGCGACGGGAGGGACGATGCGGGGATTGGTGCATCTCGGAGGGATGATTCTTGCGTGCGGCGGCTGCGCGCTCGCAACCACGCCGGCTGCCGCGCAGGGCAGCTATTCGCAATATGACGAAAGCGCGACGGCGGCGCTGGCGCGCTACGTTCGCAATCTCGCCGCGGACCCGAAGGACTTCACCTCCCTGATCGGGGCCGGGCGCGCGGCGCTGGTGCTCGGCGATGCCGAGGCGGCCGCGGGCTTCTTTGCCCGCGCCGACGACGTGAATCCCAACAGTCCGCTGCCGCAGGCCGGAATGGGCGCCGTGTCGGTCATCAACGGACAACCGCAGGCCGCATTGCCTTACTTCGAGCGCGCCGTGCAGCTCGGCGCGACTGTGGCGACGATCGGCTGCGACCGTGGCCTCGCCTACGACCTGCTCGGCCGCCAGGCGGAGGCGCAAGACGACTATCGAGCGGCGCTCGCCGGCCCGGACCATGAGGAAGCGCGACGGCGTCTCGCCCTCAGCCTGGCGATCAGCGGTCACCGCGCGACCGCCCTTGCAACATTGTCGCCCCTGATGGCGAAGCGGGATCCGGGAGCCGAACGAGCGCGCGCATTCGTGCTCGCGCTGGACGGCAATCCGGCGGGCGCGCTTGCGGCAATCAATGCCGCAATGCCGGGAAGCTCCGCCAGGATTGCTCCGTTTCTTCAGCGCCTTCCTTCACTGAGCGCCGGGCAGAAGGCCGCGGCGATCAATCTCGGCATCTTCCCGGATTCGGGGACAACCATCGCTTATTCGGCGCCGCCCACTGCAGCGCCCGCGCTTGCGGCCGCGAGCAACGAGACAACCGACCGTCTCGCGGGCATAGACGCGATGCTCCGATCGAACCCGCAGCCGCAGCAGCAGGCGGTGGCCCAAGCGGCTCAATCGCAATGGCACCCGCAAGCCGTGCAGGTCGCTTATGCTGCGCCGCCGCGGCCTGCCAGCGAGCAGCGGACATCGGTAGTGTCGCAACCCAAGATTTGGCTTCAGCTCGCCAGAGGCAATGCCGAGGGGCTTTCGGCCAAATATCGGCGCCTCAAGGCGCAGGATCGTCAGCTCTTCGGCGGCATCAGGCCCTATGTCGCAAACGGCGGCGATGACGCGCTACTTCTGATCGGTCCCTTCAAAGGCGCGTCCGATGCGGATTTCTTCGCCGAGGATCTCGAAACACTTGGCGTCCACACCTCGAAATATATCAATTCCCAGACGGACCGGATTGCGCCACTCGCTGACTAATGAGTCTTCCGCCGCGGCTGGCCGCCAATCCTGCAACATCGCGCGGTCGTCTTCACCAGGAGCAGCATAGCGGTCCGCGCGGCCCGCGAGACATTTTCCAGCGCGACCGGGACCGGCTGATCCATTCGGTCGCATTCCGCAGGCTTCGCCACAAGACCCAAGTGTTTGTCGCTCCCGACGGCGACCACTATCGAGTCCGCCTGACCCACAGCCTCGAGGTCGCGCAGATCGGCCGCACAATCGCTCGGGCGCTGGGGCTCAATGAAGACCTGACCGAAGCGCTGTGCCTCGCCCACGATCTGGGTCATCCGCCCTTCGGCCACGCCGGTGAGGACGCCCTCAATGCGGCGCTCGTTGACGCGGGGGGCTTCGACCACAATGCCCATGCCATCCGGATCGTCACCAAGCTGGAGACGCCTTATCCCGACTTCGATGGACTGAATCTCAGCTGGGAAGCGCTGGAGGGCCTCGCCAAGCACAATGGTCCGATAAGCGCACCGACATGGGCGATGGCTGAGGCGAACGCCGAATGGGACCTCGAGCTTGCGAGCTGGCCAAGCCTGGAAGCGCAGGTCGCGGCGATCTCGGACGATATCGCCTATGACAATCACGACATCGACGACGGCCTTCGCGCAGGTCTTCTCCATCTGGACGCACTGATCGACCTGCCTCTCGTCAAACCGCTGTGGGACGCGATCGCAGAGAGGCACCCTGGCCTGTCCCTCGAAAAGCGGCAGCGCGCGCTCGTGCGTGACATGATCGGCACCATGGTCGGAGACGTGCTCGCCGAGACCGAGCGCCGCGTCCGGGAAGCCGGCGTCCAGACAATCCACGAGGTCCGCTCAGCCGGGCGACCTCTGGCCGGCTTTTCAGAGCCACTCGCGGGCGATGAACGGTTGCTCAAGCGCTTCCTGCACGAGAATCTCTATGATCTGGCCGAACTCAGGCCGGTTCGCGACGAAGCCGATCGGGTCGTGGCGGACCTAGCCCGCGTCTATCTATCCGATCCCGGATTGCTTCCCGGCAGCTGGCAGGGCGCCGCGGGTGATGTCCAGCAGCAGCGCACAATTGGTGACTTCATCGCTGGTATGACGGACCGCTTCGCCATCGCCAAGCACGAAGAGCTGGTCGGGCCCGTGAACCTGCCGGCGAACCGCTTCTAAGGTTACAAAATTGTAAAATTCGCCTTCAGAGGCGGTTCAGCCGATTGGAAGACAATGCTGCCGTCAAGGAGACGGGCATGCTCTCGACCACGATCGCGCTCAACCGCTTCGGCCTCGGCGGCCGTCCGGGAGACCAGCCGCCGGGCGATCCAAAGCGCTGGCTGCACCAGCAACTCGATCGCTTTCAGCCGAGGCCGCAGGCATTGGCGCAAGTCCCAAGCCGGACAGAAGTCGTCGGCCAGCTCGCCGACTATCTTGCAGCACAGCAAATGGCCGGCAGGGCCAAGCGCCAGCTTCAGCGCGCTTCAATGCCCATCGGAGGCGTCCAGCCGCAGCAGCCGCAACAATCCGCGGACCCCCAGGCTGACGCGACCAAGCGCTATTTCCGCCAGAGCATCCGCGACGACTATCTCGTGATGAACGCGGCGCGGCTTGATTCCGCGCTCACCACCGATACGCCGTTCGTCGAGCGGCTCGTCAATTTCTGGGCCAATCATTTCGCAGTGTCCGTCGACAAGCTGCCGGTCATCGGCCTCGCCGGACTGCTCGAGTTCGAAGCCATCCGCCCACACGTGCTTGGGCGTTTTTCCGACATGCTCTTGGCGGTCGAGCAGCACCCGGCGATGCTGCTGTATCTCGATCAGGTGCAGTCGATCGGCCCGAATTCCATCGTCGGCCAGCGAATCGCGATGCGCGGCGGAAAGCAGCGCGGTCTCAACGAGAATCTCGGGCGTGAGATCATGGAGCTGCACACGCTCGGTGTCCGCACCGGCTATACCCAGGCTGACGTGACCGAGTTCGCGCGGGCGCTGACCGGTTGGACCGTAAGCGGCCTCGGCCGTGGTCCCGCGGCCCGGCTGATCGGCGGCAATCCGGGCCAGTTCCAGTTCGCCGAAGCGCTGCATGAGCCGGGCACCCGCACCATCATGGGCAAGAGGTACTCGCAGGACGGTGAAGGTCAGGCGCGCGCGGTACTGCTTGATCTCGCCGCCAGTCCGGCGACGGCCAAGCATCTCGCGACGAAGCTCGCGCGGCACTTCGCCGGCGACGATCCTCCGCCGGCGCTCGTCGAGCGCCTGAGCAGGGCTTATCTCGCGAGCGGCGGCGATCTTTCGACCGTCTATCGCGCGCTGATCGACTCGCCCGAGCCGTGGGCGCCGCAGCCGCTCAAGTTCAAGAATCCCTGGAACTGGACCGTGTCTGCGCTGCGCGCCGTCGGCACCGCCCAGCTCGAGCCGATGATGGCGACAAACGTTCTCCGCCAGCTTGGACAGCCGACGTGGCAGCCGGGTTCTCCCGCCGGCTGGGATGATATCGCAGCGAGCTGGGCCGGTCCGGACGCGCTAGTCCGCCGTGTCGAGGTGGCGCAGCGGATCGCCGACAAGGCGGGGTCCACCATTGACGCCCGAGCGCTCGCCGAGAAGCTGTTCCCCGAGTCCCTCAGCGAAGCGACGCGCACGTCCATCGCTCGAGCGGAAAGTCCGGCGGAAGGGCTCGCGCTGCTGCTCGTCAGCCCGGAATTCGTGAGGAGATGAACATGCTCAGCCGCAGGTCATTCATCCACGCAGGCGGCGCCGCGGGCGCGCTCGCGGCGCTTGGCTTTCCGAAGATGGCGTTCGCTCGTGCGAACACCGACCGCCGATTCGTCTTCATCATCCAGCGCGGCGCGGCCGACGGCCTGTCGATCCTGGCGCCAACGGGAGACCCGAACTTTGCCGGAATTCGCGGTGACTTCGTGCAGGATTCCGCCGGCGGAGCGAAGCTCGATTCCTTCTTCACCCTCCACCCCGCTCTTGCGGAGACCGCAAAAATCTATGCGGACAAGCAGGCGTTGTTCGTCCACGCCGTGGCTTCGCCCTACCGCGACCGCTCGCATTTCGACGGCCAGAACGTGCTCGAGACAGGGGGCACTGCCGCCTACCGCCTCAAGGATGGCTGGATGAACCGCCTGATCGGTCTCCTGCCGGCCGATGAGGGCAAGGCGCTGGCGCTTTCGACCACAGTCCCGATGGCCCTGCGGGGAAGCCACGAAGTTTCGTCCTACGCGTCGTCACAGCTGCCGAGCCCGTCCGACGACCTGCTGGCGCGGGTTTCCACACTGTACGAAGGCGACAGACAGCTGCACGAGCTGTGGACCGAGGCGATGGACACCCGGATGAAAGCCGGCGCCCCGATGAAGGGCGGCGGCGGTCCGCGGGGCGAGGTTACCGGCGCGCTCGCCGCCAAGATGCTTCTCGGCGACGGCGCTCGAATGGCGATGATCGAAACCAACGGCTGGGACACCCACTCGGGACAGCGCGGACGCCTGAACGCGCAGCTTCGCGACCTCGATCAGATTGTTGCCGCCCTGAAGACCGGTCTCGGCCCTGCCTGGGGGAACACATTGGTCGCCGTCGCGACCGAGTTCGGCCGAACGGTACGTCCGAACGGGACTGGAGGGACGGATCATGGGCAGGCGTCGGTCTCGATGCTGCTCGGCGGCGCCGTCGCCGGCGGCAAGGTAATTGCCGACTGGCCGGGGCTCACGCAGGCCTCACTCTATGAGGGCCGCGACCTCAATCCGACGACCGACCTCGACGCACTCATCGCGGGAGCGCTGGCGCAGCATTATGCGCTCGAGCCGGCGCGGACGATGACCACATTGTTCCCGGAGACCCGAGGTACGGCGGTGAAGCGGCCGCTGATCGTCGCCTAGCACATCCAAACGGTTGCACTTTCTTAACTCCTTGCGCCGATTCTCAACATCATGGGGTTCGAGCGGAATTTCGCTTGGGCGGCGCTAGCCGCAGCTTCGATGCTGGGTGCGGCGCCCGCCGCAGCTGCTCAGTCAAACGAGCTGCTGATCATCACGCCGGCGCCTGACACTGCCTCAGGTATCATCGATCCCGCTGAGCCGATGCTGATGGTCGTCCGCACTCATGCGGACTCGGGTCAACAGCCGAATTTCGAGCAGGCGATGCAGCGCCTCGGTCGCGCGATGGGGCAGGCGATCCGTGCCGAGCAGCAGGAAATGGAGACCGCCTGCAAGGCGTCGGTGCGTCCGAAGCCCGGAAGCGCAGAAGTTTACGCGTGGGGCGCTCGCTGCAGCTACGACCGCCGCTGACATAGCCGAGGCGTGACGCGCCGCTGCCGCTGCGCTAGAGGCGCGGCTTTCCAGCATCAATGGACGCGACTTGAGCCTCTACGCCCAATATGCAGCGCTCCTCGATGGAGTGCTCGACGAACTTATTGCCGACGGCGTTCTTCCGGCCGGCATCGACCGAAAGAATGTGACGGTCGAACCACCGCGCGACCCCGCTCACGGCGACCTTGCGACCAACGCGGCGATGGTGCTGGCCAAGCCCGCCGGAACGAACCCGCGCACGCTCGCCGAAGCGATCAGGCCGAAACTCCAAGCGCTTCCGCCGGTAACATCGGTTGAGGTCGCGGGGCCTGGCTTCATCAATCTTCGGCTGACCCCGGACGCCTGGCGCGATGAGCTCCGCACAATCCTCAGCGAGGGCGACGAATATGGGCTCTCGTCCGTCGGTGCGAACGAGCGGGTCAATGTCGAATATGTCTCGGCGAATCCGACGGGTCCGCTGCACATGGGCCACTGCCGCGGAGCAGTGGTGGGGGACAGCCTCGCCCGGCTGCTCGAAGCGGCGGGGTTCCGGGTCACCAAGGAATATTATGTCAACGACGCCGGGGCACAGGTCGATACCCTCGCCCGCTCGGTGCACCTGCGCTACCGCGAGGCGCTTGGCGAGAGCATCGGCGAGATCCCGGAAGGCATGTACCCGGGCGAATATCTGAAGCCCGTCGGGACGATTCTCGCCGCCGAATATGGCGATGAGTACGTGGCGAAGCCTGAGGCCGAGTGGCTGCCCGTGTTCCGGTCGGCCGCAATCAAGGCGATGCTCGACCTCATCCGGCACGACCTCGCGTTGCTCAACATCCACCACGACCTGTTCTCGTCGGAAGCCGAGCTTCAGAAGAGCGGCGCCGTCGAGGAGGCGATGGAGGTGCTGCGTTCGAAGGGGCTCGTTTACGAAGGCACTCTGGAGCGACCCAAGAGCCTCGATCCGCACGACGAATGGGAGCCGGTCGAGCTGACGCTGTTCCGCTCGACCGAGTTCGGCGACGACCAGGACCGGCCGATGAAGAAGTCGGACGGCAGCTGGACCTATTTCGGCGCCGACGCCGCCTATCACTGGCAGAAGGCGAAGAGCGCAGACCACCTCGTCAACATCTGGGGTGCCGACCACGCCGGAACGGTCAGGCGCGTTCAGGCGGCGGTGAAGGCGCTGACAGACGGTCGCGTCGATCTCGACGTCAAGCTGGTCCAGATGGTCCGGCTGTTCCGCGGCGGTGAGCCGGTGAAGATGAGCAAGCGCGCGGGCGATTTCGTCACGCTCGCCGATGTCGTGAACGAAGTCGGCAAGGACGTCGTTCGCTTCATGATGCTCACTCGCCGCGCCGACGCGCCGCTCGACTTCGATTTCACCAAGGTCGTCGAAGCGTCGAAGGACAATCCTGTTTTCTACGTCCAGTACGCCCACGCCCGGATCAGCTCATTGAAGCGCAAGGCGGCGGCAGCGGGCGTGGACCTCTCGAGCGACGCGGACCTGTCGCTGCTCGATGACGAAGAACTCGCGCTGGTGAAGCGAGCGGCGCAATATCCGAGGGTCGTCGAAGGCGCTGCAACGGCACACGAGCCGCACCGGATCGCCTTCTATCTGTATGATCTCGCGGCCGAGTTTCATGCGCTGTGGAACCGCGGCAACGACGATCCCGAGCGCCGCTTCCTGCTTGAAAATAATCCACAACTATCGCGGGCAAGGCTGGAACTCGCGATGGGAATCGCGCAAATCATCCGCAGCGGCCTCGACCTGATGGGGGTCGCAGCGACCGAGGAGATGCGTTGAATGAGCCGCGTAGATGCGGCGGCCCCGATGGACCGGCTGCCGTGGCTTTCGGACGACCCGACGCCGAAACCGCAGCGTAAGCGGCGCGGCAGCATCGTCATTTGGGGTGGCGGCGCGTTTCTCGCGGTCGCCGCCGGTGGTTTCTGGATCGGGACAAGAACCGCTGAGCCAAGCGCTCGCGCACCGGCTCAACAGGCGCAATCGACGGCAACGGTTCGGCTGCCTCCTTCACAAGCACCTTCGCCAGAGGTTCGGCCCGTCCCACAGCCGGAGGTTCGAATGACGCCCCAGCCCGAGGTTCGTCCCGAGCCGATGAGGGAAGTCCATATTGCACCGCCGGTGCGAAAGGTGGCGACCAAGGAAGCGCGGAAAAGCGGCGCTTCCGAACAGCAAGTCGAGGCGCAGAGCGCGGCGAACGTCGCGCCGCCTCCGCCGGCGGCTGCGCCGGCCGCGCCGCCGTTCGTCTTGCCCAGGCCGTGGCCGCCACGAGTCATAAAGGGAGCCGCGGGACGCCTCGTTCAGGTCGGGGCATTCGGCTCGATCCACCAGGCGAAGCGCGGCTGGTGGTTCATGGTCCGCGCTTATCCCGCAATGGCTCACCTGCCGGCAGTCGTAAGAGTCACGCGGAATTCGAAGGGGCGTCCCTTTTACCGCTTCCAGGTGGGCACGACCTCGCAGGCGCATTCCGAGGTGCTTTGTCAGCGCATGCTCAAGATTGACCTGAGTTGCGCGGTTATCGGCTTGCCTTGGAAGGCCAGGGTCGAGCGGTGACCGACGACCACATCTATGAGGAGCCGCTGCCGTGGCTCGCGCCGGTGGAGGACGAGGACGAGCCGCGCGGGATTTCGGCTCGCCGCATGCTGGCGGCGCTCATTGTCGTGATCATCGCCGCACTCATTGTCGCCGGTACGTTCTACTGGTTGGGACAGCGCGGCACCGGAGTGAGTGGTCCGCCGGCGCTGATCAAAGCGCCACCCGGTCCATACAAGGTGAAGCCGCCGACCCGCGGCGGACTCGACATCAGCAGCGAGAGCGAGACGGCGTTCGAGACGAGCGCGGGCGAGGACAAGAATTCTCAGCTCGACCTGAGCAAGCTTCCGGAGACCCCGGTTGCGAAGCCGGCCAAGGATCAGCCGAAGGCGCTTCCGTCGAACGAGACCAAAACTCCGGTGCCGACCGAAACGGCTCCGGAGCCCAAGCCGACGGGCGGCTCCGGTAGCGTCGTCCAGCTCGGAGCGTTCGCCAACCAGGCGCAGGCGGAACGCGCCTGGACCGCGTTGTCGACACGCTTCCCCAGCGTTGCCGCGCTCAACAAGATGATCGTGCCGTTCCCGGGCGGGATTCGTTTGCGGGCGGGGGCCGGGTCACCGGCCGACGCCAAGCAGGTGTGCCAGATGCTGAAGGCCGCCGGCGAGAATTGCTTCGTCGCTCAATAATGCAAGCCGCAATCTATGGTCTCGAAGCGCTGGCGCTCACCGAAGAGGAGCGAAGCTTCTTTCGTGATGCAGAGCCGGCCGGGTTCATCCTCTTCAAGCGCAATTGCGAGAACTCCGAGCAGCTTCGTCGCCTGACGGACTCGCTTCGCGAACTCAGCGGACGCGATGACGTTCCGATCCTGATCGACCAGGAAGGGGGGCGTGTCGCTCGCATGCGGCCGCCCGAATGGCCGGCCTTTCCCGCCGCCGAGCGTTTCGCGGTCCTGTATCGAACGGCTCCGTCATCGGCGATCGAAGCGGCGCGGTCGAACGCACGCGCGCTCGGATTGATGCTGCGCTCGGTCGGCGTGAACGTGAATGCGCTGCCATTGCTCGATGTTCGGCAGGAGGGCGCGAGCGACATCATCGGGGATCGTTCGCTGGGTTCGGAGCCGATGCAGGTCGCGGCGCTCGGCCGCGCGGTGCTCGACGGAATGGCTTCGGCGGGCGTCGTCGGAATCGTGAAGCACATGCCGGGGCATGGGCGGGCGCTGGTCGACAGCCATCATGAGCTGCCGATCGTTACCGCAGGCGCGGAGGAGCTGGCGACCGACCTCGAGCCGTTCGAGCGGCTGGCCTGGGCTCCGATGGGGATGACCGCGCACGTGGTCTACACCGCGTGGGATGCCGACCGGCCGGCGAGCATGTCGCCGATCGTGATCCGCGACATCATCCGCGAACGGATCGGGTTCGATGGTTTCCTGATGAGCGATGACATCGGGATGGAGGCGCTCAAGGGCGATTTCGCCAGCCGCGCCGCTGGCGTGGTGGCCGCAGGCTGCGACGCCGCGCTGCACTGCTCCGGGAAGATGGACGAGATGGTCGCCGTGGCGTCTACCGTTCCCGCGCTCCGCCCGGAAAGCGAAGCCCGGCTGGCCCGGGCCATTGCGGGAACTCGCGTCGACGACGATGGCGTTGATTTCGCTGAGGAAATCGCCAAGCGCGACCTGCTCCTCGCCCAAGTGTGATCTAAAGCTGGATCTCGGGCACTTATCCCCAACAGAATGTGGCTCTGCGGTCGCAGTGACACCACTAATGGGATAATCTGTGTTTGTGGACGAGGATTTCGACTCACCCCCGATCCGCCAGTCGGATGAACTGACGTTAAACATCGACGGCTGGGAAGGGCCGCTCGACCTGCTGCTCAACCTGGCGCGGGCGCAGAAGGTGGATCTCGCGCAGATTTCGATCCTGCAACTGGTCGAGCAATATCTCGCCTACCTCAACCAGGCCCGGGCGCTGAAGCTGGAGATTGCCGCCGATTATCTCGTGATGGCTGCGTGGCTCGCCTATCTCAAATCCTGCCTGTTGCTGCCCAAGGACCCCGAGCAGGATCCGAGCCCCGAGGAGATCGCGCTGAGGCTGCAGATGCGGCTGCAGCGGCTCGATGCGATGCGCGAGGCGGGCGCCCGGCTGATGGGCCGCGACCGCATCGGCCGTGACGTGTTCCTGCGCGGCAACCCCGAAGGTCTTCGGCTGGTCCGCAAGTCCGCATGGCAGGTCCGCGACTTCGACCTGTTCGCCGCTTACGGCGTGGTTCGAGCCCGGACCCAGCCGGCGATGCACGTCGTTCACGCCCGCGCCGTGATGACCCTCGACGAAGCGATCGAGCGCGTGAGCAAGATGATCGGCATGGCGCTCGACTGGACCTTCCTCGAAAGCTTCCTGCCATCGACTCAGGACCCGCAGTTCCGCCGGTCGTGCCTGGCGTCGAGCTTCCTCGCCGCGCTCGAACTCGCACGCCGCGGGCGGCTGGACATCGCCCAGGATGAAGCCTTCGCGCCCATCCGCCTCAAGAGAGCGGCCTGATGGACGATCTGCTCCGCGCGATCGAAGCCACACTGTTCGCGTCGGCCGAGCCACTCACCATCGAGGAGCTCGCCGACCATGTCGGCGAAGGCGAGATCGAAATCGCGCTCGGGCAACTCGCCGCCGACTACGAGGGCCGCGGGATCGAGCTCGTCGAGCGTGGCGGGCGTTGGCATTTCCAGACGGCACCCGACCTTGCCCATCTGCTGCGCCGCACCCGCGAGGAAGTGCGGCGGCTGTCCCGCGCTGCGACCGAGACACTGGCGATCATCGCCTATCATGAGCCGGTCAGCCGCGCGGAGATCGAGGCGATCCGCGGCGTCCAGATCTCGAAAGGCACGCTCGACGTGCTGATGGACGCCGGCTGGGTGCGGCCGGCCGGGCGCAGGGAGGGCCCCGGCCGGCCGTTGCTCTATGCAACTACCCAGGAGTTCCTGACTCACTTCGGACTCGGTTCGAGGCGCGACCTGCCCGGTATCGATGACCTAAAGGCCGCGGGATTACTCGACCCACTCGATGAGTCTGTCTTCCAGCTTCAACTGGAAACCGAGGGCGAGGCGGACTAGATACCCGCCTCAAAGGAGTTCCCCCATGGGCGGTCTAAGCATTTGGCATATTCTGATCCTCGCGATCATCCTGCTGCTGTTGTTCGGCGGCAATCGCTTCTCGTCGATGATGGGAGACGTTGCGAAAGGCATCAAAAGCTTCAAGCAGGGCATGGCGGACGAGGATGACGAAAAGACGCGCCGCTACGACGAGCAGCGCCGTAACGAACCGCCGCGACAGCTGCCGCGCGATGAAGGCCGGAGGGAGCCGATCGACGTCACGCCTCGTCCTTCCGAGCCTGTGACCCCGCCTCCGCCGCGGGACGACGAACCCCGCTAAGCCGCTCTTCATTCTCCATGTTCGGTTTCGATTCCGCCGAGCTCGCGATCATTGCGGTCCTCGCGCTGGTCTTCATCGGCCCCAAGGAGCTGCCGAAGGTCATGCGCACCGTCGGCTATTGGGTCGGTCGCGTGCGCGGAATGGCGCTCCATTTCACTGCCGGGATCGAAGACATGGTCCGGCAGGCCGAACTCGAGGAGATGGAGAAGCGCTGGAAGGAGGAAAATGAGCGGATCATGAGCCTCCATCCACCGGACGGCCATTATCCGGAACCGGGTCAGCCCGACGAAATGCCGCCATTGGAGGAAGTGCCGGAGCCGACGCTGCCGTTCGACGAAACTCAGCCGGGCGAAGAGCTGCCACCCGAACAGCGGCCGCTTCCGTGAAGGATATCGACGAGACAAAGCAGCCGCTGCTCGAGCATCTGATCGAGCTCAGGCGCCGGCTCCTCTGGTGCCTGGCGACGCTCGTTGTTGCGTTCTTTGTCTGCTTCCATTTCGCGCATCAGATCTTCGCCGTACTGGTGCAGCCGTTGGTTCACGCCGGCCAGGGCAAGCTCATCTACACCGACGTGTTCGAAGCCTTTTTCACGCAGATAAAGGTGGCGCTGTTCGCAGCGCTGATGGTCAGCTTTCCGGTCATCGCGACCCAGCTGTGGCGCTTCGTCGCGCCCGGGCTCTACGCGAAGGAAAAGAACGCGTTCCTCCCGTTCCTGGTAGCAACGCCGTTCTTCTTCGCGGCCGGGGCCTGCTTTGCCTACTTCCTCGCGATGCCGTGGGCGCTTCACTTTCTGCTGAGCTACCAGGGCAATGTCGGGGGCATCCAGCAGGAGGCGCTCCCCGGCGTCGGCAATTATCTCAACTTCGTCACCCATTTCCTGTTCGGATTCGGGGCGGCGTTCCTTCTGCCGATCCTGTTGATGATCCTGGAGCGCGCCGGAATCGTCACCCGCCAGCAACTCGCCCAATCGCGGCGCTACGCCATTGTCGCGGCTGCAGTTGTCGCGGGCGTGCTGACGCCGCCGGACGCGGTCTCGATGATGATGCTGATGGTCCCGCTCTATGGCCTCTACGAATTTGCACTCCTGGCCATCCGGATCACGCACTGGCGGGCGGCCCGGAAGGCCGCCCGATCAGGCTCTGCTGTGGCTGTACCCCAGACAGAAAAGGGCCCGGAAGCGCCACCGGGGGGGGGGGAGGGGTGGGGGTTCCGGGCCC
>JBQCCG010000214.1:0-19983 GCA_051962455.1 Sphingomicrobium sp. | reverse complement strand
GACGATGCGCGGCTGGAGGATTCGGTCGGACGTGTGAGCGCTCGCCGTTTCGGTCTCGCCGAGCCTTCTCTGGACCCGGGCAGCAGGGCGGACCTGATCCTTCTGTCGAAGCCTCTGATGGAAGCGCGCAGCAACGACGTCGCGCTGACAATCGTGGCAGGCATCCCGCGCGTCGCTTCGGGGGATGTGGCTCGCCAGCTCGGATCGATCGCCGATCGCGGCACCGCAATGCGCATCGGACGAGTGGCGCGCTGGACGAATCAAGAAGGGGAAGCACTGCCATGAAGCTTGCTTTGGGGCTCGCACCATTATGCTGCCTCGCCGCCGCGGCGCCAGCGTGGGCACAATCCGATCCGGGCCAGTCGCAACCGTCGTCGACTGCAGACACGACGTCGTCGACCCAGGCGCAATCGAACTCAGATAGCTCACCGCCGCCGGAAGCGGTTGCGTCGACATCGGACACCGCCTCGCAATCGTCGGGCCCCGACATCCTGTCGAAGAACGTGATCACCGTCCTGCTCGACGGGCGGCTTGCCTTGGCCAACGGTGAGCGCTCGTTCGTCAACCGCGGCCTCGGCAAGACGCAGTTCCAGGGGAATCGCGACGGCGGGTACAAGTTCTTCGCGGTTCCGCAGGAAGCCGACATCATCTGGACTCCGCGGTTCACCAATTCTCTGAGCGCGAGCGTTTCGGCCGCTTATCAGCGGGACCAGGAGAATCCGGTCGACCTGCTCGAAGCTTTTATGAGCTTCCTGCCTCCGCAAAATGGGCCGGTCGGCTATTCGGTTCGCGCCGGCATCATGTGGCCGGAGATTTCACTCGAGCATACGACCGGCGGCGCGTGGAGCACAGTCAATGTGCTGACCCCGTCTGCGATCAACGCCTGGGTGGGCGAGGAAGTGAAGGTGCTCGGCCTCGAAGGTACCGTCCGCACCTCGATCGGCGACAGCATGCTCGGCTTCACCGGCGCGATCTTCGGCTTCGACGACACGGCAGGGACGCTGCTGTCGTTCCGCGGCTGGGCGCTGCATAACGAGAAAGCGACGGTGTTCGGGCACATCCCGCTGCCGCCGCTCAACCCCTTCATCACTTTGCTGCAGCAGCACGAGACCCGTTCGTTCATCGAGATCGACCATCGTCCGGGCTTTTACGGAAGGCTCGAATGGCGCGCGCCGTCGGCGTTCGGCGCGTCTTTGTTCTATTACGATAATCGCGCCGACCCGCAGGCGTTCAAGCCGAGCGGCCAATGGGGCTGGCGGACGCGTTTCTGGAATCTCGGGATCAACGCCGACCTGGGGCCGAAGACGCGGCTGCTCGCGCAAGGGATGACCGGATCGACGATCATGGGTTTCCGGGACCCGGTGATCAACAAGCGCTGGGTCCATACGCGCTTCAGCTCAGCTTACGTCTCGGTGACCCAGACGCTCACCACCAAGGCGGCGGTAACCGGCCGGATCGAGGGATTCCGAACGCACGAGATGGGAAGCGAGATGTCGCCGCTTGAAAGCGAGCACGGTTGGTCGACCACCGTCGCGCTGCGCTACAACATCCGCGACAATCTCACCGGCTTTGCCGAGGCGATGAACGTCCGCAGCCGGCGCGGGGTGAGGATCAATCTCGGCGAAGACCCATTTCAGCCACAAACCGTCTTCCAGCTCGGACTGAGGCTCCGCATATGACCCGCTTAGCGACCCTGCTCATTGGGCTCATCGCCTGTGCCGTCGCCGGCTGTTCCAACGGCCCCCGGGTGGGGGAAGGTCCTGGACCGCTCGCGGTGACCAAGCTCACCGACCTACCGCCGCCCACCGGCGCGGACCTGATCGTCGCCAGCAGCCCGTATCACATTGGTCCGTTCGACAAGCTCGACGTCACCGTGTTCGGGGTGCCGGAGCTCAGCGGCAAGTTCCAGGTCGATGCCGCCGCGCGCATCTCGCTTCCGCTCGCCGGCACCATCGAGGCCGCCGGCCTCACTCCGGCCCAGCTCGCACAGGCGATCGACCAGCGGCTCAGGGGCAATTACGTCAAGAATCCGCAGGTCACGGTAAACCTCGATGAGACCACCAGCCAGGTCTATACCGTGGACGGGCAGGTGGGGCAGCCGGGCAGCTATCCCGCGCTCGGCAACATCACCTTGATGCGCGCGGTCGCGAACGCGAAGGGCACCGGCGAATTCGCTCGGCTCGACGACGTGGTCGTTTTCCGCTCGGTGAACGGAAGACCGATGGCCGCGCTCTACAATCTCGGCGCAATCCGCCGCGGGATTTACCCGGACCCGAAAATCTACGCGAACGACATCGTGGTCGTCGGCGATTCCAAGGCGAAGCGCCTGTTCCAGCAGTTCATCCAGATGTTCCCGCTGCTCACCACGCCTGTCGTGATCGGGCTGGAAAGGATCCACTGATGGATACGATCTCGCCGCATGCGCTGGCATTCGGGCCCGGCCAGTTGTCCGTTTTCGCGGGTCCGGCGGGAGCGGAGCGAATTCCGCCCGTTCGGAGACTCCTTCGGGCTGCCTCGCGCTGGCGCTGGGTGCTTCTCGGCGGCGTGGCGATCGGAGCGCTTGCCGGAATCCTGATGACGACCCTGATGACCCGCGAATATTCGTCTACCGCGCGGCTCGACATTACACGTGATACGGATCGCGTAGTCGAGATCGACAGCGTCGAGCGCGACACCAGTGTCGCCGACCAGGAATTCTACCAGACGCAGTACGGCTTGCTGCAGACCAAGGAGCTGTCGGAGCGGGTAGTGCGCGAGCTGGGGCTGGCCGACGACCCCGCGGTCTTGAAGATGTTTGGCGAGCAGAAGCTGCTCGACGGTGGAGAGGGCGGCGTGCTCGATGCAGCCAGCCGCGCGCACCGCGTGCAAGTGATGGGAAAGGAGCTGCTCGAGCATGTCGGGATCGCGCCGGTGCGCGGATCCCGGCTCGTCGACGTGACCGCGGTGACCCCGGACCCGGCGTTGTCGCAGCGGATCGCAGATGCCTGGGGCAAGCAGTTCATCGAGACCAATCTCGAGCAGCGCTACGCCGCGTCGGACTATGCTCGCAATTTCCTCGAGAGCCGCCTCGAGCAGATGCGCATGAAGCTGGAGGAATCTGAACGCAAGGCCGTTGATTATGCTGCGAGCCATGGAATCATCATGCTTCCCGCCACCGCTCCGCCGACGGGCAAGGACTCGCCGCCGCCGAGCGCCGACCGTTCGCTGGTCAGCGATGATCTGGTCACGCTGAATAACGCGCTGGCGGTCGCGACTGCTGAACGCGTGGCCGCCGAAAGCCGGCTGACCAAGCGCCCCGACGCGACCGGCACGGCGCTTCAGAACGAGGCGATCGGACGCATGCGCGAGCAACGCGCTCAGGACGCCGCCGACTATGCGAAGATGTTGCAGCAGTTCGAACCCAATTATCCGCCCGCGCTTGCCCTGAAGGCGCAGATCCAATCGCTCGACAAGGCCATTGCAGCCGAGGAAGGACGCGTCGGAACCTCGCTGGATCAGGACTACCAGTCCGCCCTCTCGCGGGAGCGGATGCTCGCTGGCCGCGTGAACGCCCTGAAGGGGAATCTGACGGACCTTCGCCAGCGCAGCATCCAGTACAACATTTATCAGCGGGACGCGGACACCAACCGCGAGCTGTATAACGCGCTGCTGCAGCGATATAAGGAAATCGGCGTCGCCGGCGGCGTCGAAAAGAACAATGTCAGCATCGTCGACGCGCCAAAGCTACCCGATCGGCCGAGCAGCCCAAAGCTAATAATCAACCTTCTGCTTTCGATGTTCTTTGGGGGGCTCGCCGGAATGGGAGTGGCCGCCGGGCTCGAGCAGATCGACGAAGGCATCGGCGACCCTGCGGACACGGAAACGAAGCTCGGCCATCCGCTGCTCGGAACCGTACCCAAGGTGAAGCGCGAAACACCGCTCGAGGCGTTCGACAACCCGCGTTCGGCGCTCGTAGAAGCCTATCTGGCGATCGAAGCGGCACTCGAGCTGTCGACGGTTCGCGGCACTCCGAAATCGCTGGCGGTGACCAGCACAAGGCCGCGCGAAGGCAAGTCGATCACGGCGCTCGCGCTCGCGCAATCGCTGGCGCGCGCCAGGCGCAAGGTCGTGCTGATCGATGCCGATCTCCGCGCGCCCGCGGTGCACCGCTATTTCGGGCTCGACAACCAGGGGTCCGGAGTGAGCAATTTCCTCGCCGGAAACGACGACATCGACGCAATGTTGCGTTCGACGGAGCATGAGGGATTGTCTGCTATCACCGCCGGACCGCACCCGCCGAATGCGGCGGACCTGCTGACCGGCAGCCGGCTCGGTGATTTGGTCAAGCGGCTCCAGGACAGATTCGACCATGTGATCGTCGACTGCTCGCCGGTGATCGGCCTGGCCGACGCGCCCTTGGTCGCGTCCGCGGTCGAAGGCGTGGTCTATGTCCTGGAAGCGCGCGCGGTGCAGGCGGGTGCCGCCAAGCGGGCGCTCCAGCGGCTCGAGGCCGCCCAGGCGAACATCGTCGGGATCGTGCTGACCAAGTTCGAACCGAGGCATGCGCATCTTGGCTACGGCTATGGCTACGGCTTCGAGTATAGCTACGAGCGATAGGCGCTCGCCAACAACGGCGCACAAGACGGTCGCTCGGACAGGAATCGCCGTGGCTGCATTGCTCGCGGCTGCGGTGTTCGTCCCCACGTCGCTCGCGGATTGGGCGAGCGTCGATCATCCGCTGATCGCAACGGAAATCGCGCCGTGGAACGCCGCGGCGGCGGCGAACGCAGCCGCAGCGCTCGACAATCCAAGGCGAGCCGATGCTCGGGCGCTGGTCCGCAAGGCGCTCGCCCGCGATGCGACAGAGGTATCGGCAATCGAATTGCGTGCGCTCGACCTGGCGCTGTCCGGCAAGACCGACGAAGCGCGTCGGTTGTTCGCACTGTCTGATCGGCTCAGTCGGCGAAGTCTGCCTACGCGGCTATGGCTGATCCAGGACTCGGTCGATCGCGGAGATGTTGCCGGTGCGCTCAGAAACTTCGACATTGCGCTGAGAACCACGACCGACGCGCAGCCGATCCTGTTCCCGGTCCTGGCAAAAGCGTCCGCCGACCCGACGCTCACAGCAGCCCTCGCGCGAACGCTTGATCGCAGGAGCGACTGGCGGCTGAGTTTCATCGAATGGGCGCTCACCAGCGGAGCGCATCTCGACGGACTCGCAAACGTCGTCGCTCGAATGAGTGACCGCCGGTTCATCGTTGGAAACGGAATCGACCAGCAGCTGACCGAACGGCTCGCGGCGAATGGTCAGTTCGCGCCTGCAATTCTGCTGAACCAACGGTTCGGTCGACCAGCCAAGGGCGTCGCGGATATGCATTTCGGGGATCCATCGGCTCGATTTCCGTTCGGCTGGGGACTGGTGAACGACGGGATGCTGATCGGTGAACGCGCGATCGTCGGCTCGTTGCCGGCGCTGAAATACGGCGCCGCGCCAGGGCGGAGCGGACAAGTCGCCGCGCAACTGCTTACCCTTCCGGCGGGCAGCTACAGTCTTGCGAGCAGGACGGCGGCACAACTCGCAGGCGAGCCGCCGTATTGGACCATTGCATGCGGGCAAAGCGGGGGCGCGGTCCTCGCTGAGCTTGATCAGCCGCTCAACGCTAGAGCGGAAGCTCGGACAAGTATCAATGTGCCGGCGGGCTGCACCGCACAGTGGCTGACGTTGAGAGTTCGCCCGGCGCAGGATTCGGAAGCGCAATCGGGTGCAATCGCATGGGTGGCCATTTCCCCTGCTGGCCGAGCCGCCAAGGGCTAAAGAAGGCGAGTTCCCTTGGCCAGCGCAAGGTCCCGCTCGGTTTTCGTCGGCGCCTTGAAATAGGCTGAGCCGTCGGGAATTTTACCCGAGTGTCGAGGCGCGCATTCCCCGATCGTCTCGACGGCTTCGACGATGCAATGAGCGGCGCAGCGATAGCTCCACAGCTGATTCTCGAGCACCGAGGAGCCGGCGCGTCGCTTCCAGCGTCGCTGCACAATGATCCGGCCGGTGTCGATGCGCTCGGTCATGGTGTGGATCGTCACGCCCATTTCCGGTTCTTCGCGCGACTGCATCCAGAAGACCGGCTTGAATCCCCTGTAGCCCGGCAGGATTCCAGTATGCACGTTGAGGCAGGCAATTTTAGGCGTTTCGAGTAGCGCGGGCTTGAAAATGCGTTGCTGGAACGAGACGATCACGTCGACCTCCAACTCCCGCAGCTTGGAGAGGAATGCCGGGTCGTTAACGTCCGCGACCCGTTCGTAAGGAACTTCCAACGCATTGCAGGCCTCGGCCAGGCTCGAAAGGCGTCGGAACACGCGGGGGAATCGCAGGAGCGCCGGTACCTTGCGAAGGATCGTGGCGCCACCGATCCACGTCGTGGCCCACGGGCCCCAATAGCCGATCTGCGAGCGAAGCCACGCAAGCGAGCTCCCTCGGCTTTGCGGATCGACGCCGCCGACGCCGACGACCTCGTACTGACCGGCCACCACGACGTGCTCGAGCACCGGAGGCATGAACAGGCTGCTGGGGAATAGAAGGAGGTAAACGCGCAATCGAGCCTCCTACTGTGTTGCGAGCTGCGCCGGTCTATCGGGGGGCGGTCCGTGCGGCAGCGGGTCGTTGCGGCGAGAGATGCGCTTCAATTCCTCGTTGGCGTTCAGCCCATTCAGGATTCTCGCGACGCCTCGAAGAGCGCGTTCTCTCGACCCGATCGCAAGCGCGGTCAGGCAGACCAGCCGCATGTCGAGCAACAGTGAGCGATTGTCGACGTAGATCAGCGCCAGCCTGCTTTTCCACGGTCTGATCACGCAATCGTAGAGGCCGTCCGGATCGGCGGAGTCCTTGAGGATTTCGCCCTCGTCTGAAAAAACGATCGAGGCGAGATCGGTGATGCCCGGCCGGCACGATAGTAACCGCAGCTCCTCGGGCGTGTACCGATCCACACCTCCGTTCCGGAGATTGGGCCTCGGCCCGACGATGCTCATGTCGCCGATGAGGACGTTCCAGAATTGCGGAAGCTCATCGATCTTGAAGCGGCGGAGCTTGCTGCCGAGAGGAGTCAGGCGCGAGTCCGAAATCGACGTAGAGCTGGCGCCGAGGCGTTCTCCGTCCGGCACCATCGTTCTCAGCTTGATCATTCGGAAATCACGCCCACCGCGGCCAACCCGGAGACCGCGATAGAAGGGCCACCGACGATCCTGAAGCCAGATCAACAGCGCGGCAGCGATGACGATCGGGAGCGCGAGGATGGTGGCAATAAGCGAAAAGATGATGTCGAACAGCCGCTTGGCCATCAGTTGAGGATCCGCCGTACCGAGTTGGCGATGCTCGCCGAATCGAGACCGTAGCGCACGCGGAGATAGGCCTGGTCGCCGACCACGTCGGGGAAGGCGTCACCGAGGCCGATCCTGCGAAAGCTTTTCAAGGTGACGCCGGATTCGGCGCAGACCTCGGCGATGGCTCCGCCGAGTCCGCCGGCCACGACATGCTCCTCCAAAGTCAAAACGTGTCCGCATTCGGCCGCAGCGGTGCAGATACCCTCAATGTCGAGCGGCTTGACCGTGTGCACGTCGATCACCCGCAGCGCGATGCCTTCGTCGGCGAGCGCATCGGCGGCGGCCAGGGCCTCGGACAGAATGGCGCCAGTCGAGAAGATGACGGCATCATCGCCGTCGCGAACCTGGCGGATCCTGCCGAGCTCGACCTCGCCTGGCGGCAGGTCCGCCGAACCCTTGTCGATGCGAAGATACGCTGGTCCGCCGCGGGCGTGCAGCTGCCGGGTCAGCTCATAGGCCTGCCACGGGTCCGACGGCGCGACCAAGGTCATTCCCGGAAGCGTTCGCATCACCGACAGATCCTCGGTCGCGAAGTGGGAGACGCCGAGCTGGCCGTAGGAAAAGCCGCCGCCGACGGCGACGACGGTGACGTCCGCCTGGTGGTAACAGACGTCGTTGCGCAGCTGCTCGAGGCAGCGCAGCGTCGGGAAATTCCCAATCGAATAAGTGTAGGCGCGGGCGCCGGTCAGCGCCATTCCGCAGGCGATCGCGGTCATGTTCTGCTCGGCGACTCCGGCGTTCACATATTGGTCGGGGAAGCGGGCAATGAAGTCGGTCAGGACTCCGAAGCCTAGATCGCCGTTGACAAGCATGACACGCTCGTCTTCGGCAGCGAGCTCGCTCAAGGCGTGGACGAAGGAATCACGCATCCTGGTCGATGCCGAGCTCGCGCATGGCGGCGACATATTCGTCGCCCCTTGGAGCGCGGTAATGCCAGAGGACCTGGTTCTCCATGAAGGACACTCCGCGGCCTTTCACCGTGTCGGCGACGATGCAGGTCGGGCGATTGTCGGCGCGCTCCGCGAACGCAGCGCTCAATGCCTGATGGTCATGACCGTCGACGCGCAACGCATGCCAGCCGAACGCCCGCCATTTGGCGCCGAACGGTTCCAAGTTGATAGTCTCGGATACGCGGCCGATCGACTGCAGCTTGTTGTAATCGACGACAACGCAGAGATTCGCCAACCGGTGATGGCCGGCGAACAGAGCCGCTTCCCAAACGGAGCCTTCGTCGCATTCGCCGTCGCTGAGGACGACAAAGACACGCTGGGTTCCGCCGAGCCGCCTCAGGTTGAAGGCCATTCCCGCAGCGATACCGAGGCCGTGCCCGAGCGAGCCGGTGGAGACTTCGACTCCGGGCACACCCTTGTGGCTGACGTGTCCGGAAAGGTTCGAGCCGTTCTGGTAATGGGCCTCCAGCGCCGAGACATCGAAGAACCCGGCTTCGGCAAGTGCCGCATAAACGCAAGCGCCGGCATGTCCCTTCGACAGAATGAAGCGATCCCGGTCGGGCCAGTCCGGCCGCTTTGGATCGATATTGAGCACCTCGCCGTAGAGGACCGCGATGATGTCTGCGATCGACAGGCCGGAACCGACGTGGGAACTTCCGCCGCGGCTGCACATGCGCACGACGTGACGCCGCAGCGTGAGGGCGAGCTCTTCGGTCGAGCTCATTTGAAGAATTCCCGAACCGCGTCGATCACAACATCGACCTGCTCGTCGGTGAGCAGGTGATTCATCGGAAGGAGCAGCGACCCGTCGAATAGCCGATCGGTGCGCGGCAGCTGCTGGGTGAATCCGAGATTTCGGAAGCGATGGACGGGGACTCCGCCCCACTGGATGATTGTTCCAACATCGCGGCTGGCGAGGTGCTCGCGAAGAGCATCGCGCCCATCGCAGCGGATTTCGTAGTTCTGGAAGATATCGAAGTGGCGCTGGTCCGAGCCGGGCGCCGGCGGGTGATCGATCGCCAAGTCGCTGAACGCATCATCGTAGCGCTTGGCGATTGAGCGGCGACGCTCGATTGTCTCATCGTACCAGTCGAGCTTGGATGCGAGGATCGCCGCCTGGATATTGTCGAGCCGCGCGTTGGTCCCCCAGACGGCACAATCCGAGTGGATCACCTTGTCGGGTCCGGCACCATGATTGCGCATCGCGCGGACCGTTGCGGCAAGCTCGTCATCATTGGTCACGAGCGCGCCGGCGTCGCCGAAGCAGCCGAGCGTCTTCGAGGGATAGAAGCTGAATGCGCCCCAGCGGCCGAATGTGCCCGCCGCGCGAGCGTCAAGCGTTGCGCCCAGCGCCTGCGCGGCGTCTTCGTAGATCTTGATGCCGTGCTCTTCCGCGGTCTCCCGTAGCTCGTCCATTGCGCAGACGCGACCGTTCACATGCACCGCCATGATTCCGCGGGTCCGCGGCGTGATCGCCGCGCGCACCGCCTCGGGATCGATCAGCCAGCCGTCGCTCTCGTCGACGTCAACTGGAACGGGAACCCCGCCCGCGAAATGAATCGCCTGCGCGGCGGCTATGAACGCGTGGCTCGGGAGGATGATTTCAGCCCCGGGCTCGATTGCGCAAGCACGCAAGCCCAGCAGCATGGCGTTGGTGCCGTCGGAGGTCCCGATCGCATGCTTCACACCGAGATAGCGAGCAAGCTTGCGCTCGAACTCCTCGACCGCGGCCTGGAGGATGAAACCGCCGGCGGATGCTGTCTCATCGATGATCCGAAGATACTCGCCCGAGCGCTCCCGGTAGAGCGCGCTCCAGTCGAAGAACGGCACCGCAACTCCGGCGAACCGCTCAACCAATTGAACTGGAGCAATGGTCGCCATGAACCTTGTACCCCCTCACGCTGCACAGACGCGTGTGGCTCGCAGCGTTGAATTGGTGCCGTTTTCACCGAGTGCGGTTCAACCGCGCGGTGTCGCCGGGGATCGGGCATGCGCATCCTCTATGTAAGCCAGTGGTTCGAGCCCGAGCCGAACAACAGCAAGACCGAGGCATTCCTGAATGGATTGGTCGCCGAGGGAGCGCAGCTGACGGTTCTGACCGGATTCCCAAATTATCCGGGCGGGAAGCTTTACCCCGGCTATCGCATTCGCCCCTTTCAGAGCGAGACGCTGATGGGCTTCGAAGTGCATCGCGTGCCGCTTTATCCGAGCCACAGCCGATCCTCGATCGGGCGGATTGCGAACTACTTGTCTTTCTTCCTCTCGTCGCTGACTTACGGGCTCATCAACGGGCGGAAGTTCGATCTGGCCTACGTCTATCATCCGCCGATCACGGTTGGATTGTCGGCTGCGCTGTGGGGATGGCTATGGCGTGTGCCGTTCGTGATCGAGATCCAGGACCTGTGGCCGGACTCGGTCGCCGCGAGCGACATGGCCGGAGCGGCGGCGCTGTCGCGCCTGCTCCAGCTGTCCTGCAATTTCGTCCACTGGCGCGCCGCGCGCATCGTCGTCCAGTGCCCGGGCATGAAGCAGAAGCTGCTCGAGCGCGGCGTCCCGGACGAAAAAGTTGTCGTCGTTTATAACTGGACGGATGAGAAGGCCTTCGCAGCGCCGGCGGAGTTCTCCGCTCCGTTCCTCGAAGAGCCGGGCGTGTTCAAGCTGACCTATGCGGGCAATTTCGGCCGTGCGCAGAACTGCGAGACGATGATCCGGGCGGTCGCGCTGGCCAGTAAACGGCTGCCGAAGCTGCAATTGCTAATGATCGGCGACGGTGTGGAAGAGCAGAACCTGCGTGCCTTGGTCACCCAGCTTGGGGCAACTGGCATAGGCTTTCATCCCCGAGTGTCGCGCAAGACGATGGCCGCGATCTATCCCCGTGCGGATGCGCTCGTCTGCACGCTGACGCGTCAGGACCTCTTCGCGCACGTCATTCCGACCAAGACGCAGGCCTACATGGCTGCGGGCCGGCCGGTGCTGATGAGCGTCAATGGCGATGCCGCTCGATTGATCACCGAGGCTGCCGCCGGGATTGCAGTGCCGCCGGAGGATCCGGAAGCGCTAGCGGACGCGATTGTTCGAATGGCCGAGACGCCGCGAGAACAACGAGAGGCGATGGGGCGCGCCGCCCGCGCATACTATTACGAGCATCTGTCGTTCGCCCGAGGGATGGCGAAGACTCTCGACGTCATTCGAGATGCGATTGGCAATCGCTACTTCGAACCTCCGCGCACATCCCCGGCACTAACCCGACAGTGAACGCGGGACGGGGCATCAGGTGAATCGGAGCAGCGCGATCTCGGCGCCGCAATGGCAATTCCCGAGGGCGCTCCCGGTCGTGACTCCCGCCGGCCTGACGCGGCTGCCTCTCGCGGTCGTGCTTGCATACGTGGTGGCGACGTTCCTGCTGTTTCTTACCTGGCCGATCGACTGGCCGATCTACACTCTCGCCAATTGGGCGCGGCTGATCGGCTATGTCAGCCTGTGCCTGACCGTGCTCGCCGTCAGCGCATTCAGGGGCTCCACGGGTCCGACCCGCGTGGCCGCTCCATTGCCCCACCTCGGAGTCTGGCTGCCGATCGGCGCCGTCGCAGCCGCGCTGCTGCTGATCCCCTCAAGCGTCGCCTACACCGGGCTGCATCCCTGGGACATCATGGAGGCGCTGAAGGACCAGGCCGCGGCCTATCGGCGGCTCCAGCAACAGCTGTTCCTCACCACCGGCGAACGCGACAATCTGGTCGCCATTCGAATGGCCATCGCGCCGTTGACCTATGCGATCCTGCCGCTTGGAATCATCCGCTGGAACTCGATCGGCTGGTTGGGGCGAGCGTCGGTGATTGTGATCGTCGCGACCGCGATCATTTTCTCGATCCTGCGCGGAACGGACAGAGAGCTTGCCGATCTGTTCCTCGTCGGGATTGCCGCGGCGTTCGTCTCCGTCGGACGAGCGATTGCGATCGGCAGAGGCGGCGCCGAGCTGGTGCGCCGCTCATGGAAGCTCGCGGCAATCGCTATCGTCTTCCTCCTGTTCGCCCAGAACCTGTTCACGGATCGGAAGGCGGAGCGCCTTGGCGGCGTGGTCAGCCGGACGTCGGTTTGCGCGAACAGCAGCCGAATCTGCGCTGACCTCGACAATCCGGTGATCGCCTGGCTCCCGCACCGGCAGAGGTTCAGCCTGACCATCTTCATCCTGTCGACCTGCTCGGGTTATTACGGGCTCCAGCTGGCGATGGAGAAGCCGTTCGATACGAGCTTCGGGCTCGGCCATTCTCCGGCCATGCTGTCGGTATACGAAGCCGTCACCGGCGACCCGACGCTGCACAAGCGAACCTATACCTACCGCAATGCCGCCGACGGATGGCCCGAAGAATATTACTGGTCGACGTTGATTACGTGGATCGCGAACGACGTCGGTTTCCTGGGCGCGGTGTTCGTCCTCGCACTGATCGGTTTCATGTGGGGCAAATGGTGGCGCGAGGCGGCCGCGGGGATGAGCGACCCCGCGGCAGTGCTGTTCGCCCTCACCACGACGATGATCTTCTATCTACCCGCGAACGATCAGGTGCTCGCGGGCTACGATGGATACGCAATTTACGCCGTGTGGATTGCGATCTGGCTGTGGCATCGCTCGCGCCGGGCGCTCTCGGTGATGCTGCCTGCCGAAGTAGCGGCCAGCACGTGATCCGCGACGCTTCCATCCCGATCTATTTCGCGATCCGGATTCTCTCGGCGATCATCCTGCTGAAGCTTTCAACCCAGTTCCTGAGCGTCCAGGGGTTTGCCGATTTCACCCAGTTCCTCGCGTTTTCCGCGTTCTTCAATATGGCGGTCGCCGGAGGAGCGCAGAACGGTTTGATCCGCCAGTCGGCCGCCGCGACCGATGCCGAGCTTCCCGACGTGCATGGCGCCGGACTTGCGGTCTGGGTGATTGCGGTCCCGGTGCTGGGCATTCCGGCAGTGCTGTTCAGCCGCCAGATTTCTCAGGTGCTGACCGGCAGCAGCGATTTTGGAAGCGAGATCGTCGCCCTCACCGTCCTGTCGCTCGCGGCAGGGCCGGGGCAGGTCTGCTGGAGCCTGCTGTCGGGCCGGAAGATGGTTGCGCAGAGCCTCGGCACACAGTCGGTCGGCACCCTGGCGGGCACCGCAGCCGCGGCCTGGTTCATCGTCCATCGGGACTATTCGGCGGCGGCCCTGGCGTTCGCTGGAGGGCCATTGGTCGGTGCGGTCGCGGCATTGCCCTTCGCGGCCCGGCTGCCGCTCAAATGGCGCCCGACGAGCCGCGGCCTTGGGGATTTGATCCGCTATTCGGCCGCGACTGCGTCGACGCTGGGATTCACCGCAGTGACTCTGTTTGGGCTGCGTTCGGTCTACCGGGGGCAGTTCGGCACGACCGAGCTCGGCTACTGGCTCGCCGCGAACCGGATTTCGGACATGTCGACGCAGTTCGTCGGTCTGTTCATGCTGCAGGCTTTCGTCCCGCAGCTTGCGACGGCATCAGACTCGAACGAACGCTCACGCTTGATCGCGCGATATGGGAGTATCGCGGCAGTCCTCATGGGAACCGCGCTGCTGGTATTCCTCGTCGCATCCGGGCCGCTCGTCCACCTGTTTCTGTCGAGCGCCTACGTTCCGGCGATTCCCGGAATCCGGCTCTACATGACCGGAGATTTCCTCCGCGTCTGGGCGTCGCTGGCGATGTTCACCGCCTTCGCCAGCGGAAGACCTGCGCGCTATGCCGTAATCGAGATCGGGACGATGGCGCTGATGGCAGTGCTGACGCTGCTTCTGATTGGACTAGGCGAAGCGCATGCGCCGCAGATCGCTTATCTGACCGCTTACGGAGTTACAGCGCTGATTGTCGGCGTGGCACCGTTTCTACGACTGCTGCAGACGAGGCGCGCTTCTCTCGCATCTTGAGTTCCCATGCATAAGCATGAGCGACGATCGTCTCGATATCGTCGAACTTCGGTTTCCAGCCGAATGTTTTGCGGATGAGTCTTGCATCGGCGACCACTTCGACGGGATCGCCGAGCCGGCGCGGTCCTTCGCCAACCGGGAAGTCGCATTGACCAACCCGCCTGGCGGTCTCGATGATCTCGCGCACCGAATAGCCGTGGCCGTAGCCGACGTTGAGGGTCAGGTTTCCTCCGCCACCGCGCAAGTGTTCAAGCGCGAGCATGTGCGCGTCGATCAGGTCGGAAATATGAAGGTAATCGCGAATGCATGTGCCGTCCGGCGTGTCATAGTCGGTGCCGAAAATTTCGAGGCCGTCGCGAAGCCCGAGCGCGCACTGAACCGCCATCTGCACGAGCAGAGTCGTCTTTGTCGACGACTGCCCATAGCGCGCGGCGGGGTCCGCACCCGCAACATTGAAATAACGCAAGGCGACGTATCTTAGACCACTCACGTCCGAGAGATCCTTGAGCATATGCTCGGTAACCAGCTTCGACTTGCCGTAGGGGGTTGTCGGCGCGAGCTCGGCGCTTTCCGGTACGGGGTTGACCTTCGGATTGCCGTACACCGCCGAAGTCGCCGAATAGATGAATTTGTTCACTCCGCCATCGGCCGCAGCCTGCAGCAAGGCTCGCGCGTTCGCTGCGTTGACGCGGTAATATTCGAGCGGGCGCCGGTAGAGCTCGGGCGTGATCAGCGCTGCGGCGAAATGCAGGATGGTATCCACCTGATAAGTGCGGATCAGCTGAAGCACGCGGTCGTAGTCGCCCGTGCTGCCGACCACCAGGTCGATGCCGGGCGGGATCGCGTAATGGACGCCATTCGACATGTCGTCGAGCACAACGAAGTGCTCGCCGGCGTCGCGTAGCGCAAGGTTCATATGACCGCCGATGTAGCCGGCGCCGCCGGTCACCAGGATCGTCATGCGGCCATCTCCTCGGCGGACTCGGAGCTCGCGTCCATTACGGTGGCCAGCGCGTGACGAATGTCGAAAATCTCCTCGAGGCAGCGCCTCGCCTGTCCTCTGTTCACCCCCGCCTTCGCGAGGCGTTCCACTTCGCGGTAGAATAGCTCGGCTTCCCCAAACGGAACCGCTGCGCCGACGCCATAATCTTCGAGAATCCGGACAAAGCCGCTGCCGTGCTCGACCGCGGCGACGATCGGCAAACCGGCGCGGAGGTAATCGATCGTCTTCGTAGGGGTGCTGAAGCTGGTCACTCCCGGCACCGTTGCCACCATTCCGACATCGCACGCGCCAAGCAGCTCGAGATAATCGGTGCGGGTGAGGCAAGGGCGATAGAGCACGTTCGTCTGACGGGCTGCGCGCTCGCGGATGGCGGGAGCGAGCCGACCATCGCCGACGAACAGGAAGTTGAGGCTGGATCCGTCGGCTAATGCCGCATCGGCAGCCGTGAGCATTTGATCGAACCCACGGCCTTCGGTGAGCTGTCCGCCGAAAACTGCGATTGGGTCATCGCCTGGAAGCTGGTGGCGCCGGCGAATGGCCGACCGGTCGCTCTCTTCGAGCGGCGTTGTGTCGCCCCACAGCGGGGTGACGAGCACGCGCTGTTCCGGACCGAGCTGGAACTTCTTGCGGAGGTAGTCCGCGTTCCCTGGCAGCGTGCAGATGATCGCCGTAAAGCGCCTGAACAGGCGCTCCTCCCAGGCGCGCGCGATTTGCAGGAGCAAGCCACCCGGGATGCGGCCGATTTCATGATAATGGTCGGGGAAGAAGTCCCAGATGAACAGCAGGCGATGCGGGATCCCGGCGCGCTCGATCCGCTTCACTAACGGCGCGATCGCGACCGCCGGCATCCACGCAAGGGCGGCGTCGAACCTCGGAAGATCGAAATGCCGCGTGGCAACCTGAGCCGTGTGGCGTCCACTCAGTACGAACTTGCTTATGTTGCGCGCGAGCAGTCCGAACCCCGACACATACTTCGGGGCGCAGCGGACCACGCGCACGCCGCTTGAGGTCCTGAACTCCTCGACGCGCGAATTGCGCGAGCCTGTCCAGTCAAGATGCAGCACCTCCACTTCATGTCCTGCCGCGATCAATGCGTCGGCAAGCTCGGTCGTGAGATAGGATTGTCCCGCTCCGGTCGGATATTGCATCGTGACCATCAGCACGCGCATGGCGGTCAATATTCCTTCCACACGGTTCGCCGGACGTAGTCGGCGTAGCTGAGGATGATCCGGACGATCTTTTCAGAGACGTCCGGAACAGCGTAATCGGCGGGCAGCTGCGGCTTGGTCTGCTGGACCGCGAGCAGGTCGAGCGCCTGCAGCACGCGCTCAGACCCGAGGCCGGTCATCGTGACGACCGCCTGCTCCATGGCTTCGGGTCGCTCATGGGCGTCGCGGAGGTTGACCGCCGGGAAGCCGAGGATCGCCGATTCCTCGCTGATTGAGCCGCTGTCCGAAAGAACGGCATGGGCGTTCAGCTGAAGCGCGTTGTAGTCGAGAAAGCCGAATGGTTTCAGCAAACGCACGAGCGGGTGGAATTGAATGCCGAGAAGGTCGATGCGCTTGCGCGTGCGCGGATGGGTGCTGACGAGGATCGGCTCGCCATAGCGTTCCGCGATCGCATCGAGCGTTCCCGCCAGGTTTCGGATTCGCTCGTCGGAATCGACGTTTTCGGCGCGATGCGCGCTGACGAGGAAATATTTGCCGGCTTCGACGCCTAAACGCGTGAGCGCATCCGAGGCGTCGATCTTGGGGCGGTAATAGTTCAAGACCTCGAACAGCGGGCTGCCGGTTTTGATCACGCGGTCAGCGGGAAAGCCTTCGGCGAGCAGATAGTCGCGCGAGATCGACGAGTAAGGGAGGTTGATGTCGGCGGTGTGATCGACGATCCGCCGGTTGATCTCCTCGGGTACGCGCTCATCGAAGCAGCGGTTGCCTGCCTCCATATGGAAAACCGGGACGCGCCGTCGCTTCGCGGCCACTGCAGCGAGACAGCTGTCGGTGTCGCCCAGAATCAGTACGGCGTCAGGCCGCTGGTCGACGACAAGCCGATCGACGCCGATGATCACCCGACCGATCGTTTCCGCCGGCGTTTCGCCCACTACTCCGAGGTCGTGGTCAGGCGCCCGGAGTTCGAGTTCCTCGAAGAAAATCGCGTTCAGCTCGCGATCGTGGTTCTGCCCAGTGTGGACAAGCACGTGGTCGGTTGCGGCGTCGAGCGCGGCCATCACCCGCGACAGGCGGATCACCTCCGGCCGGGTGCCGACAATGGTCATCACCTTGAGGCGCGGCTGGGTCAAAGCGCCAGCGGATAAGTATCGGGCCGTTCCGGGTCGAACTGCTCGTTGGCCCAAGAGAGAACGACCAGTTCGTTGTCGCCGATGTTCGTAACGTCATGCGCCCAGCCGGGTATGGTCTCAATCACCAGCGGATCGGCCGCCGAACCGACCAACTCGAACGCTTCGCCGGTCAGGACGTGGCGGAATCGGAACCTGCCGGTTCCATGCGCCACGAGGAACTTTTCGACCTTCGAATGATGGTAATGGCCGCCGCGGGTGATGCCGGGATGGGCGGTGAAGTATGAGAACTGGCCCGCGTTCGAGTTCCTGAGCATTTCCACGAAGGTGCCCCGCGTGTCCTGACGGGCGGTCAGGGGGTAGCTCGCCTTCTCGACCGGAAGCGCGGCGACGAACGTCGCATAAAGCGCGCGGGCGAGGCCGGTGCCGACATCCCGCGTCTCCCCGTGTGAGCGGCTATCTGCAAATTGCTGGATGACTTCGGCGGCCTCGCCGACGGTGGTCTGATGGACGTTTCGCAATTCAGCGAACCCGCTCGTTCCCGGCGGCTCGTCGATCAGCCGCAGCCAGTCTTCAATCAGGTCCTCGACGTACAGTAGCGACAGCGGGGCGGCAGGATCGTCGATGCTGAGCGGCAGGCCGCGAGCGGCATTGTGGCAGAAAGTCGCGACTGCCGAATTATAATTGGGCCGCGCCCATTTGCCGCAGATGTTCGGAAGGCGCCAGATTGATACCGTCGCAAGCCCCCGCTCTGCGACATCGAGCAGCACATCCTCGCCGGCGCGCTTGCTCAGTCCGTAAGCGCCGGCATCGAGCGCCTTTGCAGACGAGCTGTACACGATCAGCGGCTTGCGCCCGCCGTCCGCCACGGCTTCCGAGACCCAGGCGGTGTAGTCCCGGTTCGTGCGCATGAAATCGCTCTCGTCCTCGGGCCGGTTCGCTCCCGCGAGATGAAAGATGATGTCGGCGCAGGCGAGCTCGGCCTCCGCTACCCGGCTATCCGTGTGGCGGGTGATCCGGCGGATTTCGCGCCCTTGCTCGCTGAGCCGAAGGACGAGGTTGGTGCCGAGGAACCCGCTGGCGCCGGTGACGGCGATCCTTCGCCCGTCAGAGATCATCGAGGTGTTTTCCGTGGAGGCAATCGCGGACGCACGGCAGCGCGCCGAGGATGTCCGCCATTTCATCCACGTCCAGCTGGCGGGTGTTGTGCGAGTTGAAGTCGTCGAGCGCCGTCAGGCCGGTTTGGCCACTGGTGAAAAAGGCATCGTAATTGAGGTCCCGCCGGTCGGGCTCGACACGATAGTAGGCCTGGTGATCCTCGGCGGCCGCGAGTTCCTCCCGGCTGAGGAGAGTCTCGTGCTGCTTCTCCCCGTGACGAGTACCGATCACCCGGATCGGGTGGCGCGGGCGGTCCATGACGCGCAGCACCGCGTGGGCGAAACTGTCCATGGTCACCGCCGGCGCCTTCTGGACGTACATGTCGCCGTTCGACCCGTAGCTGAAGGCGTAGAGGCACAGGTCGACCGCTTCGTCGAGAGTCATGACGAAGCGCGTCATTTCCGGGTCGGTGATCGTGATCGGTTCCCGGTCCAGCACCTGCTGCAGGAATAGGGGCAGCACCGACCCACGCGAGCCCAGCACATTGCCGTAGCGGGTCGTCGAAAGCACCGTTCGGCTGCCGTCGATCACCCGCGCCTTGCTCGCGACGACCTTTTCCATCAGTGCCTTCGACATGCCCATGGCGTTGACGGGATAGACTGCCTTGTCCGTCGACAGGCAGACGACGCGCCGGACGTTGTTGCGGATGGCTGCATCGATGACGTTGGCGGTTCCAACAACGTTGGTGGCGACCGCTTCCATCGGGTGGAACTCGCAGGACGGGACCTGCTTCAGCGCCGCGGCATGATAGATGTAGTCGACGCCGCGCGTAATCATGTCCATCGTCCGGGCGTCGCGGACATCGGCGATGTAATATTTCAGCCGTGAGTCCTTGAACCGCTTGCGCTGATCCTCCTGCTTCTTCTCGTCACGGCTGACGATCCGGATTTCGGCGACGGGCTGCGCGAGGAAATGCTTGAGGATCGTCAAGCCGAACGATCCGGTGCCGCCGCTGATCATGAGCGTGGAGCCGGCTAGGTCCATTCCCCCAAATTCCTCGAGCCGATGTTATTGCTTAGGTGTCGCGCGGAACGCGGAACGTTCACTTCGCGCCGTTGAACTTCGCAACCATCGCCCGCCACTCACGATCGTGGAGGGGCGGAGCGGAAATGCTGGCCACATTCTCACGAGTGCCGGACGCCCGGTGACCGCCGCGAACCTTCTCGCGGCGCTACGCAGTTACGCGATCACGCGAACTCGCCCGACGAAACGGTGGACCGCGATGCTGGTCGATGCTGGCCTGTGCGCGATCACCTGCTACGCGGCGATATTCCTGCGTCTCGGCTTTCTTCCGGAGCGTGACACGCCTTACG